>VGTK01000096.1 GCA_016874715.1 Deltaproteobacteria bacterium | reverse complement strand
GCCCACCGCCTGCCGGTTGGCGGCCCGTCCCAGGGCGGCGGCCAGGTCCGGCGTCTCCGGTGCGTCGCTCGGCGTGCGCGCCAGCGCGTGACGCAGACGCTCCTCGGCCTGGCGCGCGCGCGCGACGTCGATCTCCTCGGCGGACTCGGCGGAATCCGCGAGAACCGTGACCAGGTCGTCGAGCACTTCCAGGACGCCGCCGCTCACGGCGACGTAGTGGTCCGCGCCCTTGGTCCTGTAGCGCAGCTCGCCGGTGCCGAGTGCCGTGAGGAAGTTCACGTGTTCGGGCAGAACGCCGAACTGGCCGAGGACGCCGGGCGCGTAGACCTCCTCGATGTCGGTGTCGAGGAGCTGCCTCTCGGGCGTGACGAGCAGAAGTCGCATGGCGGTGGGGATCCCCGGGGACGTCAGGCAGCGAGACGCTTCGCCGCGGCGATGGCGTCGTCGATCGTGCCGACCATGTAGAACGCCTGCTCGGGCAGGTGGTCGTGCTTGCCGGACACCAGCTCCTTGAAGCCCTGGATCGTATCCGCAAGCTTGACGTACACGCCCTTGGTGCCGGTGAAGGCTTCCGCGACATGGAACGGCTGCGAGAGGAACTTCTGGATCTTGCGGGCGCGGGACACGGTGAGCTTGTCGTCCTCGGAGAGCTCGTCCATGCCGAGAATGGCGATGATGTCCTGGAGGTCCTTGTAGCGCTGCAGGATTTCCTGCACTTGACGCGCGACCTGGTAGTGCTCCTCGCCGACGACGTTCGGGTCGAGGATCCGCGACGTCGAGTCGAGCGGATCGACGGCAGGGTAGATGCCCAGCTCGGCGATCTGGCGCGAGAGAACCGTCGTCGCGTCGAGGTGGGCGAAGGTGGTCGCCGGCGCGGGGTCGGTGAGGTCGTCGGCGGGGACGTAGATCGCCTGCACGGACGTGATCGAGCCCTTGCGGGTCGTCGTGATGCGCTCCTGCAGTTCGCCGAGGTCGGTCGAGAGGGTGGGCTGGTAGCCGACCGCGCTCGGCATGCGGCCGAGGAGGGCCGACACCTCGGAGTTCGCCTGCGTGAAGCGGAAGATGTTGTCGATGAAGAGGAGCACGTCCTTGCCCTCGTCGTCGCGGAAGTACTCGGCGACGGTGAGAGCAGAAAGCGCGACGCGGGCGCGCGCTCCGGGCGGCTCGTTCATCTGACCGAACACGAGCGCCGCCTTCGAGATGACGCCCGACTCCTTCATCTCGAGCCAGAGGTCGTTGCCCTCGCGGGTCCGCTCGCCGACGCCGGCGAACACCGAGTAGCCGCCGTGCTGGCGCGCGACGTTCGCGATCAGCTCCTGGATGAGAACGGTCTTGCCGACGCCGGCGCCACCGAAGAGGCCGATCTTGCCGCCGCGGGCGTAGGGCGCGAGCAGGTCGACGACCTTGATGCCGGTCTCGAACGCCTGGACTTCGGTCGCCTGGTCGGTGAACTCGGGCGTCTCACGGTGGATCGGGTTGCGCTTCGTGGTCGCGATGGGGCCGGCCTCGTCGACGGGCTGCCCGATGACGTTCATGATGCGGCCGAGGGTCGCCTCGCCGACCGGAACCGAGATGCCGGTGCCGGTATCGATCGCCTCGAGGCCGCGCACGAGTCCCTCGGTCGCGTCCATGGCGACGCAGCGCACGGTGCGCTCGCCCAGGTGCTGTGCGACCTCGACGATCAGGTTGCCGGGCTCGTCGCCCAGGGCCGGATTGGAGATCTTGAGCGCGTTGTAGATCGGCGGCAGGTTGCCGCTCTCGAACTCGACGTCCAACACCGGGCCGATGACCTGGGTGATGCGACCAACATTCTGCGTAGACATCCTAGCTGTTCTCCGTCGTTATCCGCCCGGCCCGCGGAGCCGTCACTAACCTTTGAGCGCCTCGGCGCCGCCGATGATCTCCATCAGCTCCTTGGTGATCGCCGCCTGACGGGCACGGTTCATCTGCAGGGTGAGCCGCTCGATCATCTGCGAAGCATTGCGCGTCGCGGAATCCATCGCCGTCATCGCCGCCGCCTGCTCGCTCGCTCCGGCCTCGAGCAGCGCGTGCAGGATCCGGACCTCGACGAGGCGCGGCAGCAGGTAGCCGATGATCTCCTGCGGGCTCGGCTCGAACACGTAATCCAGGGCCGTCTGCTCGTGGTCGTCTCCGGCCGCGTGCCGCTCGAACGGCAGGAGCTGCTCGACCGTCGGCACCTGCGAGAGAGCCGAGCGAAAGCTGCTGTAGAGCACAAAGATCGCATCGAACTCGTCGTCCACGAAGCGACGCACGGTCTCGCGGGCGAGGTCGCGGGCGACGTTCGACGCCCCGAAGACGCTCGGCATCGCGTGCTGCGCGATCGTCGGACGGCCGCGCCTGCGAAGGTGGTCGAGACCCTTGCGGCCGATGCCCTCGAAGCT
This sequence comes from Deltaproteobacteria bacterium, assembly GCA_016874715.1. Taxonomy (GTDB): domain Bacteria; phylum Desulfobacterota; class Binatia; order UBA12015; family UBA12015; genus VGTK01. The sequence continues at coordinate 19,180 of VGTK01000096.1, read as the reverse complement.
GAGGTCGAGGCCCTGACGCTCCGAGATGAAGGTCTCGAGAGTGCGGTTCAGATTGGAGTTGTAGCCGCCGCGAAGCCCACGGTCGCTGGTCACGTGGATGAGCAGAACGCGCTGGTTCGTCTCCGGCACGCGGAGCAGCGGGTGAACGTCGTCCGGGAGCCGCCGCACCAGGTGCGTGACGATGGTCTCGAGCTTCTGTGCATACGGGCGTGCGGCGATGGCCGCGGACTGCGCGCGACGCAGCTTCGCCGCGGCGACCATCTTCATCGCCTTGGTGATCTGCTGCGTGCTGCGCACCGTACCGATGCGCTTCCGGATGTCCTTGAGGCTCGCCATCTTACTTGACGAAGACCTGCTTGAACTCCTCGACCGCGGTGGCCATGCGCCGCTTCAGGTCGTCGCTGAGCTCGCGCTGCGCGGCGATGTCCTTGAGGAGCTGGTGGTGCTTGCCCTCGACGAACACCAGCAGCTCGCGCTCGAAGTGGCCGATCGACGGCAGCGGGACGTCGTCGAAGAAGCCGTTCGTCGCGGCGAAGAGCACCAGGACCTGCTTCTCGACCGGCAGGGGCTCGTACTGCTTCTGCTTGAGGATCTCGACCATGCGGCTGCCGCGCGCGAGCTGCTTCTGGGTCGCGGCGTCGAGGTCCGAGCCGAACTGCGCGAAGGCCGCGAGCTCACGGTACTGCGCGAGGTCGAGGCGCAGGGTGCCGGCCACCTGGCGCATGGCCTTGACCTGTGCCGAGCCACCGACGCGGCTGACCGAGATGCCGGGGTTCACCGCGGGACGGACGCCCGAGTAGAAGAGGTCCGTCTCGAGGAAGATCTGGCCGTCGGTGATCGAGATGACGTTGGTCGGAATGTACGCCGAGACGTCGCCGGCCTGGGTCTCGATGATCGGCAGAGCGGTCAAGGAGCCGCCGCCGCGCTGCTCGGAGAGCTTCGCCGCACGCTCGAGGAGCCGCGAATGCAGGTAGAACACGTCGCCGGGATACGCTTCGCGACCCGGCGGACGGCGAAGCAGCAGCGACAGCTGGCGGTAGGCGACGGCCTGCTTCGACAGATCGTCGTAGATCACCAGGGCGTGCTGGCCGTTGTCGCGGAAGTACTCGCCCATCGCGCAGCCGGAATAGGGCGCGATGAACTGGAGCGGCGCGGACTCGGAGGCGGTCGCGGCGACGACGATCGTGTACTCCATCGCACCGTAGCGCGAGAGCTTCTCCACGACCTGAGCGACCGTGGAGCGCTTCTGCCCGATGGCGATGTAGATGCAGGTGACGTCCCCGCCGCGCTGGTTGATGATGGTGTCGATGGCGATCGCGGTCTTGCCGGTCTGTCGGTCGCCGATGATCAGCTCACGCTGGCCGCGACCGATCGGGATCAGGGCGTCGATCGCCTTGATGCCGGTCTGGAGCGGCTGCTTGACGGGCTGGCGGTCGACGATGCCCGGCGCCTTGAGCTCGATGCGGCGCGTCTCCTTCACTTTGAGCTCGCCCTTGCCGTCGATCGCCTGGCCCAGGGCGTTGACGACGCGGCCGCGCAACTCGGGACCGACGGGGACCTCGGCGATGCGGCCCGTGCGGCGCACCTCGTCCCCCTCGCCGATGGCGTGCGACTCGCCGAACAGCGCGGCACCGACGTTGTCCTCCTCGAGGTTCAGCACCATCCCGTAGACGTTGTGCGGGAACTCAAGCAGCTCGCCGACGGCGGCGCGCTCGAGGCCGTAGATGCGCGCGATTCCGTCACCGGTGGAGAGCACCGTGCCGGTCTCCCGCACCTCCAGCGACTTCGTGTAGTCCTTGAGTTGCTGGCGAATGATGTCGCTGATCTCTGCGGCGCGAATCGCCATCTGCTCCGTCTCCTTCCGAACCTTCGTTGCGAATTCTGATGCCGGCGTGCCGGTGCGCGCCGGTGCCGCTCTCAGCCCGGCGAAACCTCGCGGGCTATCGAGCGCGCGAGATGCGCGAGCTGCGTCTGGGCGCTGCCGTCGTAGACGCGCCCTTCGATCTCGACCGAGATCCCGGCGATCAGCGTCGGGTCGACGACCACCGACGCGATCACCTTCCTGCCGGCCATCTGCTCGAGGACCACGCGGATCTGTTCGATGCTCGAGTCGCCCAGCGGCGACGCCGCGCGGATCGTCGCCCGCACGCGGCCGAGCGACCGGTCGACCAGCGCCTGGTAGGCCAGCACGATGGACCGGAACTGGTCGAGCCGATGGCGCTCGGCGAGCAGTGAGAGGAAGTTCCGCGACAGCTCGGAGAGGCCGAGCGATTCCGCGAGGCGGCCGACCAGACCGCGGCTCGCCTGGACACCCAGGCTCGGCGACTCGAACGCCGCCCTGACATCGGCGTCGTCGAGCCACGTTGCGATGCTTTCGAGCTCGGTCGCGGTCTCCTCGAGCCGGTTCTGCTCGCCGGCGACGCCGGCCAGCGCGCGGGCGTAGCGCCTGGCGATCGCGCTGGTCACGAGTTCACCCCCGTAAGATTGCCGTCGGCCGCTGCCCCGCGTGTCTCGGTGATGAAGGTCTCGACGAACCGTGCCTGGTCGCTGGCGTCGAGCTTCTGGGAGACGAGCTCGCCGGCGATCTTCGCGACAAGCTGGGCCGCGTCCTCCTGCAGGGTGCGGCGCGCGCGTGCGACTTCCTGGTCGGCGACGAGCTGGGCGTCACGGCGAATGCGGTCGGCCGAGCGCTGCGCCCCGGCGAGCAGGTTGTCCGCCTCGTTGCGCGCGATCTCCAGAAGCTCGTCGCGTGCCCGCGCCGCGTCGGATTCGACGTTCTTGAGCTTCGCCTGGAACTCGGCCTTCAGCGCCTCTGCCTCCGCGTGGGCGCGCGCGGCGGCCTCGAGCGCCTCGACCACGCCGGCGCGGCGCTCCTTCAGATACTTGACGATCGCGGGCCAGGCGAAGCGGTACATGACCGCCGCGTAGATCCCGAAGTTCGCGAAGCCGAGCAGCGTGAGGGTCCACGACGGTCCGTGAGCCTCGCCACCCCCGGCGGCGAGGGCCAGATCGGCCTGGCCGGTCACAACGACCGCCGCGAAGACGAAGAGACGCCGCGGGAAGCTCACGATGCCACCGCGCGGCCGAGGATCTTTTCGGCCGCCAGCCGAGCCAGCGGGCCGGCCTGCTCCTGGAGAGTGGCTCGCGCAGCGGTGGACTCGGTCGCGACACGCGTCCGGACGTCCTCGAGCGTGCGTGCCGCTTCGGCACGGGCCTGCTCGAGGAGCCTGCGCTCGTTGGCTTCGGCCTCCCGGCGGATCTGCTCGCCCGCGGCGCTGCCAGCGTGGCGCGCGCGGTCGAGCGTCGCGGCGAGCTCGTCCTTGAGGGCGCGCGCCTCGGCCTGCATCCGCGTCGCCTCCGCGAGCGCGCCGCTGGTTCGCCTTGCACGCTCGGCGAGCACGGCCTGCGTCGGCTGCAGGACGAGCTTCGACAGGACCATCGCGAACACGAAGAACGCGACGACCATGCAATAGAATGTGATTGCCGGAGGAAGCTCGAGCATTTCGGAAACTTTCGCTGCGGGCCGTGTTGTCGTCGGGGGCTCACCGCGCTCCGGACACAGGGCTGAGCGACGACGGGGAGAGTCCCCGTCTGCGACCCGACGAGCGCGACGAACGTGCGGTTCGTTCGGTGCTACTTGCCTTCTGCCTGTGCCTTGAGGGGCGGGGGCGGCGCCGCTTCGGCGCCGCGGTCGTCCTTGGCGAGCAGCGTCACCTTGCGGTCGCCGCGCGCCTCGGTCGCCCCCATCGAGCAGTGGCCCTCGAAGATCACGCCTTCTTCGATGACGAGGCTCGGCGTGGTGACGTTGCCGTACAGGCGGCCCGGGGCGCGGATCTCGAGCTTTTTCGAAGCCGTGATGTCGCCGGTCACCTTGCCGTGGATGACGATGATGCCGCCGCTGATCTGCGCGTTGACGAGAGCGGATTCGCCGATGAGCAGGGTATCGTTGGCGACGATCTCGCCCTCGACCTGCCCCTCGATCTGGGCCGTTCCCTCGAAGGAGATCTTGCCTGCGAGCCGCGTCCCCTTGCCGAGGAAGGCGGTCTCTCGCGATGTGTCGCCGGGCGCCATGCGCTCCAGAGCCCCGTAGCTCGCCATGTTCTTCGTCCCCTCCCGCTCGTGCGTTTCGGCTGGAGCAGCCAATGGGGTGCCGATCGAGGACGTCGAGGAGGGCCTGGCTGCGGATTCACCAACGTCCTCGGACGTCCTGCCGCGATCCTTCTTGAAGAGAGCCATCCCGTTCGTTCCTGCCTGCCGGCAACTGGCCCGGCCGGGCACGGCCGAGACACACCATGTCGCACGAGCCGGGCGGACGAACTGGTCCGGCTGCGGCTCGCACGCGCCGGCGATCCGGTACCATCAAGCAGAGGGGATGTCAAAAACGTCTGCCGATCCATTAGCGGGCACGATATTCCGGTGATCGAACTCGTGCGCCACCGTCGCTGGCCCGGGGGATCGTCAGCCAGCGCCGTGGGCGAGGCCGCTGCACGAGAGGAGCCGGGCTGCGACCCGGGCGAGGTCGTCGTGCGAGAAGAACGTGATCTCGACCGTTCCCTTGCCGTCCTTGCCGGGGTGAATGGTGACCTTGGTGCCCAGAGCGCGGCTCAGGTCGGATGCCAGGCGACGGACGTCGGGGTCAACGGCGGACTCGGGCTTCGAACGAGCGCGGGCCACCGCCTTCTCGGCGTCGCGCACCGTCAGTCCGCGGGTCACGATTTCGCGCGTGAGCGCGGTCCGCGCGGCTTCGGTCGGTGCCGCGAGCAGGGCGCGCGCGTGGCCCGCGGTGATGCGGCCTTCCTCCAGGTCGCGCTGCACCTCGCCGGGCAGATGCAACAGGCGCAGCGTGTTCGTGATCGCGGGGCGGCTCTTGGCCACGCGTCTGGCGACCTCGTCCTGCGTCAATGAAAATTCGGCCATCAGCGCCCGGTAGGCGCGCGCCTCTTCGAGCGCAGTGAGATCGGCGCGCAGCACGTTCTCGACGATCGCCAGGACGAGGCTCTCGCTGTCGTTCGCCTCCTTGACGAGGGCGGGGATGCGTTCGAGCCCGGCGAGGCGACTCGCGCGCAGACGGCGCTCGCCGGCGATGAGCTCGAAGCGGCCCTGGGGGGTCGTGCGCAGGAGAACCGGCTGCAGGACGCCGCGGTCGCGGATCGACGTCGCGAGATCCTCGATGGCCTGATCGTCGAAGCGCGCCCGCGGCTGGCGCGGGTTCACGTCGATCGCGTCGAGCGGGACCTCCTGCACGACGCCCCTGGCGGGCGCTTCCGGTGCGGCAACCGGGGCCGGTTCGCTTGCCGCGGCGGGGCGGCGCTGGGGCGCGGTCGGAATCAGCGCGCCGATGCCTTTGCCGAGAGCCTTACGCATCGCATCCTCGATAATAACAACGTTTTGAATCACGCCGTCTCATCGCCCGACTCCCCGGCGACCTCTCGCGCCAGCTCGCCGTAGGCGAGCGCCCCGCGAGACGCCGGGTCGTACAGCAGGGCCGGAAGGCCATGGCTGGGGCTCTCGCTCAAACGCACGTTGCGGGGAATCACCGTCCGAAAAACCGTGTCTCGAAAATGTCCCTTTATGTCGTCGGCCACCTGGCGGCAGAGCGTGTTGCGACCATCGTACATGGTGAGCAGCAACCCTTCGATCGCGAGATCCGGATTCAGGCTGTCGCGGACGAGCGAGACGGTTTCCAGGAGTGCTGTCAGCCCCTCGAGGGCGTAGTACTCGCATTGCAGCGGGATGAGAAGGGAGTCGCAGCCCGTGAGCGCGTTGAGCGTGACGAGCCCGAGCGATGGGGGGCAGTCGATCAGAAGGAAATCGTACTGATCCCGCACCCCGGCGAGCGCCTCCCGCAGGCGGCGCTCGCGGTTCTGGACCGAGACCAGCTCGATCTCCGCGCCGACGAGATCGCGGCTGGCACCGACCACGCGCAGGCTGGGAAGCATGGTCGTCCGAGCGGCGTCAGCGGGGGTCACCTGCCCCAGGATGACGTCGTAGGTGGAGGGCTCCTCTTCGGCGAGACGGATCCCGTATCCACTGGTCGCGCTGCACTGGGCATCCGCGTCGATCAGCAGCACGGAGTGGCCGCCGAGCGCGAGGCCGGCGCTGAGGTTCACCGCCGTCGTCGTCTTCCCGACGCCGCCCTTCTGGTTGACGATGGCGATGACGCGACCCATGCGGAAGCAGCGTTGCCTAACAGATTCTCTGCCGGACGGTAAATGGCAGCGACGACATCTCGCAGTGTTTCACGTGAAACATCGAGTCCACACGTCCAGGCGAAAGGCGCGCCCGGCACCTTTCAGGTCGTAGCGATGGACGGTGGGGCCATCGAACGACGAGGCGTGTACTGCACCCACGTCAGGCGGTGAGCCCGGGTTCGGCCCGCGGTACGCGACGAGAAGGCCGCCGGGCCGCACGAGCGGAGCGGCACACGCAAGCAGGTCGCGATCGGCGAGGGTCGCGCGGCTGACGACGACGTCGAATGCCCCGCGACAATCCGCGCGCGCCGCGACGTCCTCGCCGCGCGCCTCGACGACCTCCAGTCCCACGTCGCCCAGGGCGCGGCGAACGCTGCGCAGAAAGCTCGCGCGCTTCTTCCGCGGCTCGATGAGCCACGTCGTCGGCGCGCGTAGAGCGATCGCCAGGGGCACGCCCGGCAGCCCTGCCCCACTTCCCACGTCTGCGATGCGTGGGGCGGCCTCGAGGGCGCTGAGGAGCGGCACGGCCGCCAACGAATCCACGAGGTGGCGCTCGACCAGGGCAAGCCGATCACGCTCGCCGACGAGATTGACGCGTGCATTCCAGAGCTCGAGCTCGTGCAGGAAGCGGCAGAGCGTCGCCACCTGAGCGTCGTCGAGCTGGACCCCGAGCGCCGACGCGCCGGCGCGCAACCGCACCGCCGCATCGTCGCGAGGCTCTGCCGTCGTGCGGGGCACGGTTTCAGGCGGACCGCGTACGTCGCAGGTGCACGCCCAGGAGGGCGACCGCGGCCGGCGTGACCCCGGGAATCCGGGCCGCCTGACCAAGGGTGGTCGGCTGGATCCTGAAGAGTTTCTCGCGCACCTCGGCCGAGAGGCCGGCGATTGCCGTGAAGTCGATGCCGCTCGGCAGCGGGGTCGTCTCCAGGCGGCTACTGCGCGCTGCGATCGCCTGCTGACGGGCGACGTACCCCTCGTACTTCGCGTCGAGAACCAGGGTTCCCAGGATGCGCGGGTCGTCTTCGTCGAGCTCCAGCCCGAGAGCGCGTAGCTGGTCGATGCCGATGTCGGGACGCCGCAGCAGCTCGGCGGCGGTCGCCGGCTGGCGAAGCGGCGCAAGCCCGGCCTGCGCGATCGCGGCGTTGGTGGCGGCCGTCGGGAAGAATCGGCGGGCTGCAAGGGTCTCGCGACCCAACCGCAGGCGTTCCGAGCGGTCCCGCAGCCGTTCTTGCCCCTCCGGGCTGAGCAAGCCGAGCTCGCGGGCGACGCGACCGAGCCGCTGATCGGCGTTGTCTTCGCGGAGCAGGAGGCGGTGCTCGGCCCGCGAGGTGAACATCCGGTAGGGCTCGCCTCCCACCCCGCGGGTCACGAGGTCATCCACCAGAACCCCGATGTAGCTCTCGTCGCGCCCGAAGCGGACGGGCGCTTCGCGACGGACCTTTCGCACGGCGTTGATTCCCGCCACGAGACCCTGCGCCGCGGCCTCCTCGTAACCGGTCGTGCCGTTGATCTGACCGGCGAGGAAGAGACCCGAGACCCGCTTGGTTTCGAGGCTCGGCTGCAGATCGAGCGGATCGACGAAGTCGTACTCGATCGCGTAGCCGGGACGCATGATCTCGGCCTCCTCGAGACCGGGGATCGACCGCACCATGGCGATCTGGGTGTCGAGCGGCAGCGAGGTGGAGAGCCCGTTCGGGTAGATCTCGACCGTGTCGAGCCCCTCGGGCTCGAGGAACAGCTGGTGCCGCTCCTTGTCTGCGAAGCGGACGATCTTGTCCTCCACCGACGGGCAGTAGCGCGGTCCGCGGCTCTGGATCCGTCCGGTGAACATGGGGGAACGGTGCAGCGCCGCCCGGATGATCTCGTGCGTCCGGGGCGTGGTGTACGTGAGGTGGCACGGGACCTGGGGCTGCGTGATGCGCTCGGTCGTGAACGAGAACGGCGTCGGGGGATCGTCGCCGTGCTGGACCTCGAGCCGCGAGAAGTCGATCGTCCGCGCGTCGAGGCGCGGACAGGTGCCGGTCTTCAGCCGCCCGACGCGGAGGCCCAGAGCCTCCAGAGCGCCGCTCAGTCCTTCGATGGAGGCGTCGCCTGCTCTTCCGCCGGGCAGGCTGCGCTCGCCCACGTGGATCAACCCGCGCAGGAACGTGCCCGTGGTCAGGATGACTGCTGCTGCGGCGAATGTCTCGCCGAGAGCGGTCTCGACACCGCGAACGACGCCATCAGTCACCAGCAGGCGCTCGACCGAGCCCTGGCGCAGCATCAGCCCGGGGGTGCTCTCGAGGAGCTGCTTCGCGAACTCGCGATACGCTGCCTTGTCGGCCTGGGCGCGCGTCGCTCGAACCGCCGGGCCCTTGCTCATGTTCAGCGTCCGGAACTGGATTCCGGTCGCGTCGATCGCGCGCCCCATCACGCCGCCCAGCGCGTCGATCTCCTTGACCAGGTGACCCTTGCCGACGCCGCCGATCGCGGGGTTGCAGGACATCTGGCCGACGTGGTCGAGGTTCTGCGTGAGGAGCAGCGTGGAGGCGCCGAGCCGAACTGCTGCAGCGGCCGCTTCGATCCCGGCATGACCGGCGCCGACCACGATGATGTCGTGATGTTTCACGTGGAACATCCCGCGCTGTGAGTACCGGAGGAGGCCCTACTTCCCAATACAGAACTGCCGGAAGATGCGCTCGAGCAGATCGTCGACATCCGTTCTGCCGAGGAGACGCTCGAGCTCGAGCACACCGTCTTGCAGCTCGCAGGCGACGATCTCGAGCCCGGCCTGCGCGGCCAGCGCCGCGCGCGCCTGGCCGACGCCTGCCGCGCAGGCGATGAGCGCCTCGTGATGGCGTGCTCGGGTGACGACGACGGGCTCGCGGCTGGGCTCCAGTGGGCCGTTCGGCAGCGCACGACGGAGGGCCGCGGCGAGCTCGGGCAGCCCCTCCCCCGACCGCGCCGAGACGTCGAGCATGGCTTCGTTCCGAGCCCATGCCGCGGGGAGGTCGGCCTTGTTCCGCACGACGAGCCGACACGGCCCGGCCGACGCGGCAAGGACCGAGGCGTCTTCCTGATCGAGCGGTTGCGAGCGATCGAGGACGACCAGCACGATGTCGGCTGCAGCCGCGACTTCGAGGGTTCGCTCGATGCCGGCACGCTCGACGGTGCCCGCTTGCGACCGCACCCCGGCGGTGTCGCACAGGAGGACCTTGAGGGGGCCGAACGCCGCGGGCTCCTCGATGTAGTCGCGCGTCGTTCCGGGCTGCTCGCTCACCAGCGCCCGCTCGCGACCAAGGAGCGCGTTGAGCAACGACGACTTTCCCACGTTCGGCTTGCCGAGAAGGACGACGCGAATGCCGTCGCGCGCGAGGCGCCCCTGAGCAAAGGTCGCGGCCAGGGCATCGAGCTCGGTCCGCGCGGCGTCGAGCCCGGCGGCGATCTCGGCGTCGGTCTTCGGGGGGAGATCGTCCTCCGGGAAGTCGAGATGCGCCTCCACCAGCGCTCGCAAGTCGACGAGGCGATCGTGAACGCCACGAACCGCACGCGAGAGGCCCCCTTCGAGCTGGTGCCAGGCCGCTTCCCGACCGGCATCGCTCGACGACTCGATGAGGTCGGCGACCGCCTCGGCCTGACACAGGTCGAGCCGACCGTTGAGGAAGGCTCGTTCCGTGAACTCGCCGGGACGCGCGCCACGGGCGCCGGCCACGAGGAGCGCGCGAAGCGCCCGATCCGCGATCAGCACACTGCCGTGGCAGTGGATCTCGACGACGTCCTCGCCGGTGAAGCTGCGCGGCCCCAGCATCGGCAGGACCAGAACTTCGTCGATCGCCTCTCCGGACGCAGGGTCGATCAGCACGGCGATACGCGCACGGTGCGACTCGAGTGCCGGCGGCCCGGAGCTGCCCCGGCGACGCAGCACCGCGGCGGCGATCGAGCAGGCGTTGCGCCCGCTCAACCGGAGCACGGCAACCGCTCCGGTCCCCGGCGGCGTCGCGAGCGCCGCGATGGTGTCGTCGACGTACCCCGGCACCCCGCGCACTCTACCAGACGGACCCCGAGGCGCCGGCGAGACGCCTCACCGGGTCTGCAACAACAAAATGAGTTACCGGACCCGTCGCGCCTCGAGCACGCTTTGCAGGGTCGGCGGGCTCGCTGGACGGTTTCAAGGCCAATATTCAGGAAGGCGAGGCCGGTGGCGCCGAGCGCAGCACGAAGTACTGCTGCGCGATCGTCAGGACGTTGTTCGTGAGCCAGTACAGCGTCAGACCCGCCGGGAACCCGATGAACATGAAGGTGAACAGCAGGGGCATGAACATCATGATCCGCTGCTGCGCCGGGTCGCCGGCGGGTGGCGACATGCGCTGCTGCAGGAACATCGTCGCGCCGAGAAGCAGGGTCAGGACAGGGATGCCGTACCCCATGACGTCGAGGCGCTCCGGCGCCGAAAGGTCGTGGATCCAGAGCACGAACGGCGCGTGGCGCAGCTGGATCGTGCTCGCGAGCAGCTGGTAGAGGCCGAAGAACACCGGGATCTGCAGCACCATGGGCAGGCAGCCACCGAGCGGATTCACCTTGTGGCGCTTGTACAGCTCCATGATCTCGCTGTTCATCTGCTTCGCGTCGTCCTTGTACTTCTCGCGCAGCCGCTGCATCTCCGGCTGGAGCTTCTGCATCTCGCGCATCGACTGGAAGCTCTTCTGCGTGAGCGGCCAGAACGCGATCTTCACCAGGCACGTCAGCAGGATGATGTCGACGCCGTAGTTGCCCGTGAACCGGTGCGAGAGGTTCAGGATGCGCAGCAGCAGCAGGGAGATCGGGCCGAACCAGCCGAGATTCATCGCCCGCGCGAGGTCGTGGCCCGCCGCGTCGAGGTACTTCAGCTCCTTCGGGCCGAGGAACAGCGTGTAGCCGACCTGGGCCGGACCGTCGCCCTCGCGCGGCGTGACGAGCTTGCTCTCGATCGTCGACCCGTGTGCCTTGAGGATGACGCTGCTGGCGCGCTCGGGCGCGGCTGCGGACAGGAAGTAGTGGTCCTCGAAGCCCGTCCAGCCGATCTTCCCGTTGAGCACCTGCTGGCCTTCGATGCTGTCGATGCTGGTCTGGACCAGCTTGCCGTCGACGAGCGCGACCGCACCCTCGAACGCCTGCTGGGTCGCCGCATGGACGCTCTTGGCCCAGAGCAGAGCGACCGACGCGGGCTGGCCGTCGGCCGCCGCGGCGACGAGCTCCTTCGGCAGCGCGCTCGCCCGGGGGGTCTCCACGGACAGCCCGATCGTGTACGAGTCACCACGGAACGTGAGGCGCTTCACCAGCGGCTGCCCGGCGATCTTCGCGGACAGCTCCAGGGTCGCCTCCTCGGAGCCCTGCACCGTGAGACCGTCGCTGCTCGGGTCGTAGGCCACGCGCGCATCCGACCAGACCTGCGCACCGCGCAGCTCGACCCCCATGGGCAGGTCGGTCTCTTCACCGGGCACGACCAGCTCGAGCGGTGGGCTGCCGGGCTCGTTGGTGGTGCGGAAGTCCTTGAGGGCGAAGCTCTTGATCCGCCCACCCGCGGTCGAGAAGACGGCCGAGAACAGATCCGTGTCGACCGTCACGTCGCGGCTCGGGACCGCCGCGGTGTCTGCCTCGACGGCGGCCGGAGCGGTTGACGTCGGTGGGCTCGTCGCGGCGGCCGGTCCCGAGTCGGCGGGGCTCGCGGTCGGGTCCAGATTCGCGGTCGGGGCCGGGAGCTCCGGCGGCGGCGCCTGCGGCAGCCGCTTCAGAACCAGCTCCTGGTAGAGAACGATGATCAGCACCGAGACGGTGATGAAGGTGATCGTGCGGCGATCCATCAGGCGTCGCTCCGGGACGAGTGGGCCAGCGCGCCGGCCCGACGGTGGGTCGGCTCCGGCACCGGGTCGAATCCGGAGCCGCCGAGGGGATGGCAGCGCGACAGGCGTCGCAGGGCGAGGAGCGAGCCGTGCCACGGTCCGTGCAGGGCCAGCGCTTCCCGCGCGAACTCCGAGCAGCTGGGTGCGAAGCGGCAGGCCGGGCCGACCAGCGGTGAGAGCGCGAGCTGATAGCCGCGGAGCAGGGCCCGCAGCAGCCTCGCCACGAGCGCGCTCATCATTGCGCCGGGCCGGCCTCGGTCGAGCCGCGAGGCCCCGCCTCGACCGACCGCCCGATGGCGTGCAGCGCCGGGACGATCTCCGCGGCGGAGGCGTTCGTCCCCAGCGGGCCCGCGCCATTGCGGGCGATGACCACCACGCTGGTGCCGCGCGGCAGGGTGTCGCCGTGGCTGCGGAACGTTTCCCGGACCGCGCGCTTGACCCGGTTTCGCACCACCGCGTTGCCGATCTTCTTGGTCACCGTGATCCCCAAACGCGGCGGGCCGTCGCCGGAGCGCGCATACACGACCAGGAAGTGGCGGGTGGCGACTCGGCGTCCGGCGTTCTGGATCTGCAGGAACTCCCGCCGCTTGCGAACGCGGGCCTGCTTTCCGAAAGCGCACGTCCGGGAGCCCGCAATGCTCCCGTGCTCCGGGCTCAACCGGGCTGCTTGGCCGGGATCGAAACGGTCAGCCGCTTGCGCCCTTTGCGGCGGCGACGCTTGATGACCTGACGCCCGGTCGGGCTTGCCATCCGCGCGAGAAAGCCATGCGTTCTCTTCCGCCGCCGGTTGCTCGGCTGATAAGTGCGTTTCATTGGTTTCGCCCGTTTCGATTCAAGAGGCTCGAGGGCAGGTCATACCCCGAGCGCGAGGCAAGCGGCGAAAGAACCATGCGCGTTGCGCGCTGTCAACGCCGCCGCCCGATCCTTGCCGCTGCCCGACCCTCAAGCCGCGGCGGCAGCGTCGGCCTTCTTCTTCTGGTGATCGGCGCAGTGCCCCTTGTCGGTCTGCTTCTTGCGGCAGCCCTCGCTGCGGCAGGTCTTGTAGCGGGCCTTGGGCATCTTGCCCTCGCGCCACAGCTTGTAGTGGCGCGAGCAGTAGCCCTTGCCGATCGCGTCGTTCTGACAGGATTCTGCCTTGCACGTTCCCTTTTTCGCCATCGTCGACTCCCGTTCAGCGACCCGATCAGCGCGCGAATTCCCGCTTGGGCTGGCGCGTCATCAGGTCGACCATGGCCGCCCGCGGCGTCTTGTCCTCGAACAGGAGGCTGCGCATCTGTGCGGTGATCGGCATGTCCACCTGATGCGTACGGGCGAGGTCGTCCACCGTCAAGGTGTTGCGCACGCCCTCGGCCACCTGCTGCATGGAGCCCAGGATCTCCGACAGCTTCTCCCCGCGTCCGAGGCGGACGCCCAGCGAGCGATTTCGCGATAGCTCGCCCGTGCAGGTCAAGACGAGGTCGCCCAGCCCGGCGAGCCCCGTCACGGTGAGCGGATCGGCCCCGAGCTTCATGGCCAGGCGGTTCACCTCCGCGAGGCCGCGGGTGATGATCCCCGCGCGGCTGTTGTGCCCGAGGCCCAGGCCGTCGCTCACGACGATCGCCTCGTCGCGCATGTACGCTGCCGCGCGTCCTCGTCTCGCGCACGGCGTGCGAGGGCACGGCGCACACGAGGAGCTGGCTCCCGGCGCGCACCGCTTGCTCGAGATCCGCCGTCGGGCTGAGCGGCGCCGGCAGGTGAACGCCCGGCAGGTAGCGCCTGTTCTCGCGCGTCTCGCGCATCTCTCCGGCGCTCGCCTCGTCGCGCCCCCACAGCGTCACCGCGTGGCCCCCGCGAGCGAGCTGGATGGCGAGCGCCGTCCCCCACGAGCCCGCTCCGATGAACGCAGCTTCGATGGCGAGACGGTTGGCACGAGCAGCCGGCGCGAGGCAAGTCGGCCTCGGTGAGGACGTCAGTCCGGCGCGCCTGGCAGCCGGATGCGGCCAGCATCCACTGCGTGAGCGGCGCACAGGGCGCGCGCGGCTTCGGCGAGCTCGTGGAAGCGACGCGCGTCGAGCGCCCCACAAGCAAAGAAGTCGTGCTCCAGGCGGGTCGTGCCCGCAAAGTAGCGGTACCGGTCCTGTACGAGGCTGAACCCGAGGTACTGGTACTCGTAGAGCGCCCGCACGAGCTGCCGCCAGAGCTGCGCCGGTGGGTACTCGGCGGCGAGCGGCCGCACGTTCTGCCGGACGTAGGCCTCGCGCTCCGGAACCGACAGGAACGGAAAGCCGAGCAGGTTCGAATGGTAGTCGGGAAGCCGGCTGAGGAAGATCGCCGCGAGCGCGGGCCCCGGGCCTCCGTCGCGCGACAGCAGCCGGAGGTCCGCAGCGCAGCGTTCCCGGACCTGGCGTGGCGCGCGCGCGATGGTCTCGTCGAGCAGCCGTGCGAGGTCCTTGACGAGGCGTTGCCAGGCCGTTTCGTCGAGGATCCGCGGGACCAGTCCGCCGTCGACCGCGAGGTGGGCCCACTCGTGGATCGTCCTCGCGCCGAGCATGGCGCGGGCGAACGGCAGCGATGGCCCGGCGAGCCGCTCGATCCCGGGCTCGTCGAGGTTGTAGGCGATCAGCCGCCGCTCGACGTCGAGGTAGGCGTATCCGGACTGTCCGGTCGCGGGGTCCGGCGCGGGCAGCGAGGCCGGGTCAGCGAGCGCCCCGAGGAAGCGGCGCGTGTGTTGCGCCACCACCTCGAGGTCCGCGTGGACGTCGCGCAGAACCGGGCGCGACGCGGCTGCCAGCCGCGTCCGGAGCGCGTCGGTGCGCGACGGGGCAGCCGGGTCCCACAGCAATGCGCCGCGCCGCTCGGTCACCAGCAGCGGCGGTGCGTCGCCGGCGAGCCACGCGCAGATCTCGTCGGCCGTATCGCCGTCCGCGCCGCGGAAGCGCGCGTGGTACCCGGCGAGGGCGGCGCTCGCGGCGTCGCGACACTCGGCCACCAGCCGCTCCGGAAGGTCCTCGCGCGCACGCGGCACCAGCAGCCCGGTGTGCGGGATCGACCGGTGGGTGCCCTGGCGCGGTGGCCGGAGCCGCACGTGGCGCAGCTCGCGCAGCCACGGAACGGCGTCGGCGATCGCGCGGTACGCGGCGGCGTCGGGACGGGTCGATGCGTGCGCGGCTTCCCGGAACGCCCGGCGCTCGCGCTCGCTGCGCTCGAACCACCAGGGCGCCAGGTGCACCGCGACGAGCGTCACCTCTGCGGTCTCGGCCATGCGCTCGCCGTGCGCCAGCAGGTACGCGACGAGCTCGGGGTGCGAGCGCTCGGGATCGACGTCGCACGCGTAGAGCGTCCACGTGCTGGTGTTGAGCAGCGACGCATAGGGTCGGACGGTGTCGGCCTCGTGCACGACCGCGATGTTGCGCAGCCGTGGGGGGCTCAGGTCGCCCGAGCGTCGGGCGAGCGAGTCGAGCCGCTCCCAGTAGAGCGCAAACCCCTCGTCGAGAAGTGCCACGCGCTCCGGCGACCAGCCGGGACGCGCGGCGAGCTGCGCTGCGAACTCCGGGAGAAATCCCTCGGGCCCGAGCTGCTCGATCGGCACCAGCGACACGCGCGGATCGAGGAACCAGAAGTCTTCGAGCATCAGCGTGCGACCGGCGCCCCGTGCGCATCGCGAGAAAGGGGAGCGCCGCGACCCCCGGGCGGACAGCATCGTGCTATGAGGAAGTGGTGGTGCTCCGACGAGCCAGGCGAGGCGGCCAGATCGCCGTCCGCGACATGTCCGCGAGCGACGTGCTGCGCGTCGCCGAGATCTTCCGCGACGCGTTCAACGACGTCTACAGGAGCCGTGGCTTCGGCCCCGTCGTCACCGACGATGCGGTCGGGGCGGCCATCGCGGGAACCTACCGCGACCTCGATCCCGGCGGCTGCGTGGTCGTGACGGTGGACGGCGAGATCGCCGGCAGCGGCTTTCTTCACCCACGGGGCAAGACCGGCGGCGCCGGGCCGATCACCGTGTCGCCCGCGTTTCAGGGGATCGGTGCCGGGCGCGCGCTGATGGACGAGATCGCAGCGCGCAGCGACGCCGCCGGGATCACGTCGCTGCGTCTCATCCAGGACGCGTTCAACGAGGTGGCCTATGCGCTCTACGCGGCCGCCGGCTTCGTGGGTCGCGAGGTCCTGTTGCGCGCCAGCTTCCGGAGCCGGCGCCTGGCGCGCGCCGGCAGCGACGTCCGCCGCGCGCACCGCGGTGACCTCGCGCGCATTCGCGCGATCGAGAACGATCTGCTCGGCATCGACCGGCCCCAGGATCACCAGCTGCTTCTCCGGCTCGGCGAGCTGTTCCTCGCGCCGGACGGGATGCTGGTGCGGGTCGTGCGCGGCAACGTGACCGTTCTCGGCCCGCTGGTGGCGGGATCGCTCCACGGGACGCTGGCGCTGATCGCCGCGGGAACGACCGACCTGCCGCCGCACAGCGACGTCCGCCTAATGGTCCCCGCGCGCTGCGACGACCTGGTGCGCGAGCTGCTCGTCGACCACGGGCTCGAGATCCACTCGCTCTGCACCTACATGGTGCGCGGCGCGTGGCGCGACGCTCGCGGCTACTACGTCCCGACGCTCTTCCCCGAGTCGGGTTAGGCTCGGGGCGTCGGCGTCCGGCCGTCCGGACCCGCCGCTCGGCCGGTGGACGCGCCGCATGGTGCCGAGAAACGTGCCGACGTCCACGTAGCCGACGAGCCGGTCGACCTCGGCACCCCCTGCACCGAAGAAGATGATCGTCGGCACGCCGACCACGCCGAACTCGGCCAGCAGCGCGTCGTTGCGCGGGCTCGACTCGGTGACGTCCGCCTCGAGGGTCGCGAAGCGCTCGGCCTCCCGGGTGACCTCGGGGTCGACGAACGTGATGCGCTTCATCTCGATGCAGGGCAGGCACCAGTCCGCGGCGAACTCGACGATGGCCGGACGTCCTGCCGCGCGCGCGCGCGCCAGCGCATCGGGGGAGAGCGGCTGCCAGCGGATGCCGTCGCGGGCCTGCGCGCTCGGCAGCGCGACCCAGATCGCGAACAGCACCGCGAGTGCGCCGAACGCCCGGCGTCCCAGCGCGAACCAGTGCATGCCGCGCGCCGAGCGCTCGAGAAAGCCGAGGTAGAGGCCCGCTGCCGCGAGGTACAGGGGAACGACGACGCGCAGCAGGTCTTCGTGCAGCAACGGTGACAGGAAGTAGAGCGCCATGCCGAGCAGGAGTGTGCCGAACAGCCGGTTCACCCACGCGAGCCACTCGCCCGAGCGCGGCAGGCGCCGGATCGCACCGGCGGCCGAAGCGAGCAGCACGTAGGGCAGGCCCATCCCGAGCCCGAGGGCGAAGAACAGCAGGAAGCCGAGCCACGCGTCGCGTTGCGTCCCGACGTACACCAGCAGGCCGAGAATGACCGGTCCGATGCAGGGCGCTGCGACGACCCCCATGGTCAGGCCCATGAGAAACGCGCCGCCGACGCCGGCCGACGCACCGCCGACGCGGTTGACCAGCGTCGACGGAGCGCGGATCTCGTAGAAGCCGAAGCTTGCCCCGGCGAGCACGGTCATCACGAGGGCGAGGCCGACCAGCACGGCCGGGTGCTGCAGGGGCGCGCCGAAGAGCCCACCGAACAGCGCGGCGCTCACGCCCATCAGTGCGAACGTGAGGGTGATGCCCAGCACGTACGCGCATGCCAGAGGAAGTGGCCCGGTGCTGCGCTCGCCTGTCTGGCTGCCGAAGTAGCCGATCGTCACGGAGACGAGCGGGTAGACGCACGGGGTCAGGTTCAGCGTGAGGCCGAGGAGCAGCGTCACCAGCAGCGCGGCCGGAAGGCTTGCTCCGGCGAGCCACCGGGTCAGCAGAGACGGGTTCGGGTCGCGCGCGATCTCGAAGCCGGGGGTGTCGCTGCCGCCGGCGGCCGCAGCGGCGCCTGCCGGCTCATCTGCGGCCACCGTTGCGCGCGCCGTCGCGGGCGGCAGGCAGCGTTCGTCGTCGCAGGCCTGGTAGCGCAGAGTCAGCTCGACGGGCGAGGTCGGGAGAGGCCGCGCCCGCGCCGTGATCTCGAATGTCCCGGCGTAGACGAGCAGCGCCTTCTCGCCGGCAAAGGAGAACGTCTGCCTCTGTGGCTCGGGGTAGGCGGGCTCCTCGAAAGAGACGCCGGAGGCCTGCAGCGTGAGCACCGTCGGAATCAGGAACTCCTCGCCGGGCCGGTGCGCGTTGACGTGGAAGCCGGCCTTCACGGCCACCGACGCCACCACGCGCGCCGTCCCGTCGCCGACGGGCTCGATCCGGCCGGACAGCTCCGCGATGCCGCCCGCCGCGAGGCTCGGGTCGGCCGGCAGCCCGCAGGCGGCCACGACGGCGAGCAGCAGGAAGGCGCACCGGCCTGCGGCCCGGTGGCGGGGCAGGTCGTTGCGGTGGCGGAAGGGCCGGGATAGGGACGACCGTCGCATCGGATCAGCACCAGAGGATAGCACACATGCCCCGCTCGTTCCGCCCGACGTTGCTCGCCCTTGTCGCCGGACTGGCCCTGACCCTCCCGTCCCCGGCATCCGGCGGGGATCGCAGCGGCCTCCAGGAACTCGCGTTCACGACGGCGTACGGATTCTCGGACCGGGACCGCATCGAGGTGATTCCCTTCTACGCGCGCTTCGCATGGCTCTTTCCGGACGTCATCGACGAGCCGCTGGCGAACGTGAATCTGAACCTCAAGTGGTTCCTCGAGCCCTGGGTGGCGGGTGTGACGTCGCCGAAGCAGAACGCGGTCGAGTTCGGAATCACTCCGATCGGCCTCAAGCTCGAGTACGACGCGGGTCAGCAGGTCGTGCCGTTCCTCATCGCCGGAACGGGTGTGATGTACACGGGGCTCGGCGGATACGACCTCAGCGGACCCTTCGAGTTCGCCTCGTTCGGCGGTGCGGGCATCGAGCTCTTCCTGACCGACCAGCTGGCGATGAGCTTCGCGTGGCGCTGGCGACACATCTCGAACGCGGGCATCGAGGAGCCGAACCGCGGCCTCGACACGCAGTTCGTGATGGTCGGGCTCGACTGGTTCCCGAAGCGCTGACCGCCGGCGCGCTCAGGAGCCCGCGGTCGAGCGCGCTGCCCGGCCTGCGGCACCGCGGCGACGGCGCGTCGTCGCCGCGCGG
>VGTK01000095.1 GCA_016874715.1 Deltaproteobacteria bacterium | reverse complement strand
CCCGCGAGGCGCCGTGCCCTGCACCCGGAGCCGACCGGAGCCGCGATCGGCCGTGACTGGCCGGTGGGCCCCGCGATCGGCCGCGACTCGCCGGTCGGCGCCGCGGGATTCGGCGTCGGGCGGAGCACTCTTGACATCGTCTCTACTTGGACTACGTCTAAATCCCGTGACGGGACGGACGATGGTCGAGCTGCTCGAGGAGCAGGGGATCCAGCCCTCGGCGCAGCGCGTGGCGGTCGCGGAGCACGCGCTGCGTGCGACCGACCACCCCTCGGCCGACATGGTGTGGACCAGGGTTCGCGAGGGGTTCCCGTTCGTCTCGCGGGCGACGGTCTACAACACGCTGAACCTCTTCGTTGCGAGAGGCCTGCTGCGTGTGCTCGTCATCGCCGAGGGCAGAGTGGTGTTCGACCCCAACGTCGAGCCGCACCACCACTTCGTCGACGAGGAGACCGGCGCGATCCACGACGTTCCGTGGGGCGCGGTGTCGATCCGCCGGATCGACCCGCCGCGCCAGTTCGAGCTGCGCGAGTATCAGGTGATCATGCGAGGCATCCGCCGCAGCCGCGCGGCGAAGAGGCCTCGCGGCAGCCTGCGGGGACCGCGCGCCTGACAGCCTCCGCCGCCCCCGGCACGCCCGTACCCGTCCAGCCCCAAGCGCTCGATCTCGAGCCCAGCGAAATCAGATCAGGAGAGCACGACACATGTTGACCGTTGGCGATCGTCTTCCGGAGTTCCGCGTTCAGGCGGTGGTGAGCAACGAGAAGGGCAAGGAGTTCAAGGCCGTCTCCAGCAAGGACCACCCCGGCAAGTGGCTGGTGATGTTCTTCTGGCCCAAGGACTTCACGTTCGTCTGTCCGACCGAGATCGCCGAGTTCGGCAGGAAGACGAAGGACTTCGCCGATCGCGACGCGGTCGTCCTCGGTGGCAGCACGGACAACGAGTTCTCGCACCTCGCGTGGCGCAAGGAGCACCCGGATCTGAAGGACCTGCCGTTTCCCATGATCCACCTCACGCCGGCGCTCGCCGAGCAGCTCGGTGTGATCCACCGCGACGCCGGCGTCGCGCTGCGGGCGACCTTCATCGTGGACCCGGACGGCGTGATCCGCTTCGTCTCGGTGAACGACCTCTCGGTCGGCCGCAACGTGAACGAGGTGCTGCGCACGCTCGACGCGCTGCAGACCGACGAGCTGTGCCCGTGCAACTGGGAGAAGGGCCAGCCGACGTTGTAACGAGGGGCCACGGCGCCCCTCGCCCCACGCGGCGAAGCCGCGTGGGGCCCCACTCCCCGCGGTCGCTGACGCTCCGCGCTCGCCTGCGGCTCGCGTGCACGATGCGGCGCCCGTGGGTGGCCTGGTACGGTTCGACGGGACCGAGTCCCGGGAGTCGCCGCGCTCGATGCCCCTGGGCGCTCGGGTGGCCTTCGATGAGGATGGACGAAGATGCAGACGCTCGAAGAACTGCGGGAGTCGCTCCCGGACGCGGCGCGTGATCTGAAGATCGGGCTCCAGACGGTGCTCGGGGCGGAATCGCTGACTCCCGCCCAGCGCTGGGGCGTGGCGCTGGCGAGCGCCTGCGCGGCACGGAATCCCGCGCTGCGCGACGCGATGCTCGCCGAGGCGCGCGCCAGCGGCACCGACGAAGCGGTGATCGACGACGCGCGTGCGGCGGCCGCGTTGATGGGCATGAACAACGTCTTCTACCGCGCGAAGCACATGCTCGGCGAAGCCTATGCGTCGAAGCCGGCGCGGCTCCGCATGCAGCGCATCGCGAAGCCCGCCGGCTCGAAGGTGGACTTCGAGCTGATGAGCCTCGCGGTGAGTGCGATCAACGGCTGCGAGGTGTGCGTCGAGGCGCACGAGAAGACGGTGCGCGAGGGCGGCCTCGGCGAGGACGCGGTGATCGACGCGCTGCGCATCGCGGCCGTCGTGCACGGTGTCGCCTGCGCGCTCGAGCTGGGCTGACTCCGCACCGGCTTCGCCGACCACGAAGGGTGGGGCCGGCACGAAGTCCCATCTGACGCCCGCACCGGTTTCGCCGACCACGAAGCGATCAAGACGCTCCCGCGGTCTCCATCGGACGGCGCCGAAGGCGGTGCCGGCGCTGCCCGGCGCGCCGCGACGTCGGGCGGCCCGCGTGCGCGGTCGGGCTCCGGTGGCCGGGGCACGCCTCGGCGGCGCTAGTGCACGATCTTCTTCTCGCGCAGCGCGCGCAGGTCGTCGTCCGAAAGGCCGAGCTCCGTCCGCAGGACCTTCGCGGTGTGCTCGCCGAGCGTCGGCCAGCGGCGCGGCGGGCGCTCCGGCGTGCCCGACATCTTGATCGGGTTGCCGACGACCAGCATCGGCTCGTCGGAGTCCGGGCGCGGGATGCGCAGCAGCATGTCGTGGCTCGCGACGTGCGGGTCGGCGACCAGGTCCTCGGTCGTGAAGCACGGCCCCGCCGCGATGCCCTGCTCGGCGAGCGCGGTGGTCGCCTCGAGCTTGGTCTTGTCCGCGGCCCAGGCTTCCACGCCGGGACGCACGACGGTGTCCATCAGCTCGCGCCAGCCCTCGCGCGAGGCGAAGCGCGGGTCCTCGAGCCACTCCGCGTGGCCCACCGAGCGCGCGAACTGCTGCAGCTGGTGGTCGCGCACCGCCTGCACGACGAAGTAGCCGTCCTTCGCCTTGAAGCCGTCGAAGATGCCCGGGGTGCGGCGCTTGCCGCGCACGCCCATCGACCAGAAGTGCGGCACGATGTCGGCCATGGCGACCATCGCATCGAACATCGCGACGTCGACGTGCTGGCCCTTCCCCGTGCGGTCGCGCTGGCGGAGGGCTGCCAGGAGACCGATCGCCGCGAACAGCGACGAGCCGATGTCGCCGAGGGCGCCGGCGGGACTGACGGATGGTGGCACGCCCTCTTCGCGGCGGTACTCGTAGAAGCCGCCCATCGCCTCGGCGATCGGTGCGTACGCGGGCCACGAGCCGTACGGCGACGGCAGCAGGTTGCCGAAGCCCGATACGGATACATAGACCAGCCCGGGGTGCAGCGGGGCCAGGTCCTTGTAGCCGAGGCCCATGCGGTCCATCGTTCCGGGCTTGAAGTTCTCGCCGACGACGTCGAAGCGCGGCACGAGCCTGCGGATCAGCTCGCGGCCCTCGGGCGCCTTCATGTCGATCGCGATGCTCTGCTTGTCGAGGTTGTTGCGCAGGTAGGTGGCACCGACGCTGCGGCCGTCGATGTCCTTGACGGCGGGCAGCGCGCCGCGGCCGGAGTCGCCGGTCACCGGGTGCTCGACCTTGACGACCTCGGCGCCCATGCGCGCGAGCAGCTGGGTCGCGAACGGCAGCGCCTGCATCTGCTCGATCGCGAGGATGCGGACGCCGGTGAGCGGGCCTTCGACGGTCTCGGTCATGCGGACCGTCCTAGCCTTCGCCGGGCGCTGGGAGCAACGCCGGCGGATCGTCGCGCTCGTCGCCGTTCGGGGTGGATGGTCGGCCGGGTGAACGCGGACGTCAGTCGCGTGCCGAGGACGTCACGTCGTCGGCCTGCGTCGCGAGGCCGCTCGCGAGCCAGCGGGCCTTCGCACGGTCGCCGCGCAGCTCGGCGTCGAAGTGCGCGAGCGCCGCCGCCCGCGTGAGCTGGACCTGGCGCGCCGACGTCATCGCCGCCGGAAGCTCCTCCATGCACGACTCGGGGCAGGTCGACGCGTCGAACGCCGACGGTCCCACGCCCTCCTGCAGCAGCGTGGACAGCGGTCCGATGCCCGCCGCGGCGGTGCTGCCGCCGGCGCCGATCACCGGACAGCCGACGGTCGCGTCGGCGTTGCGACCGCTGCTCCCGTCGATGCCGATGAAGCCGACGTGGTTGCCGCCGTGCAGCGTGACGAGCCGGACCGGTGCTTGGGCCGACGCGAACGCCTGGCCCGGGCCGCCCTCGAGCGGCACCAGCATGTCGGCGTAGCCGGCGAGGATGAGGGTCGGCACCGAGCGCGCGTAGAGGCCTGCACCGAAGAAGCACGACGCCGGCGCGAGCGCCATCGCGGCCGACACGTTCTCGATGTGCCACGTCGGCTGGTACGCGCCGATCAGCACGGTGCCGCCGCCGAGCGAGAGTCCCGCGATGCCGCGCCGCGTGTCGTCGATCGCCGCCGCGAGCTCGTCGCCGGCGGCGCCGGCCCCGACCCGTCGCATCACGAAGTCGAGATCGCCGGGCTGGTTCGTCATGTCGGCGATCGTGGGTCCGCCCGGAGCGCCGCCGTTCGACAGCGGAAACGTCGGGCCGACGACGACGTAGCCGTGGCTCGCCAGGTGCCGGCCGACGAACTCGCCCTCGAAGTTCGCGCTCGAGAAGCCGTGCGCCCAGGCGACGATCGGGAACGGCCCATCGCCGGAAGGCGTGGCTCCATTGCCGGCGGACGTCGCGGGGTACCAGACGCGTGTCGGCAGCGTGCGGTCGGGCGCACCGGCGTAGCTCCCGATCGCCTGCGTCGGGCGCGACGCGTCGACCAGCACGAGCTGCGTCTCGCCGACCGGGTACGGGCCGGGCGCCGAGAGCGTCTCGACGTCGAGTGCGAGGCTCGAGCCCGAGCCGCCCGAGTCGCTGCAGCCGGCGACCAGCGCGAGACCGAGTAGGAGGGCAGGCGAGAGGGAAATGAGACGGCGCATCGGACGTGCATAGGCCAATGCGTCGCGGCCCGAAAGCCGCTTTGCGTCCGCCGGCGGCCGCATCCGTGCCGCGCCGCGCGCGGCGGGCCTGCGCGTCAGGCCTTGGTCGCGCGGCCCGGGCTGCGCAGCCGCAGCAGCGCGATCTCCGGCGGGATGCCGACGCGCATCGGGTAGCCGTAGAAGCCCACGCAGCGCGTGACGAACAGCCGCATGTCGCGGCGGGCGAACAGCCCCTGGTCGGGGACGCCGACCAGGCCGACGACGGTGAGCGCGCGGTCCATTCCGAGCTGCACGCCGACGTGGCCACCGTGCGTGTGACCCGACAGGACCAGATCCGCCGCGCCGTCGGGGATCTCGAAGAAGTTGCGCGGGTCGTGGTTCAGCAGGATGCGCGGCGCTCCGTCGCGCGCCGGCAGGGCGGCGAACAGTCGGGCGTAGATCTCCTCGTGACGCTCGCGCGCGAAGACGAAATCGGTGCCGACGATCTCGAGCGGCTGGCCCGCGATGTCCAGCGTACGCATCCGGTCGCGCAGCAAGACGACGCCCGCGTCGTCGAGACGGTGCGCGAAGCGTGCCATGTCGTCGTAATCGTGGTTGCCGGGACACGCCCACTGCCCGTGCGGGGCGCGGATCCTGGCGAGCGCCTCGTAGAGCGGCGCGTCGAAGTCGCCCTCGCGGTGCGTGAGGAAGTCGCCGGTGTGCAGCACGACGTCCGGGCGCGCGCCGTTCACCAGCTCCGCCATGCGATGCAGGCGCGCGCGCGTCATGCCGCCGCCGACGTGGATGTCGGACAGGTGCGCCACGCGGAGCCCGTCGAGCTCGCGCGGCCAGCCCGGGACCGCCACGTCGCGCTCCTCGATGCGCAGGTCGTAGGACAGCGGCACGCCGGAGAGCGAGACGAAGAACGGCACCGCCGCGCCGGCGAGGCCCGCGTGCTGCAGGAAGAGGCGCCGCTCGGGAGAGGCGAGGGTGGGAGGCGGTGCGCCCGCCAGCCGGTCCGCACCGGCGGGCGTCGCGATGCGCGTCCAGGCGGCGAGGGCGAGGCGACGCCCGGCCCGCACGATCCCGGCCGCGGCGTAGCCCAGGAACAGCAGGGCGTGCGCGCTGAACCAGACCGGTCCGATCCAGCTCACGCCCGGGCCGTGCAGCAAGGGCAGCCCCTCGGACGCGCGTCCGGTCGCGAGCTGGGCGGCGAGCACGAAGTCGAGGACCACGCCGGCGATGGTCACGCCGGCGAGCGCGCGCGGCCAGCGCGCGAGCGCGGACTCGAGCGCGTCGAAGAGGCGGAGCCGCGCGTAGGAGAACGGGGCGATGGCGAACGGGACCAGGAGCGCGAGGAAGAGAGCGCGGCGCGCGACGGTGATGCCGAGGAGTACGGCGAGGGCGAGCAGCCCGAGGTTCAGCCCGACGAGCCAGCGCCGGAGCCAGCGACGCGCACGCGGGAAGGGTGTTGCGTGGGACATCGCCTGCCATCCTACAGGAGCTTCGGGGAGCGTCGAATCCGTCGTCGCCCGGCCGCACGGACCGGGTTGCACCACTCGCGCCTTGAAGAAATCCCCCCCTGTGCGAGATTCGATCGGCCACTTTTCGAAGGAGATTCGCTCGATGCCCGACGCCCCGATCCTCCGCCGCGCTGCTCTCGTCGCGGCGTTCGCCCCGCTGCTCTGGACCCCGGCGCCCGCCGCCGCCGCCCCGGCGCAGATTGCGCCCGCGAAGCGCGAGGTGGTGAAGTCCGGCGGCTACGTCCTCGAGCTCCCGCTCGGCCTCCAGGCCGACGCCGCGTACGTGCCCGAGAGCAATCCCCTCTCAACGGAGAAGATCGAGCTCGGCAAGTTCCTCTACTTCGACCCGCAGCTGTCGAAGGACGGCAGCCTGTCGTGCGCGAGCTGCCACATCCCCTACCACGGCTTCGCCGATCCGGCGCCGACGTCGCAGGGCGTCGGCTTCAAGCTGGGCGGCCGCAACAGCCCGACGGTGATCAACCGCCTGTTCTCGTCGGACCAGTTCTGGGACGGCCGCGCGAAGGATCTCGAGGAGCAGGCGCACGGCCCGCTGATCAACCCCGTCGAGATGGCGATGAAGTCGCACGACGACGTGGTCGCAGAGGTGACGAAGATCGACGCCTACCGGCCGCTCTTCAAGGCGGCCTTCGGCAGCGACGAGATCACCATGCCGAAGATCGCGCAGGCGATCGCGAGCTACGAGCGCACCGTGGTCTCGGGCAACAGCCCGTTCGACCGCTACCAGGCGGGCGACAAGGACGTGCTCAGCGCGAGCCAGGTGCGCGGCTGGGCCCTGTTCCAGAACAAGGCGAACTGCCAGACCTGCCACGTTTCGTTCAACTTCACCGACGAGGGCTACCACAACCTCGGCGTCGGCTGGGACGCGCAGAAGAAGGAGCTGACGGACCTCGGCCGCTTCGACGTCACCAAGAACCCGGCCGACAAGGGCGCCTTCAAGACGCCGACCCTGCGCAACGTCGTCGAGACCGCGCCGTACATGCACGACGGCTCGGAGGCGACGCTGCGCGAGGTGATCGAGCTCTACGACCGCGGCGGCAACGCGAACCCGAACCTGTCGCCGAAGATGAAGCCGCTCAACCTGACGCCCGCCGAGAAGGACGACCTGCTCGCGTTCCTGCTCGCGCTGACCGGTGAGGTGAACAACCTCGAGCCGCCTGCGAAGCTGCCGGGGCGCTGACCCGCCGTCGGCCTGCTCGGGGTGATCGCCGGCCTTCTCCTCCTGGCCCGGCGGATCGATGCCGAGAAGTCGCTTGCGCTCCCGGACCCGGATGGGACAACACCGATCATGCGCTTCTCGTATGCCGAGTCGATGTGCGATCCGACCCACTACGTCCCGCTCGCGAAGGCGGCGGAGGCGTGCGGCTTCCACTCCTTCGTGATCCCGGACAGCATCTGCTACCCGGAGGTCTCCGACAGCAAGTACCCGTACACGCCCGATGGCGACCGGCACTTCCTCGAGGACAAGCCGTTCATCGAGCCGTTCACGCTGATCCCGGCACTCGCCGCGGTCACCGAGCGCCTGCGCTTCACGACCTTCGTCGTCAAGCTGCCGATCCGCCACCCGGTGCTGGTCGCGAAGTCCGTCACGTCGGTCGCGGTGCTGTCGAACGACCGCTTCGGCTTCGGCATCGGCACGAGCCCGTGGCCCGAGGACTTCCAGGTCACTGGCACCGACTGGAAGACGCGCGGCAAGCGCATGGACGAGATGATCGAGATCCTCCGTGGGCTGTCGAAGGGCGGCTTCTTCGAGTTCCACGGCAGGCACTACGACGTGCCGAGCATCAAGATGTGCCCGACGCCGTCGAAGCCGGTGCCGATCCTGATCGGCGGCCACGCGGAGGCCGCGCTGAAGCGCGCCGCGCGCCTCGGCGACGGCTGGATGCACGCCGGCAGCGACGACCTGGGTGCGATGCTGAAGCGCCTCAACGAGCTGCGCCGCGAGTACGGTCGCGAGCGAGAGCCGTTCGAGGTGCACGTGATCTCGATGGACGCCTTCACGATCGACGGCATCCGGCAGCTCGAGGACCTCGGCGTCACCGACGTGATCGTCGGCTTCCGCAACCCCTACGTCGAGCCGGTCGACTCCCAGACGTTGCAGCAGAAGCTCGACATGATGCGCTGGTATGCGGACAACCTGATCGCGAAGACCTGAGGGCGCGCGAGGTGACTGGTACCGTCGACGCGCGCGGAGCTGGCGTCTTGTCGGCGGCGTCGAGTGGCTCTACGAGAGGCGTATGATGGACGTCGCCACGCTCGAGAAGCACCTCGCCGGATTCTTCCCCGGGCTCCTCGGTATCCGCTTTCACGAGGCCGCGCCGGACCGCGTTCGCGCCGCGCTCGCGGTGCGCGACGACCTCCGCACGACGCCCGGAATCCTGCACGGTGGTGCCATCATGGCGTTCGCCGACACGCTCGGCGCGGTCGGCACGGTGTTCAACCTGAAGCCCGGCGAGAGCACGACGACCATCGAGTCGAAGACCAACTTCCTGTCGGCGGGGAAGGGCGGCACCACGGTCGAGGGCGAAAGCACGCTCCTGCACCGCGGACGGCGCACGATGGTCTGGCAGACGCGCGTCACGAACCCCGACGGCCGGCTGGTCGCGGTCGTTACGCAGACGCAGGCGGTGCTCGAGGCGGCGCCGAAGCAGGGAGATCCGATCGCCGCACTGGGTGCGATGTTCGCGCAGAAGCCGCTCGACGAGCAGCAGCGCCTGCTCGCGACGCTCGAGCGCGCCGGTGCCGCGACCTACCGCGCGCTCGCCGAGAAGGTCGACGATCCGGCAGTACGCGCCGAGCTCGAGCAGGCGGCGCTGCGCGAGGAGGAGAACGCGCGCGTGCTGGAGCGTCTCCTCGCGCACTGACGCGCCCCACCGCGAGCGCGACGGCGCTCGCGCCTCGCTCGGGCGCACGCTTCAGGCGGCCGGCGGCGGCAGGATCGTCAGCGCGTGCCGCGCGGCCATCGCCGTGACCTCGGCCGGACCCGGCACGTCGGCGCCGCGCGCGTCGACCGCGGCGAAGAAGCGCTCCGCCTCGATGGCCGGCGCCGCGACGACCAGCGCGCGCGCCGGCACGCTGCCCGCGTTCTCGAATGCGTGAACGCCACCCGCGGGCAGGAAGACGAACTCGCCGCGGCGCGCGACGCGGTCTCCGGTCCGGTCGGTGAAGCGGATCTCGCCGTCGAGCAGGTAGAAGCTCTCCGAGTCGACGCCGTGGACGTGTGGCGGCGCGCCGCAGCCGGGCGGGATCTCGATCTCGAAGGACACGTACGCCCCGCCGGTGTCGCGCGAGGACGCCTTGTACACGTGCCGCATGCCGAGCACGGCGTGCACCGGCCCTTCCTCCACCCCGCGAAACAGCGCATCGGTCTTCGACATGGCGAGCCCTCCTTCGCGCCCGGCGATACGCCGGCGCCGCGCCCGCGGGAAGCCCGATCGGCTGGATTCATCGTTCGGGATCGTGAACAATCTGCGGCCGTGGCGCACTGGAACGAGCTCGCGGTGTTCGCGCACGTGGTGCGCACGGGAGGCTTCTCGGCCGCCGCCGACGAGCTCGGGTTGGCGAAGGCGACGGTGAGCGAGCACGTGCGCCGCCTCGAGCAGAAGCTCGGCGTGCGGCTGCTGCAGCGGAGCACGCGCAGCCTCGCCCTCACCGAAGCGGGGGCCGCATGCTTCCGGCACTGCGAGCGTCTGGTCGACGAGGGCGAGGCGGCGACCCGCGCCGCGGTCGCGCTGCACACGAAGCCGGCCGGGCTGCTGCGCGTGACGGCGCCGGCGACCTTCGGCGCGCTGCACGTGGCCCCCGCGGTCGCGGCGCTGCTCGCGAAGAACCCGGGTCTCGACGTCGAGCTGTCGCTCGAGACGGCGGTGGTCGACCTCGTGCGCGGCAAGTTCGACCTCGCGATCCGTATCGGTCCGCTCGCGCCGTCCCGCCTCGTCGCGCGCCGCATCGCGACGGTCGAGCAGATCGTCGTGGCGTCGCCGGCCTATCTCGAAAGGCGCGGCGTCCCGGGCACGCCCGACGACCTCGCAGGCCACGATGCGCTCCAGTTCACACCGCTCGGCTGGGGTGACGAGTGGCGCCTCGCCGGCCCGGGCGCGCGCGGTGAGCGCCGCGTCGCGGTGCGGACGCGCTTCGCCTCCGACTCCGGCGAGGCGCTGGTCGCCGCCGCGTGCGCCGGTGCGGGGCTCGGCCTGCTGCCGAACTGGATGGTCTACCGCGAGGTGCGCGCGGGCGCGCTGGTGCGCGTCCTGCCGGGCTACGCGCGCGGTGACGTTCCCGTGCACGCGGTCCACGCCAGTGCCGGGCGCGCGCCCGCGAAGGTCAGGCTGTGCGTCGACGCGCTCGCGCGTCACGTCGGGCGGCGCCCGTACTGGGAGATCTGACCTCCGTACCGGCTTCGCCGTCCGCGAAGCACGAATCTCGCGCGACGTCGGATCCGGGGCGCAGTGGTGGGCGGATGCGAAGCGCTGGCGCCCCGGGCCCGCGGCGGGTATCCGCCACGGGACGGGTGGCGCGCACCGCTGCGGCAGAGCGGGCGGCCGGTACCGCCGAGGACGAGCCATGAAGATCGCGACCTTCACGCACGGCGGACGGCGGCGCATCGGCGTCGTCGAGGGGGCGGAGATCCTCGACGCCAGCGCTTCGGGGAAAGTTCCCTCCGACATGATCGCGCTCCTCGCCGGCGGCGCCGCAGGCATGGACGCGCTGCCGCGCGCGACCGCCGCCGCGCCTGCCGCTCGCCGACGTCCACCTCGACGCGCCCGTGCCGACCCCGCCGAAGTTCCTCGCGATCGGCCTCAACGACGCGGGCCACGTCGCCGAGACCGGGCGCGCCGCGCCGCAGTTCCCGGTGTTCTTCAACAAGCAGACCAGCTGCGTGACCGGTCCGTGGGATGCGATCCACCGCCCGCGGGTCTCCAGCGCGCTCGACTACGAGGGCGAGCTGGCCTTCGTGATCGGCCGGCGCTGCCGCCACGTGCCGAAGGCGCGCGCACACGAGGTGATCGCCGGCTACCTGATCTGCCACGACGTGAGCGTCCGCGACTGGCAGTTCAAGGCGCCGACGATGACGCTCGGCAAGTCGTTCGACACGCACGGCCCGATCGGTCCCTGGATCACGACGCCGGACGAGGTCGGCGACCCGCACGACCTCGAGCTCTCGACGTACGTCAACGGCGAGCGCCGGCAGCACGCGCGCACGAGCCAGCTGATCCACGACTGCTACGACCAGGTGGCACTGCTATCGACCGTCTGCACGCTCGAGCCCGGCGACGTGATCAGCACCGGCACGCCGGAGGGCGTGGCCAGCGCGATGAAGCCGCCGAAGTGGCTGGTGCCGGGCGATGTGGTGCGCATCGAGATCGCGAAGCTCGGCCACCTCGAGAACGTAGTCGTGCAAGAGCCCGACGACTCGACGGTCTACTGACCCCGATCGTCCCGGAGCCGATCGATGTGCGGCATCGCCGGATGGATCGCGTCTGATCCGCAGCGTCCCGTCGAGCGGGCGACGATCGCCCGCATGCTCGCGACGCTCGTCCACCGCGGCCCTGACGGTGAAGGCATCTTCACCGCCCCGGGGGTCGGCATGGGCACGCGTCGTCTCGCGATCGTCGACGTCGCGCACGGCGACCAGCCGCTCGCGAACGAGGACGGCAGCATCGTCGTCGTGTGCAACGGCGAGATCTACGACGCCCCCGAGACGCGTGACCGGCTCGCCGCTGCGGGACACGTCTTCCGCACGCGCTCCGACGTCGAGGTGATCCCGCACCTCTACGAGGAGCACGGGCTCGGCTTCGTCGCGCACCTGCGCGGCATGTTCGCGCTCGCGCTGTGGGATGCGCGCCGCCGCCGGCTCGTGCTGGCGCGCGACCGCTTCGCGATGAAGCCGCTCTGCTGGCAGGAGGACGCGCGCGGTCTGTACTTCGCGTCCGAGGCGAAAGCGGTCCTCGCCGCGACCGGCGACGCCGCACGCGTCGACCCGTCGGCGCTGCGCGACGCGCTCGAGATGAGCTTCGTTCTGACGCCGCGACGATGTTCGCTGGCATCCGGCGGCTGCCGCCGGCACACCTGCTCGTTCACGAGGGCGGCCGGACGCGGCTCGAGCGCTTCTGGGAGGTGCCGTTCCGCCCGCGCGGCGAGCCCGCGCCGCGGCGCAGCGACGACGACTGGATCGCCGCGTTCCGCGACCAGCTCCGCGAATCGGTGCGCATCCACATGCGCGGCGACGTCGAGACCGGCGTGCTGCTGAGCGGCGGCATCGACTCGAGCGCGGTCGCAAGCCTGATGTGCGAGCTCGCCGGGCGGCCGGTGCGCTCGTACTCGGCGGGCTTCGACGCCGGCGCCATCGACGAGCCCGGACGCCGGCGCATGCTGTACGACTTTCCCGGCGCCACGCTCGACCCGCGCACGGTGGTGACGAGCGCGGCGCACCTCGCCGCGATGCCGTGGGCGCTGTGGTGCGCCGAGGATCCCGGCAGCGCCGGCAGCGGGCCGTGGCGCATGCGGCTCGCCGCACTCGCGGCCCGCGACGTCAAGGTCGTGTTCACCGGCGAGGGCTCCGACGAGTCGCTCGGCGGCTACCCCTGGTACCACGGGCAGAAGGCGCTGGGCCCGATCGCTCACCTGCCGCTCGCCCTGCGCCGCGCGCTGCTGCTCGGTCCCCTGCTGCCGAGGCTCCGTCCGGGGCTCGCGCGCTTGCTCACGGCGCCGCCGCGCGTCGGCCTCGCGCGCTTTCGCGTCATGATGGGGACGCGCACGCTCGAGGACCTTCGGCCGCTCCTCAACCCCGATCTCGCCGCCGATCTGGAGCGCTCGACGCGATCACGCGACGAGATCGATCTGCCCGACGCGTTCGCTACCTGGCACCCGTTCGACCAGCTGCAGTACGTCGACATGCACGTACGGCTCGCGGACCTCATCAACGCAACGCTCGATCGCGACTCCATGGCGTTCTCGGTCGAGGCCCGGCTGCCGTTCCTCGACCACCGCCTGGTCGAGCTGTGCTGCGCCATGCCGCGCCGGCTGCGCATGCGGCGATTCACCGAGAAGCACGTGCTGCGCGAGGCCGTGCGCGGCCTCGTACCGGACGAGATCCGCTCGCGGAGCAAGCTCGGTACGATGAGCCCGATCGGTGCGTGGCTGCGGGCGGAGGCGTTGCCGGAGTCGTTCCGCGAGACGCTGTCCCCGGAGCGTCTCGCATCGAGCGGCTGGTTCGCGCCGGACGCGGTGCAGCGGCTGCTCGCCGAGCACCGCGCGGGTCGCGGCACCGCCGTGCGCGCGCGCGTGCTGCTCACCGTCGCCGCGCTGCAGACCTGGCACGACCTGTTCGTCACGCGTCGGACCGCTCCCGAGCGGCCGTCGTTCAGCTGAGCCGACGCGGACCCGCGTGCACGAGACCGCGATCGCGGGTAGCGGATCCCCCGGCCTTGCCGGAGGATCCTTCAGAGCCGGTCGCGCTGCAGGAGCGAGCGCAGCAGATCGCGTCCGCAGACGTACGCGACCCACGAGAGCACGGCGTCTCCCACGCTGACGCGGTAGAGGACCGTGCGGATCTCGACGAGCTTCACCTCGCGCAGGTCGTGGAGCACGTCCCAGGCGATGCTGCCGCAGTAGAAGAGCCCGAGGGCGAGCACGCCGGCCACCGCGACGTGACCGAACCGGACCGCCTGCTCTGAAGTGATCCGCGGCTCGTAGTAGCTGCCGTCCCACGCGCGTACGGTCTGATGCAGGTTGCTCACCGACGAAACCTCCCTTTGACATGGGTATCCGGCGGGGCCGGTTGGCGCAATCCGGAGAGCCCGGCGACACCGAACCTTCTCGCACGTCATGGGGAGCGGCTGCACGCCCGCATGCGATGCGCCATGTCGCACGCGACAGCGCGGAAGGCGCCGGGATCGGGAAGCGTCTTGCCGGTCCGGTGGCCGCGGGCCCATGGTGGCGAGCAGCCAGGAGGACGCCCGCCGTGCGAGGCCCATGCCCGATCGGTGCCGGAACGTACCCGCTGCCGTTGCGCGACGCGCGCCCCGCGCGCGCCCTTCTCCCGGAGGGCGCGATCCGCGACGGCGTCAAGGCCGGACACCCCTGCGTCAAGCTGCTCGGCAACGACGTTCCGGACGGGCGCTTCGCGGCGCGCAACGCCGGTGGCGCGCGCGGCATCATGGGCGATATGCTCTTCGGATCGTCGGTCGCGCTGACGAGCCCGATCCGGCTCGAGCGCGGCACAGGGCCGACGCCGCAGCGTTCACCGACGCTCGACGGACGGGTTTGACTTTGCGCGTCCGGCGCCCTCTGCTGGCGGCGCGACGAGGATGACGCGCGCGGTGACCCCCGAGCTCCGAATGCCACCATCTGCCCGTCCGCGGCCCCGGGGACCGGGCTTGGTCCGATGCCGCGAACGCTTCCGGCGCTCGGCGGGCGTACTGTCCGGTTGCGTTCTCCTCGGCGCATCTCTGCTCGTATTCGGTTGTGGCGACCGCGCCTCCGGCGTCGCCGACCCGCCCGGCTTCGCGCGCGCAACCTTCGCCGACCCGCCGCGCGCGGCCGGCCCCATGGTGCGCTGGTGGTGGCCCGGCGGTGCCGTCGACGACGCGACGCTGCGCGCCTCGCTCGAGAGCATCGCGGACGCGGGCTACGCGGAGGTCGAGCTGCAGCCGCTGCTGCTCGGGCTCGCCGACGGGGACGTCGCGGCCGACCCGCGCGTGCGGACCGTCGGCGAAGAGGTGTACCTGGGACACCTGCGCGCCGCGGCCGGAGCGGCACGCGAGCTCGGGCTCGGCTGGCACCTGACCCTCGGCAGCGGCTGGCCGAACGGCGGGCCCGAGGTCGCGGGGGATCTCGGCGAGCAGCAGCTCCTGCTCGCGACGGCGGCGATCGACGGCCCAGGCTCGTTCCGCGTCGAGGTGCCGCGCCCCGGCGAGCCGGCGTGGGTCAGGCCGACCAACAACGTGCTGCCCGCGATCGGCGCGTTCGACGAGGACCTGGAGCTGGTCGCCGTGCTGACGGCACCGCTCCTCGACGAGGCCGCCGATCCGCCGCTGCTCGGGCCGGTCGCGGACGTGACGCCACAGGTGCGGGACGGCGTGCTCGCCGGTGAGGCGCCCGCCGGGCGCCAGATCGTGCTCGCCGCCTGGCGGAATCGCGTCCACCACCTCGTCCTCGGCGGCGCCTTTCCCGGCACGCTCGAGGACGCACGCGTGATCGACCACCTGGACCCGGCCGGGCTCGACGCCGTGCTGCGCGCGCAGGCCGACGTCGCGCTCGACGCGGTTGCCGGCGTGCCGCCGGCGACGGTCTTCATCGACAGCTTCGAGCTGATCGGCGACCTGCCCTGGACGAAGCGCTTCGCCGAGCGCTTCGCCGCCGAGGCCGGTGTCGACGCGGCGCCGCTGCTGCCGTTCTTCTTTCGCGACTTCGGCGAGAGCGTCTACGTGACCGTGGTGCGCGGGCTCGGCGGACCCGTGTTCGCGACCGACGTGCCCGACCTCCAAGAGCGAGCGCGCGAGGAGTACGAGGCGGTGCGCGAGACGCTGTTCCACGAGGCGGTCGTCGAGCGCTTCGTCGGCTGGGGACGCGCGCGCGGCGTCGGCACGCGCCTGCAGGGCCACGGCGGGCACGGCGACACGCTCGACGACGACGCCGCGGTGGACGTCCCGGAAGCCGAGGGCCTCTACGGCGGCGGCAGCTACGACTTCCTGAAGCTCGCCTCGTCGGCGGCGCACGTCGCGGGGCGTCCGGAGGCGACGTCGGAGAGCTTCGTGCTGGTGAACACCGCCGGGACCGCCTACCTCACGCAGGACGACCTGTGGCGCCTCGCCGGGCGCGCGTTCGCGGCCGGCATCACGC
Source organism: Deltaproteobacteria bacterium (assembly GCA_016874715.1). Taxonomy (GTDB): domain Bacteria; phylum Desulfobacterota; class Binatia; order UBA12015; family UBA12015; genus VGTK01. The sequence goes on along the minus strand of VGTK01000095.1, from coordinate 5,759 downwards.
GTCTGGTGCACCACGGCGTGCCGTACCCGTACACGCGTGCGAACGGCGCGCGCTGGTATCCCTTCCAGCCGAGCCCCGGCGCGCTGACGGCGGGGCCGCTGCCGATCACGTCGGAGATCCGCCCCGGCGAGGAGGCGTGGGCCTTCCTGCCGGACTTCAACCGCGCGCAGGCGCGCCTCACCTACGCCCTCACCCGCGGCGAGCCGAGCGCCGAGGTCGCGTGGCTGTTCGCCGATCGGCAGTATCCGCAGGGAACGAACCTGACGTTCGGCAGCCCTGCGCCGGAGGCGGGCGAGTCGGCGACGAGCCTCGCGCTGCGCCGCGCGGGCTACGGCTACGACCGCGTGAGCCGCGCGGCGCTCGCCGGCGCGACGTTCGCCGACGGCGTCGCGACCATCGGCGCCGCGCGCTACCGCGCGCTGCTGGTCGATCGGACGCTCGCCGGCATCGAGCCCGAGGTGGTCGAGGCCCTGCAGCGTGCGACGGACGCCGGCGTGCCGGTAGTGCTGGCGGCGGACCTGCCGTCGCGCGCGACCGGACTCCGCGACGCCGCCGCGCGCGACGCGCGGGTGCGTGCCGCGGCGCAGGCCCTCGTGTCGCGCGCCGAGCGCGCGGCCGGCAGCGACGACGTCCCTGCAGCACTCGCGCGGCGCGGCGTGCGTCCGGCGGTCTCGGTGACGAGCGGCGCGGCGACGCTCTCCACGCTGGTGCGGCTGCTGCCGGACGGGAGCCGGCTGGTGCTGCTGTTCAACGAGGCGCGAGCGGACGGGCGCTGGACGGTGCGGCTCGCGGCGCCCGCTGCGAGTGCCGTGCTGCTCGATCCCGAGACCGGCGCCGCGACGCCGGCCGAGCTGCGCGACGGCGCCGAGCTCGACGTCGCGCTGCCCGCGGCACGCGCGCGCGTGCTGCTGCTGCGGCCGGCGTGAGCGGGCGAGCGAAGCGGAGGAGGAGAACGACGTGAGCAACGCACCCGACAGGCCCCGCGACCGCACGCTCGGCGCGGTGACGATCCTCTCCGGCGAGCGTGGCGGACGCTACCCGCACGGCAACTCGGTGCTGGTCGCGGGCGCCGAGGAGACCCTGCTCATCGATCCGTCGCTGTCGCTGACCTCGCGCGACAGCCTGCCGATCGCCGACCGGGTGCTGAACAGCCACTGCCACGAGGACCACGCGGCGGGGAACCACCTCTACCCGAAGGCGCCCTGGCTCGTGCACGAGGCCGACGTCCAGGGGCTGCGCTCGCTCGACGACATGATGGGGATCTACGGCATGTCGCCGCGCATCGCGGCGGCGTTCCGGCAGGTGCTGATCGAGGACTTCCACTACGTGCCGCGTCCGGATGCGGTGCCGTTCCGCGACGGCGACGTGTTCGACCTCGGCGGTACGCGCGTGCGCGTGATCCACGCGCCCGGCCACACGCGCGGCCACTGCGTGCTGCACGTCGAGCCCGAGGACGTCGTCTACCTCGGCGACATCGACCTCTCGAGCTTCGGTCCGTACTACGGCGACGCGTGGTCGTCGCTCGAGGACTTCGAGCGCACGCTCGCGCACGTCCGGACGATCGAGGCGCGCTGGTACGCGACGTTCCACCACGTGGGCGTGGTCGAGGGGCGCGACGCGTTCCGCGAGCGGCTCGACCGCTTCACGGCCGTGATCGGCACGCGCGAGGCGCGGCTCGTCGAGTTCCTCGCCGAGCCGCGCACCATCGACGAGATCGTCGCGCACCGCTTCGTGTATCGTCCGGGCGACGCCGTGCCGTTCGCCGACGACGTCGAGCGCCGCAGCATGACGCAGCACCTCGACCGTCTGCTCGCGTCCGGACGTGCGGCGCAGGTCGAGCCCGGCCGCTACCGCGTCGAGCGCTGACGTCGGGGCCGGCTTTGCCGATCACGAGAGGCGGAGCCGGCGGCGCGCTTCATCCGACGTCCGGCTTGCGCCCGATGTCGTCGAGGAACGGTCCCGAGTAGAGGATGCGTCCGGTGCAGGTGTGCGGGTCGCAGGTCGCCAGCGCCAGCACCGCTTCGGCGAGCCACTCGACCGGCTCGACCAGCTCCGGGTGGGTCGTCAGCAGCTCGCCGACCAGCGCCTCCGCGCCCGGCGTGCGTACCGCCGCGACCGGCGCGATCGAGTTCACCGCGACGCCGTCCCCGTACACCTCCGCCGCGAGCCCCGTCGTGATGCGCTCGAGCGCCGCCTTGCTGGCGCCGTAGACGGTGATCGTCGTGCTCTCGCCGCGGCCGTACGGCGGGCCCTTCGGGTGCTGCGAGCTCGCGCTCGAGAGGTAGACGATCCAGCCCCGCCTGCGCGCGCGCATCTCGGGCAGCACCGCCTGCGCCAGGTCGAGTGTCGCGTGGACGTTCACCTCGAAGGTGATCTGCCGGCGCTTCAGCGGGATCTCCGCCACCGGCGCGTAGATCGCGGCGGCGGCGTTGTGCACCAGCACGTCGATCGGGCCGAGCGCGGCACGCGCTTCGGGCACGATGCGCGCGCGGTCCGCGGGGTTCGCGAGGTCGGCGACGATCGGCACGGCGCGTCCGCCGGCGCGCTCGATCGCGGCGACGGTCTCGGCGAGCGAGCCCGCGAGGCGTGCGCCCGGCCCGGCCTCGAGCGTGCGCGCGACCAGCGCGAGCGACGCCCCGGCCTCGGCGAGCCGCTCCGCGATCGCGACGCCGATGCCGCGGCTCGCGCCGGTGACGAGTGCGACCTTTCCTTCCAGCGGACGATCCAGCGAACGATCCTGCGACTTGCCCAACCTGCCTCCTTCGTGCGCTCGGTGCGTGGCTTCCGCCTTCGTGCGCTCGGTAAGTGTCTTCCGCCTTCGTGCGCTCGGTAAGTGTCTTCCGCCTTCGTGCGCTCGGTGCGTGCCTGCCGGGGGTCTCCACCCGCAGCGTCGGGGGCGCAAACGGCAGACGACGCAGCGCGGCGGTCCGCTCAGGACGGGACGCGCCGTCCGTCGGGCCAGCCGCGCTCGAGCATCGGACACTGCTCGCAGCGCGGCCGCGAGTCGCAGGCCACCAGCCGGCAGCCGACCGTGCGGCCCGCGAGGGCGAGCCACAGACGCTCGAGGTGCTGCGTGTCGCGCCCCTTGACCAGCACGACGTCGCCCGGCTCGAGCATCCCGCGCAGCAGGGCGATCGCCCGGTGCACGTCGCGGCCGGCGTCGAACAGGTGCTCGCGCGACATGCCGGCGGCGCACGCGCCGGCCGCGATGGGCTGGAACATCTGCCCGACGACGATCACGCGTTGGGCACTCTGCGCGAGGCGGGCGCCGATCGCGCGGTAGGCGGGACGTTGCGGGCTCGGCGGCTCCGCGATGTCGCCGACCACGGCGATGCGGCGGCGCGCGGGGATCTCCGCGAACGCGTCGAGTGCCGCGACGTACGTCTCCTGTCCGGACTTGTACTCGTCGCGCAGCAGCCACACGTCGTCCGGTAGCGCGATCGTCTGCATGCGTCCTGACGCCGGCGAGATCGCGCGCCGCGTCGGCGAGCGTGCGTCCACCGTCGAGCGCGACCGCCGCCGCGGCGAGGAGAGGGTACGCCATCTTCTCGCCGAAGAGCGGTACCGCGACCCGCGCCGACTCGCCTCGCGCGGTGATCGTCAGCTCGATCCCGCGCGGCCAGTCGAGGCACAGGTCGGTGCCGACGACGTCGTTCGCCGGGCCGAACCCGAAGGTCACGACGCGGGCACGCGTCTCGCCGCGCATCCACGCCACGTTGGGGTCGTCGCCGTTCAGGACCGCGAGGCCTTCCGGAGCGAGCACGCGCACCATGTGCGCCTTCTCGTCGCGCGTGCGCTCCAGCGTACGGAGCGAGCGCCAGTGCTCGCTGCCGATCGACGTGACGACGGTGACGTCGGGGCGGACGACGCGCGCGTACCGCACCATCTCGCCCGGCTTCGCGATGCCGACCTCGATCACGGCGTTGGCGTCGCCGCTGCGCACCGCGAGCACGCGGCGCGCGATGTTGGCCCAGGAGTTCGACGAGACGTGCGCCGCGGGATCGAGGCCGAGTGCGGCACGCACCGCGCGGCTCGTCGTCGTCTTGCCGAACGTGCCGACGACCGCGACGACGCGGACGCTCGCGGGGAGGCGAGCGCGGTGGCCGCGCGCGGCCGCCGCATACGCCGGCCAGGCTCGGTATTGGAGCCCGCCGACGATCTGCTGGCGGCCGAGCGGCGTCCCGAGGAGGCCGATCAGCTGCCGCGGCGAGTACTTCACGAGACTCGCCATAGCGCGCCGATCGATCGGACGCAGTGGCGGGACTTCGCGAAGCGCGCCGTGGCGGGCCGATCAGTGCATCAGAGCCTTCTCGCGGAACCGGGAGGTGCGGTGCACCGGGTCCTTGTCGTACTGCGGGATCACTTCCTTGCCGAACAGCTCGATGCACTCCTCCGCCTCGCCGGGCAGGAAGTTGTTCGGGAAGCCGAAGACGAGCTGGTCGACGCCCGTGCGGTCGAAGTGCTGCAGCTGCTCCGCGACCTCGTCGGGCGTGCCGCAGAGGAGCGCGCCGACCTTGATCGCGGCGTCGACCATCTTCTCGTCGAGCGCGATCGGCTTCGCCGGCCACACCGGTGCGCCGGCCGGCTTCGGGAACGTGTCGTGGTACAGGCAGACCAGCGAGAACAGGTAGCCGCGATCCGGACGCATCGCGATCTCGCGCGCCTTCTTGCGGTCCTTCATGCAGATCACGGCGTTGGTGATCATCACGTTGTCGTTCACGTAGTCGCCGAGCGGCTGCGTGCACTTCGTGGCGGCTTCCTTGTACGCGTCGATCAGCGGCTTCATCTCGCCGATCGGCGAGAAGTTGAAGCCCAGCGCGCCGAGGCCGAGGCTGCCGGCCTTGGTGTACGTCTGCGGGTTGCCGCAGGCGACCCAGAGCGGCGGGTGGCTCGGACCGTAGGGCTTCGGCAGGACGTTGTGCGGCTTGTCGATGGCGAAGTGCTCGCCCTTGAAGGTGTAGTCGGTCGTCTTCCACATCTTCAGGATCTGGGGCGCGACCTCGTCCCACTCGGCCTTGGTCGACGACGGGTCGTGGATGTTGAACGTCCCGACCTCGTGCGAGCCGGCGCCGCGACCGGTGCCGAACTCGAATCGTCCGGCGGTCAGCTGGTCGAGCATGGCGGCGCGCTCGGCGTTGCGCACCGGGTGGTTCACGCGCGGGCTCAGGTTGAAGATGCCGGAGCCGATGTGCAGCTTCTGGGTCGCGTGCGCGAGGTAGCCGAGGAAGACGTCGTTCGCCGAGATGTGGCTGTACTCGGTGAGCGCGTGGTGCTCGGTCACCCAGACGTACTTCCAGTTCGTCTTGTCGGCGAGGACCGAGAGTGCCGCCTCGTGCTGGAAGGAAGCGTACTCCGCGCGCGGGTCCTGGGACTTCTTGCCCGGCACGTAACCTTGAATGAACAGTCCGAACTCCATGCGGCTCCTCCGTGTTGAGGGCTCACCCTACGGCACAACGAAACGGATTTCAAGAACTCGAATCGCCGTTCGGAAAACGTCCATCTCGACCGTCGGCGTCCCGGCCGACGCGCGCGGCGCGCACCCGCGGCGGCCATCGCTTACCGGTTTCGCCCGCGAGGAAGAGGGCGACCCCGAGGCCTCGCCGGCATCGGGGATCTGCTCCGGCCGGACTCCGTCGAGGCGTGTGCCCTGACGCGGTGCCGCGCGAGGCCCGCTTGTTGCCGGTGCGCTGGGACCAGCTTCTCGATCGGGGGCCGCCGGCCCGACGGGGGGCGTCCAGCGCCGAGCCGCGGGCGGGGCA
>VGTK01000094.1 GCA_016874715.1 Deltaproteobacteria bacterium | reverse complement strand
CGGGCGCGGCTCGGTGTGGATCGACGATCTGCGCTTCGAGCCGCGTCCCGCGCACCCGCCCTCGCCGGCACCGCCGCGGGTCTCCGCGTCTACCAGCGCGCCGGGGCAACCCGGCCACGCGGTGCTCGACGGCGACCCCGCGACGCGCTGGCAGAGCGGCGCCGTCGCGGAGCAGCAGTGGCTGCAGCTCGACCTCGGCGGCGCGCGCGAGTTCGGCGGCATCGTCGTCGACTGGGATCCCGAGGACTACCCGACCGCGTTCCGCGTCGCGCTGTCCGACGACGGTCGCGAGTGGGTCGAGCGCTACCGCACCGACACCGCCAGCGGACGGCGCTCGTACATCTACCTGCGCGACGCAGAGGCGCGCTTCGTGCGAATCCTGCTCGACCAGCCGCGGCGCACGCATGGCTACGGGGTGCGCGACGTGCGCATCGAGCCGCCCTCGTTCGCGACGACGCCGAACGACTTCTTCGCCGCGATCGCGCGCGAGGCCCGTCCGGGCTTCTTCCCGAAGTACCTCCTCGGCAAGCAGAGCTACTGGACCGTGATCGGCGTGGGCGGCGATCCGGACGAGGCGCTGCTCAACGAGGAGGGCGTCCTCGAGGCCGGCAAGGGCGGGTTCTCGATCGAGCCCTTCGTGTTCACCGGCGGGCGCCTCGTGACCTGGCGCGACGTCGCGATGTCGCACGGGCTCGAGCGCGGCGACCTGCCGCTGCCCACCGTGTGGTGGAAGAACCACGACGTCGGTCTCGAGATCGCGCCGGTCGCGACCGGCGCGCCGCGATCGTCGACGGTCTGGGTGCGCTATCGCGTCACCAACCACGCCGCCCTGCGCCGCGACGTGCTGCTCCACCTCGCGCTGCGCCCGTTCCAGGTGCTGCCGCCGTGGCAGACGTTGAACGTGATCGGCGGCGCGCGGCGCGTGCGCGACGTCGCGTTCGCGGAGCGCACGGCGACGATCGACGGCGCGCGCCGCGTGGTCGCCCTCACCCCGCCCGCCCACTTCGGCGCCACGACCTTCGAGGACGACCTGGTCGCGAACTACCTGCGGCACGGGCGCGTGCCGCAGCGCACGAGCGTGCACGACCCGTTCGGCTACGCGGCGGGCGCCTTCGAGTACCGGCTGTCGCTCGACCCGGGTGCCTCGTCCGACGTCGTGCTCGCGATCCCGCTGCACGCGGGGTCCTGGCTGCCGCCCGCCGGCGAGGACCCGGGCGCCGTCTACGCACGCGAGCGCGCCGCCGCGGCGGCGCAGTGGCAGCGCGAGCTCGACCGGGTGGACTACGTGGTCCCCGAAGCCGACGAGCCGATGATCCGCGCCGCGCGCAGCACGCTCGCCTACCTCGAGATCAACCGCGACGGACCGGCGATCCAGCCCGGCTCGCGGACGTACGCGCGCTCGTGGATCCGCGACGGCGCGTACTCCTCGATGGCGCTGCTCGACGCGGGCCATACCGAGGAGGTGCGCGAGTTCCTGCGCTGGTACGCGACGTTCCAGCTCGCCGACGGGCGCATCCCGTGCTGCGTCGACCGCCGCGGCGCGGACCGCGTGCCGGAGAACGACAGCGAGGGCGAGTTCCTGTTCACGCTCGCCGAGTACTACCGCTACACACGCGACGTCGGCTTCGTCTACGAGCTGTGGCCGAACGCCGTGCGCGCGGTCGAGGCGATCGCCGCGCTGCGCGCGCGCCGCCTCACCCCGGAGTACGACCAGGACGAGAAGCTACCCATGCGCGGCCTGCTGCCGGAGTCGATCAGCCACGAGGGCTACTCGGGGCACCCGGTACACGCCTACTGGGACGACTTCTTCGCGCTGCGTGGGCTCGGCGATGCGGCGATGCTCGCGCGCGTCGTCGGCGATCCGGCGAACGAAGCGCGCTGGAGCCGCCTGCGCGACGAGTTCCGCGACGACCTCTACGCCTCGATCGCGCTGGTCATGGAGCGCCGGAAGCTCTCGTACCTGCCGGCGTCCGCGGATCTCGGCGACTTCGACGCAACCTCGACCGCCGCGGCGATCCTGCCGGTCGGTGAGCTCGGCAACCTGCCGCCGGCGGCACTCGCCGCGACCTTCGACCAGTACCTCGGGCACGTGCGGCAGCGGGCGAGCCGGCCGCCGGGCGAGGAAGGCTACACGCCGTACGAGTTCCGCAACGTCTCGGCCCTGGTCCAGATGGGGCGGCGCGACGATGCGTGGTGGCTGCTGCAGCTCCTGCTGAAGGACCGCCGGCCGCTCGGCTGGAACGCGTGGGCGGAGGTGGTGTGGCGCGACCCCGCGCTGCCGCGCTTCATCGGCGACATGCCGCACACCTGGGTCGGCGCGAGCTTCCTGCACGCGGTGCGCTCGCTGTTCTTCTTCGAGCGCGCGTCCGACGGCGCGCTGGTGCTCGCGGCCGGCATGCCGCCCGGGTGGCTCGTCGATGCGCCGGGGGTCGGCGTCGAGCGCCTGCCCACGCCGCACGGGGTGCTGAGCTACCGCCTGCGGCGCGACGGCACGGGCGCGATCGTGGTCGACGTCGCGGGCGACCTCCGCCTGCCGGCCGCGGGCATCGTCCTCGACCCGCCGCTGCCCGGTCCGGTCACGCGCGTCGTGGTGAACGGAACCGAGCAGGCACGGCAGCCGGACGGCGAGGTCGTGGTGCACGCCTTCCCGGCGACGGTGCGGCTGGAGTGGAACGTCGCGGCACCGCCGACGGCAGCGCGCTGACGGGTCGCCGGAACGGGCAGACCATCCGGGACCCGGCCGCGCGCCCACGCGCACAGCGGATTGCGCACCCGGCCCGCGGGGAAACGCGTGCCGTCGGAATCGCTCAGGGACCGACCGGCAGCGCGCGGCCGTCGGCCGCGAAGAGGTGCAGCGCCGCCGGATCGACGTGCAGCGCGAGCGGCTGTCCGCGCTCGAGCTCGCGCAGGCCGGGCAGCCGCGCGATCAGGCGCGGCGGGACGCCGGCGGCCGCAGCGCCGAGGTGGACGTGCGCCAGCGTCTCGTGTCCGAGCCACTCGACGTGGTCGACGACGACGTCGACCACCGTGCTGCCGGCGGCGCCCGGCCCGTCCGCGAACGCCTCGGGGCGCACGCCGAGCACCATGGCGTCGGTCACGGCGCGGAGAGCGCGCGCCTGCGGCGTCCCGGCGTCGACCGTCAGCGAGCCGCCCTCGAGCCGCAGCTCGACGCCCCCCGCTGCGTCCGCGACCACCCGGGCCGGCACGAGGTTCATCGGCGGGTTGCCGATGAAGCCGGCGACGAAGGCATCGGCGGGACGCTCGTAGAGCTCGCGCGGCGGCGCCACCTGCAGCACCTGCCCGGCGCGCAGCACGGCGACGCGGTGGCCAAGCGTCATCGCCTCGGTCTGGTCGTGCGTGACGTAGAGCATGGTCGCCCCCGTGCGCCGCTGCAGGTCGGCGATCTCCGCGCGCACCTCCACGCGCAGCTTCGCGTCGAGGTTCGAGAGCGGCTCGTCGAGCAGGAACGCGGCCGGCTCGCGCACCAGCGCGCGCCCCATCGCGACGCGCTGCTGCTGTCCGCCCGACAGCTGCCGCGGCACGCGCTCGAGCACGCCCGCGATGTCGAGAATGCCCGCCGCCCACGCGACCCGCCGCTCGATCTCGTCGCGCGCGAGCCCGCGCATGCGGAGCGGGAACTCGAGGTTGCCGCGCACGGTCTTGTGCGGGTAGAGCGCGTAGTCCTGGAACACCATTGCGACGTTGCGCTCGCGCGGCGACAGGTCGTTCGCGACGCGGTCGCCGATCCGCAGCCGGCCGCCGGTGATAGGCTCGAGGCCGGCGACGAGACGCAGCAGCGTGGACTTGCCGCAGCCCGACGGTCCGACCAGCACGATCAGCTCGCCGTCGGCGACCTCGAGGTTCAGGTCGACGACGGCGCGCGTGCCGCCAGGGTAGACCTTCTCGACGTGCTCGAACGCGAGACGCGCCATCGCAGGCGTCAGCGCCCGCCGACCGGACCGGGGCCGCCCACGGGCACGTCGTTCGACGCCGTCTGCACGCGCTCGCCGAACCACGACTCGGCGCCGAGCAGCGGCAGTACGCGTGCGACGATCTCGTCGGACGCGAACAGGCGCGGCACGCTGCCGCCGGTCGGATGGAGCGCCGCGCCGGCTCCATCCTTCGCGATCGGCGAGGACGTCAGGTGGTTCGCCACCGCCAGGAAGAGCATCGACTGGTCGAGTGCCAGGTAGGTGTAGGCGACCTCCTTCGTCACCGGGTCGACCGCGTCGTAGAAGCCGAACTCGCCGTAGATCGGGAAGTCGGCAGCGAGGCGGCGCAGCGCAGCGATCGCGGCCTCGGGCTCGACCGCGAGCGCCAGCGCCGCCGCGTGCGGCGTCACGGCCCCCCCGCGATAGCCGCGCGTGCCGAGCACGCGCGCGCCGTACTCGCGGTAGCCCTCGCCTGCCGGCGTCGCGCTCGGCGACAGGCCCCACACCGCGTAGCCCAGCTCGCGGCTCGCGAATGCGTGCTGCACGCGGGCGTGGACCCGATCGTTCTCGCCGAGGCTCGCCGGCGCGAAGCGCAGCTCGTCGAGCACGAGCGTCGGCATCAGCGCCTCGAACATGCTGCCACCCCACGAGGGCACGTAGCGGAAGCCCTGCCACTCGTAGCTGCCGATCCAGGTCTCGTGGCCGCGCACGCGCTCGAGGCGAACGTCCTGCGGCACGAGCGTCTGGCCCTCGCACGCCTGCGGAAAGATGCGCGCCATCCGGAACCAGGCAGACTCGGGCACGTCGCCCTTGCCGATCGCGAGCAGCACGCCGAGCCGCGCCTCGGTATAGAGCACGCCGTAGTGGTAACGCGACCGGGCGCCACGGTGCGCGTAGTAGCCGTGCGAGATCAGGCCGAGGCGCTCGTCGTGGAAGAAGCCGAAGTCCATCCGCTCGAGCATCGCGCCCGCGCGCGGCGCGAGCTCGGGGTACGCCCGGCGCACGACCACGAGGCCGGTCGCGAGCCACGACAGGTCGACGAACGACAGGAAGTTGCTGGTGCGCTCGAGCGTGGTCGTGTCGTAGAAGTTGTAGAGGAAGCCCCGGTGCGTCTCGAGGCGGTCGAGCGTGTCGAGGATGCGGACGATGCGCTCGCGGCCCTGCTCCGCCGTCACGAGGCCGAGGTCGCGTGCGGCGACGATCGCGGCGAGATGCATGCCGACGTTGGTGACGTTGGTGTAGTCGCCGACGCGCACGTCGGTCGGCGCTGCCTCGGGCGAGTCGGCCGTCGCACCGGGCGCCAGCACGCGGACGTTGTCCACCGGCAGCCCGCTCGCACGATCCGTCAGCGCGTCGAGGCCGCGCCAGGTATCGCGCGCGACGCGCTCGAGGAACGCCCGGTCGTTCGCCGGCTGCGCCCGTTCCGCGGCGAGCACGCGGGTCGGCAGAGCGCGCAGCCGCGCGCGCACGTGCGGACGGGCCGCAGCGGTGCCGCCAAGCGTCTGCTCCCAGGCGATCTTGCGTGGCGCCGGCACCGGCTCCTCGTGCCAGCCCGCCTGCCCATCGAGGAAGGGTGCCGTGAAGTCCACCGGGCACGGTGACGGACCCGGCGCGGGCGCCGTCGCAGACCCGCCGGCATCTGCCACCGGCGCCGTCGCAGACCCGCCGGCATCTGCCACCGGCGCCGTCGGAGAAGCGCCGACATCGGCCACGGGCGCGGTCGCAGGCCCGCTTCCGTCCGCCGCTCGCGCACGGGCCACCCGTACTCCGATCACCAGCAGCGGGATCGCCACGGCGAGAGCGAGGAGCAGCAGGGAGCGGGCGGACATGCGATCGGACATGCGCGTTACCATCGTCGGTCCACTCCGACAATCGGCACGCACGCTCCGTCGCGCGAGGGCACGCACCGCGGGACGCGGCCCGCCCGGGCGCCGTCCGGGACCGGGCTCAAGGGTCGAGTAGCGACGGCACGCAGAGCTCCGAGCGCGACTTGACGTCCAGCGTCTCGCTGCCGAACGGGTTCGACGCGAAGAGCGGTGTGACCTTGGCGAACTTCGGCACGCTGGTCTGCTTGAACTGGTAGCAGGTCAGGAAGCCGCGGTGCGAACGTGCGCCGGGGTCGTTTCCGAACCGGTCCGCCGGCGCGCACAGGCGCTTGGGCTTGCGGACGTCGACGGTGAAGGAGCCGAACTCGTCCTCGAGCACGACGTCGACCACCGGCGTGAATCGCGCGCCACCCCTCGCGGGCCGGATCCGGTAGCACTGGAACTCGTCGGTCGCGGGCGCGGCGATCGGTTGCGGGATGGCGACCAGGCTGGTCGCAGTCGGCAGCGCCAGACCCGTGGGCTTCACCACGTCCACGAGCAGCGTACCGAACTGGTTGACGATCCGCCGGTTCGTCGTCTTCTCGAAGCGCGGCGTGACGCGCGTCACATACTCCTCGAGGTGCTCCGGAGACCCCACCGCCCCCGGATCGTTGCCGTTCACGCTGGCGGGCGCGCACAGCATCCGCAACTTGCGCACGTCCGCCGTGGTGGAGCCGAAGGTGTCGGTGAGCGGGAGCGCGTACACGGAGAGGAAGCGCGGCGCGCCCGCCGTGTGCGTCGCGGCGTAGCAGGTGAAGTGGTCGAGGCAGACCGTGGGATCGAGCGTCGCGACGCACGCCCCCGCGGCGCACGCGTCGTCGGCCGAGCAGATCTCCCCGTCGTCGCACGGTGTACCATCGGCGACCAAGCCGTTCGCCGGACACGCCGCCGCCGTCCCCGTGCATGACTCGGCGACGTCGCACTGTCCAGCGGACGCGCGACACACCGTGCCGCCGGCGACGAACACGTCGGCGGGACAGAGCACGCTCGCCCCGGTGCAGGCTTCGGCGACGTCGCAGGTACCCGCGACCGGACGACAGGTGGTGCCCGCCGCGGCAATCTCGTCGGCCGGACAGCTCGCGCTCGAGCCGGTGCAGAGCTCGGCGAGGTCGCACGCGCCGGCCGCCGAGCGGCACGTCGTCCCCGCGTTGCCGGGCGCGTGCGTGCAGACGCCCGCGCCGTCGCAGACGTCGGCCGTGCAGGTGTTGCCGTCATCGGAGCAGGCGCCGCCGCCGGGGACGAAGCAGTCGTCCGCAGCCTCGTTGCACGCGTCGGAGCATTCGGCGCCGCCCGCGCACGGGTCGCCCGCATGGATGCACGCACCGCCGCTGCACGTGTCGGTACCGTTGCAGAAGGCCCCGTCGTCGCACGACGCCGTGTTCGCCGTCGCGACACAGCTGCCGGCGCCGTTGCACGCGTCGTCGGTGCAGACGTTGCCGTCGTCGGTGCACGCCGTGCCCCCGGGCTCGAAGCAGTGGTCGGCCGTCTCGTTGCACGTGTCGGCGCACTCCCCGCCGCCCGCGCACGGGTCGCCCGCGTGGACGCACGTCCCACCGCTGCAGGTGTCGGTGCCGTTGCAGAACGCGCCGTCGTCGCACGACGCCGTGTTCGCCGTCGCGACACAGCTGCCGGCGCCGTTGCACGCGTCGTCGGTGCAGACGTTGCCGTCGTCGGTGCACGCCGTGCCCGCAGGATCGAAGCAGTGGTCGGCGGTCTCGTTGCACGCGTCGGCGCACTCCGCGCCGCCCGCGCACGGGTCGCCCGCGTGGATCGTGCAACGCAGCAGCGTCGTATCGCAGGTGTCGGCGCCGTTGCAGAAGAGTCCGTCGCTGCACACCGAGGTGCCGTCGTCGCACGGCACGATGTCGAACGGCGCCGACGCGACCCAGGCGAAGCTCGCGTTGGTGATCGTACCGTCCTGCTCGGGCACCACGGCATCGGTGGTCGTCGTGCCCGAGCCGTCGTCGAGCCCCCAGCGCGCCACCAGCGTCGGGGCGAGCGGGCCGTCGGCGTTCAGAGTCGTACGGATCTGTGTCGAGGTCCGGGCGACGTTCCACACGCGGACCTCGTCGAGCGTGCCGTCGAAGAAGCCGTGTGGCGTCGCGTCGGCCGCCAGCGCCGTGCCGAGTGCGGCCGGAACCACGCCGTCGGCGCGCGGCGGCTGCCCGACGACCAGCTCGGCCTCGGGGACGCCATTGAGGTACAGGCGCCAGGTCGTGCCGTCGTACGTCGCAGCGGCGTGGTACCACACGTTGTTCACGATCGGCGTCGAGCCCGCGACCGGATGATTGGCGCCCGGCGACGTACCGGCAGCGCCTTCCTGGAAGTCCGCCGCGAGCACGTCGCTGGCGGTGTCGATCCCGAGGAGCCAGTTGGCGTCGTCCGTCGTGCCCGCACCCGCGCCGGCGCCCTTGGTCACCAGCGGTAGAAACGTGGCGATGCCCCCTGATCCGGTACTGGTCGTCACGCCGGCGCCCTGGCGCATGAACCAGGTCTCGATCGTGAAGGTCGAGAGGTCGAGCTTCGCCGCGTCGCCGATCGCGACGTAGCTGTCGGTATTGCCCGGCCCGAGCCGCAGAGCCCTCTGCGCGTGGGCGGCGGTGGCGCCGGCGAGCAGGAGCACGGCCGCCGGGACGGCGAGGATCAGGGGGCGCTGGGTTCGCATGGGCAGCCTCTTTCGGCGGACGACCGGCGGGCGGGTTCTGGGCGCTCGGCCGCTCTACGTCCCGGGCGCGCCGACGACAGCGAGCAATCACCGCTCGCAGCGGCGAAGTCAACGCTCAAAGCGCTGACGGCTCCGGTTGCGCCGGGTCGGCCCCCGAGCCGGAGCCGCCGGCGGCCTCGGTTGCCGCTGGTTGCGCTGGCCGTCTTGCCAGCGGCGCGCCTGCAGGGGCGCCCGGACGGCATCGGCTCGCCCCGGATCGGCCGGTCCGGGCCTGGGCGCGGGTGCGGCGGCCACCGCGATCGGCTCCGAACACCCGTGCGACCGTCGACGCCGCGCCGCGATCTGCTGCGCCGCGGCACCCGACGTCCGTGCGGTCACGGCGTGACGATCGGGAAGTTGGTGTCGATCGGGTCGATCATCGCCGCCAGCGCCGGGTACGCGGTGTCGTCCCCCTCGATACGGATCGCCCCCGACGCGGTGCGCACGGAGACCGGAACGCCGGCGAACAGCGTCATCAGCAGGTCGACGCGCTGCATGCGAACGGTTGGGGCGTCCGGATCCGTCACGCCTTCCTCGTGGATCAGCACCCCGTTCTCGATCGACAGCAGGTGGGTCTCGCCCGCGTCGGTCAGCACGACGTTGACCTTCAGCGGGCGCGCGAGCGCCCGCTCGGGGTTGATCCGGACCGCGACGAAGTCGAGCAGCAGCGACGTCGGCGTCGCGTCGAGGACGTCCTGGCTCAGGGACGGCGGCGGCAGCCGCACGCCGCCGGTGCGCAGCTCCTGTGCGCCGGTCAGGTAGATGTTGCGCCACGTCCCCGCCTCCGCCTGGTACGCGAGCTGCGTGTAGTCGTCGGCAAGCAGGTTGCGCGCGGCCTGATTCTGCGGATTCGCGAAGACGACGTGGTTGAGCAGCATCGCGGCCCAGCGGTACTCGCCGGCGGCGGAGGCCTTCCGGGCGCGCTCGAGCACCGCGTCCTCGCCACCCATCGCCTCGACGTACTGCTTCGCGGCCGGCTCGGGCGGCAGCGCGTGCAGGTTCGCCGGATTCGCATCGTACCAGCCCATGTAGCGCTGGTAGACCGCCTTCGAGTTGTGGCTCATCGTGCCGTAGTAACCGCGGTTGAACCACTGCCGGGACAGCACGTCGGGCAGCTCGAGGACCTCCGCGATCTCGATGCCCGTGAGCCCCGCGTTCATCAGACGGACGCTCTGATCGTGCAAGAACTTGTAGGCGTCGCGGTGCGACGACAGGAACGCGCCGATCTCGTCGCGGCCGAATCGCGGGATGCCGTGCGCGGCGAACATGACGTTGCTCTGCCCCGCGTAGAGGCGGATCGCCTGCGTCAGGTAGTCGGCCCAGGCCTTCCCGTCGCGCACCAGCGCGCCACGCGCCGGCAGCAGGTTGTGCATGGTGAGGTTCGCGTTCTCGGCCATGAAGAGCGCCTTCGTCCCCGGGAAGAAGACGTTCATCTCGGCAGGCGCCTCCGTGCCCGGCGTGAGCTGGAACACCATGCGCGTGTCGCCGATCTTGATCTCCTGGCCGGTCCTGGTGATCACGTCCGACGGGGCGAGCATCGACATGGTGCCCTTCGAGATGCCGGGGCCGAGGCCCGACGTCATCTCGCCCTCGGGACCGCGCGGCAGCGTGTAGCCGAACTGGAAGACCGCGCGGCGCCCCATCGCGGGACCGGCGATGATGTTCTCGGACACCGCGTGCTCGAGGAAGCCCTGCGGCGCGATGATCCGCACCTTGCCCGACGCGACCTCGTCGCGCGACGTGATGCCCGCGACGCCGCCGTAGTGGTCCAGGTGGCTGTGCGAGTACACGATCGCCAGCACCGGCTTCTCGCCGAGGTGCTCGGTGACGAGCTCGAGCGCCGCCTGCGCGACCTCGGTCGTGGTGAGCGGGTCGAGGACGATCCAGCCCGACCCCGCGTCGACGAACGACACCGTGGAGACGTCGAAGCCTCGCACCTGCCAGATGCCGTCGGCGACCTTGTAGAGGCCGTGCTTGGTGATGATCTGCGCCTGCCGCCAGAGGCTCGGGTTCGCGGTCTCGGGTGCCGCGGCCTTCAGGAAGTCGTAGGACGAGAGGTCCCAGACGACGTCGCCCTTCGCGTTGCGGATCACCGGGTTCTTGCGCGTCGCGACGAAGCCGCGCTCGGCGAAGTCGAAGTCGACGCGCGTGTCGGCGTCGACCAGCTTCCTCGTCTCGGCGAGCCTTTGCTGCGACGCGCTGGACGCCGCGACCTTCGGCATGTCGGGCAGCTTCGGCTTGCCCATCAGCATCGGCGCAATCACGCCGCCGAAGGCCCACAGGCCTCCCGCCGCGAGCCCGCCCGCGAGCAGCATGCCCAGCAGGATCCCGAGCAGGAATCTCCCTCGTGCGACGGCCATCGCGCCCTCCGTTTCGTCTCGTCGACACGACGTCTTAGCCCGTCGCGGCACCGGCCGACCAGAGCGCGGGCATGGCGAAAGTGGCTCACCAGGGCGCGAGCCGCTCGGATGACCCCGATCCTACGCGGTGCGCGCTCGTCGATGGCCGCGCGACGCTCGAAGGCCGTCGCGGAGCGCCTGCGCGCGGTCGGCTACATCGGGGAGCGGGCGCGCGGCGCATCACCGCCGGGCGGCGACCGCTTGCACGTGGACGATGCTCGTGATCGGAGCGTGGGCATGAGTGCACGGACCGCACGGACGCTCGAACGGGCGCTCGTTCTCCTCGCAGCCGGCCTGGCCCTCGCGGCGTGCAGCCAGGCGCGAAAGGCCGGCGGATTCCTCGCCGGCGAGGCGAAGGTCTCGAACCAGCAGGTGTCGCCGGACGCGGGTCCGCCGCCGCGCGCGATCTACGTGACGACCTTCGCGGTCGCGCCCGATGCCATCGAGCAGCAGGGCGGTCTGTTCGGCGCGGCCGAGCAGGCGGTGCAGGGCCGGCCACGCCTGCTCGGGGGAGTCCTCGGCGGCGGCAACGAGGGCGGCGGGATCATCGAGCGCCGCACCGCGGGCGACAACCCGACCGCCGATCAGGTGACGCAGCTGCTCGCGAAGTCGATCGTCGACGGGCTCCGGGCCGAGCAGCTCGGCTTCCCGGTCGATCAGCTGCCGTCCGGCGCGCCACCGCCGTCCCCGGGATGGATCGTCGGCGGCGAGTTCCGCAGCGTCGACCCCGGCAACCGCGCCCAGCGCGCGGTCATCGGCTTCGGCGCCGGCGAGGCGACGACCGAGGTCGACGTCGAGGTCGACCGCGTCGATTCCGGCGCCACCACGCCGGTGCTGCGCTTCGGCTCGAACGCCGACAGCGGCCACGCCCCGGGCGCGGCCGTGACGATGAATCCCTATGCTGCGGCGGCGAAGTTCGTCCTCGGGCGCAACGCGACCCAGCGCGACATCGAGAAGATGGGCCAGGCGATCGCGCAGGAGATCGCGAAGTACGCGCGCGAGAAGGGCGTCGCACCACCGCGGCCGAGCTGACGAGCGGCGCCTTGCCAGGCGCGCACCGCGAGGAACCACACGATGCCGCACAAGCTCACCTCCTGCGCAGGCCTGCGCGCCGTGGTCACCGGTGCATCGAGCGGCATCGGCCACAGCCTCGCCGAGCGCCTCGCCGCCCAGGGAGCACGGGTGGCGCTGGTCGCACGCCGCACCGAGCGCCTGGAGACCCTCGCCGAGAGCATCCGCAGCAAGGGCGGCGACGCGATCGTGCTGACCTGCGACGTCGCCGACCGCGAGCGCTCGCTCGCCTGCGCACGCGAGATCGAGGAGCGCCTCGGCGGCGTCGACCTGCTGGTGAACAACGCCGGCTACGGCCACCATCGCCGCTTCCTCGACTGGGACCTCGACGACATGGAGCGGATGATGCGCGTCAATTACTTCGGCGCGCTCTACTGGACGAAGGCGCTGCTGCCGGGGATGGTCGCGCGCAGGCGCGGCTGGCTGGTGTTCGTGTCGTCGGTCGGCGGCAAGCTCGCGGTGCCGGAGGAGACCGCGTACGCGGGCTCGAAGTTCGCGATGAGCGGCTTCGCCGAGGCGCTGTCGTACGAGGTCGAGGACGACGGCGTGCACGTGATGGTCGTCTGCCCGGGCACGATCCGCACCGAGTTCTTCGACGAGGAGGCGCTGCGCCGCATGCCGCCGGTGTCGCGACGGATGATGGCCGACGTCGAGCCGATGGTCGACGCCATCCTCGACGGCCTCGCGCGCGGCAAGTACGAGGTGACGTTCCCGCGCTTCGTCGAGATGGGCTACGTCGTGCGCGCGATCGCGCCCGGCATCATGCGCCGCAACACGCGCAAGCAGACGCTCGAGGCGCTCGCCAAGGAGGGCCGCTGACGAGGCGCGTCGCGCCGCTCCATCGATCCTCGCGCGGCTGGCGTCGCGGCAGCGGGCGCGGCATACACCCACTCCACCGGAGGATCCGACCATGGCCGACCCACTGCTCGAAAAGACCGACCCGCTCGACGACTTCGAGCACCGACAGGTGACGCTGCAGGACAGGACCAAGCTCGTCTTCGTCGCGGGCAGCGGCCCCGCGGTCATCGTCATGACCGAGATGCCCGGCATCTCGCCGCACGTGGCGCGCTTCGCGCGCTGGATCCGCGATGCCGGCTTCACCGTCTGGATGCCGAACCTGTTCGGCACCCCGGGGCGTCCGGTCTCCGTCGGCTACTCGGTGAGCTCGATCGCGAAGGCCTGCATCAGCTCCGAGTTCCGGGCGTTCGCGGCCAACGCGTCGAGTCCGGTCACGCAGTGGCTGCGCGCACTCGCGGCGCACGCGCACCCGCTGTGCGGCGGCAAGGGCGTCGGGGCCATCGGCATGTGCTTCACCGGCAACTTCGCGCTCTCGATGATGCTCGAGCCGGCGATGCTCGCCCCGGTGCTGTCGCAGCCGTCGCTGCCGCTCGGACGCGCCGGCGGCATGCACATCGCACCGGACGAGCTCGCGCAGGTGAAGGAGCGTCTCGAGCGCGAGGACCTGACGGTCCTCGCCTACCGCTTCGCGGGAGACGCCTTGTGCAAGGCGCAGCGCTTCGCCGCCTACGAGGAGGCGCTCGGCGACCGCTTCAAGGGAACGGTGCTGCCGGACACCGCAGCGAATCCCACGGCCGCGATGAAGAACCCGCACAGCGTCGTCACGCTGCACCTGATCGACGAGCAGAACCAGCCGACGCGACGCGCGGTGGAGGAGATCATCGGCTTCTTCCGCATGCGTCTCGCGCCATAGCCCGGGCAGCCGGACGGCGAGTCGGTGCGACGAGAAGCTCCGTCGCACCGACTCGGCCACGCTCCTTCAGACCGCCGCCTCCAGGATGCGCGCCAGGTGCGCGCGCTGCTGCATCGCGTTCCCGAACAGCTGCTCGGTGTGCTTCTGGCGCTTGAACCAGAGGTGCACGTCGCACTCCCAGGTAAAGCCGATGCCGCCGTGCAGCTGGACGGACCGGTCGGAGGCGAAAGCCGCCGCGTCGGACGCGGCCGCCTTCGCCATGCGCGCGAGACGGAGCGCGTCGGCGGGATCCTCGTCGATCGCGCACGCGGCCGCGTAGGTGAGCGAGCGCGCGCGGTCGATGCCGAGCATGACGTTCACCAGCGGATGCTTGACGGCCTGGAAGAAGCCGATCGGCCGCTCGAACTGCACGCGGCTCTTCGCGTAGTCGGCCGTGGTCTGGAGCTGCCACTCCGCGGCACCGCACGCGTCGGCGGCGAGCAGCGTGAGGATGGTCGGCAGCGCCGTCGCGAGCGCAGCCTTGCCCTTGCCCTCTCCTGCGGCGACGCTCTTCGCGTCGACCGCGACACCGTCGAAGGTCACCGTCGCCTGGTCGCGCGTGAGATCGACGATGCGGTCCGGCGTGACGGTCACTCCCGGCGCGTCGACCGGCACGACGTAGAGCGCCACGCCGCCCGCGCTCTTCGCGGCGACGACCAGCAGGCGCGCCTTGCGCGCGTCCTGCACGAAGGCGGCCTTGCCGTGCAGCGCGACTCCGGCGCCCGCGGCCCGCGCCTCGACGTCGGTATCGCCGGGCTCCCACGAGCCCGACTCGGGCGTGATCGCGAGCGTCGCCGCTTCGCCGCCGGCGATCTTCTCGAGCCACGCGGTCGCCCCCGCGGCCTTGAGCACCGCGGTCGCGGCGAGCGTCGCCGGCAGCGGCGACGGCACCGCGACGCGGCCGAGCTCCTCCGCGAGTGCCACGCTCACGATGGTCTTCATGCCGAGGCCACCCGCGGACTCGGGAACCGACAGCGCGCTCCAGCCGAGCTCGACCATCTGCTTCCAGAGGCCGTCGTCCCAGCTCGCCGGCTGGATCTTCGTCTCGTACGCCTCGTGGTGATCGCGGGCGACGAGAACGCGGAGCTTGTCGACGGGAACGCTGTCCGAGAGGAGCTTGCGCGCCTGGTCGCGCACCAGCTGCTCGTCGGGGCCGAAGCCGAGGTCCTTGGTCAGTGCCATCGTCCTTCCCTCACTTCGACTTCGGCAGGCCGAGGACCCGCTCGCCGAGGATGTTGCGCTGGATCTCGTTCGAGCCCGCAGCGATCGTCATGCCGTAGGAGTTCATGTAGGCGTGCGGCCAGTGCCCGCCGTCCGGCGCGCCGGGGTCGCCGAGGTAGCGGCTGGCGTGCGGACCCGCGATCTCGACGCCGAGCGCGGACAGATCCTGGATGAGTTCGGTGATGAGCACCTTGCTCTGCAGCGGGATGCGCATCGGGTGGTCGACCAGCGCCCCGATGCGCATGCGGCGCGCGTTCTGGCGCAGCCCCTCGGCGCGAATCGCGATCTGCGCCACCTTGTCGCGCACGACAGCGTCGTCCCACGCCGTGGCAGCACCGCGCTTCGTCCGCTTCGCGAGCGCGATCAGCTCGTTCACGTACTCCTCGACCGACGTGCCGCCGCCGCTGCCGGCGCCCTCGGCGGCGCCGCGCTCGTAGGTCAGCGTGGTCATCGCGACGGTCCATCCCTTGCCGACCTCGTCGAGGCGCAGCGAGTCCGGGATCACGACGTCCTCGAAGAGCACCTCGTTGAAGCCGGTCTCGCCGGTGATCTTGACCAGCGGACGGACGGTCACGCCCTTCGCATCACGGATCGGCGCGATGAAGTACGTCAGGCCGCTGTACTTGTCGGCCTTGGTGTGGCGGCCGAGCAGGATCATCCAGCTCGCGAAGTGCGCGAGG
This sequence comes from Deltaproteobacteria bacterium, assembly GCA_016874715.1. Lineage (GTDB taxonomy): Bacteria > Desulfobacterota > Binatia > UBA12015 > UBA12015 > VGTK01. The sequence continues at coordinate 6,169 of VGTK01000094.1, read as the reverse complement.
CTGGTCCACACCTTGTGGCCGTTGACGATCCAGTTGTCGCCCTCGCGTACGACGGAGGTCGCGGCACTGGCGAGGTCGGAGCCCGCACCGGGCTCCGAGAAGCCCTGGCACCAGATCTCGTCGGACGACAGGAGCGGCGGCAGGAAGCGACGCTTCTGGTCTTCGGTCCCGTGCACGAGGATGGTCGGCGCGGCCATCCCGAGGCCGATCACGTTGATCATGAACGGCACGCCCGCGCGGCCCATCTCCTGCGAGGCGATCGCCTGGAAGCCCTTGTGGCCGTGACCGCCGTACTCCTTCGGGTAGTCCGTGCCGACGAGGCCCGCGGCGTGGCACTTCTTCTGCCAGGCGCACAGGTACTGGCGCTGCTCCTCGCTGCTCACCTCGATCGGCGAGATCGGCAGGCGGAAGCTCGGGGCGGGCGGACGGTTCTCTTCCAGCCAGCGCCGGCAGTACTCGCGGAACTCGGCCTGTTCCTGGGTGTCGCGCTTCTCTGACATGGTGGGTTCTCCCTCCGAAGGGCTTGGGTCAACCGGCCTACAATCGCATGCGGGCGCCGGCGCGCAACGCGGCCACGACCGGTGCCGAGCGGCCCCTGCCTCGTCCCGGACATGCCCTCCACGCGCGGCGCGTCGGCCCGGACGTCGCCTGCCCGGCCCTTGCGCCGTGGTCGCGGACGGTCGATGACGGGCACCGGAGGAGGAACGATGACGCCCTGCCCACGCTCCGGCGCCGCGGTCGCCTCGCTGCTGGCAGCCGTGCTCGTCACCCTCGCCCCGACCAGGGGCGCGCTGCGCGCCGAGGACCACCCGACGCCGGTTCTCGCCCGCGTCCTGACGAGGCCGGCGGTGGTGGTCGACAGCGACGGCACCTGGTGGCTGCCGTACGAGATCGCGCTCGAGAACGTGACCGGCGTTCCGATCACCCTCGAGTCGGTGGACGTCCTCGACGCGATCAGGGAAGCGAGCGACGGGGCCGCCGTGGTGACCACGCTGCGCGGCGACGCGCTCGGCGGCAACGTGGCGCAGGCGGGTGGCGTCAAGTCGGCGACGCTCGGCGCGGGACAGGGCGCCGTGCTGTTCGTGAACGCGCGCTTCGCGAAGCGCGCGGACGTGCCGGCGAAGCTCGCGCACCGCATCGTCGCCGTGACACCGGAGCCGAAGCCGCCGCTGCCCGAGCGCACCGTCGAGCAGACGGTGGCGCCGACCGACGTCGCCACCGCGGCTCCGGTCGTCCTCGGTCCGGCGCTGCGCGGCGATCGCTGGGTCGCCGCCGCGAGCTGCTGCGACTCGTACCACCGCCGCGCCGTGCTGCCGATCAACGGCGCGCGCCATCTCGCGCAGCGCTACGCGATCGACTGGATACGCTTGACGCCGACGACCGCCTGGCGAGCGGCGACGCGCAGGAGAACGCGAGCTACCCGCAGTTCGGCGCCGAGGCGATCGCCGCCGCCGACGCCAAGGTCGTGCACGTGCAGGATGGCATGCCCGAAGGCACGCCGGAAGGGGAACAGGCGCTCGGCGTGACGGCGACCAACGCCGACGGCAACGCGGTGATCCTCGACCTCGGCGACGGCCGCTTCGCGCTCTACGCGCACCTGCAGCCCGGCTCGATCCGCGTGCGGGAGGGCGATGCCGTGAAGCGTGGCGACGTGCTCGGGCTGGTCGGCAACACCGGCAACGGCGACGCGCCACACCTGCACTTCCACGTGATGGGCGGACCGTCGCCGCTCGCGTCGAACGGCGTGCCGTACGGCATCGACGCGTTCGCCGTGACCGGGCGAGCGGTGTCTTCGAGCGATCTCGACGACGAGCTGAAGAAGGCCGATCAGCCCGTGCAGATCGAGCGGCTGCCGGCGCCCGCGAAGCGCAGCGCCGAGCTGCCGGCGGATCTGGCGATCGTCGCGTTTCCTCGAGAGCGGGCCGCAACGACCTCCGGCGTCGTGCGGCGCGCGCGGCCGTCGCGGCTCTGCTCGGCGCAGCGACGCTCGAGGCGTCGCTGCGCATCGTCGCCGCCACGAGCAGCACCCGCTTCGCGTCGCTGCTGCGCCAGTGGGATCCCGACGCGACCCTCGATCTGCGCGGCGACGCCTGCTTCCGTCCCTGGCCCGGGATGGTCGTGCCGTTTCCCAACGGAACGCGGTCGCACGTGAACGCGATGGGCTTCTGCGGCCCGCCGGTCGCCGTGCCCAAGCCGTCCGCGACCTGACGTGTCGTCCTGCTCGGCGGATCGACCAGCCACGGCTGCCTGGTGAACGACGACGAGACCATCGACGCGCACCTGCGCCGCGCGCTGCGCGTCCCCGGGCGAGCGCCCGTCGAGGTCGTGAACCTCGGCTTCGATGCGCTCGACGCGCTCTGCGAGCAGGAGCGCCTCGCCGCCGAGGGCATCGCGCTCGAGCCCGACGCGGTGATCGTGCACACCGGCATCAACGACACGAGCGCGCTGCGCTTTCCCGACCTCGCGCGCAACGCGCCGGAGCGTGGCGTCCGTGCCGTGGTCCGCGCGAGCCAGGAGCTCCTGCGGCGCGAGCGCGGCGCCTGGCGTGCAGCCAAGCATCTGCTCTTCAGCGCGCGACTTCCCGGCGTGCTGCGCAACCTGCGCCTGCACGCGCAGCCTCTGCCGGGCCCGCCCGAGCCCGAGCCGCGCGCCCTCGACGCCTTCGAGCGCACCGTGCGCGGCACGATCGCGCTCTCGCCGCCCGGCACCGTCGTCCTGCTGTCCACGCCGCCGTCCGGTCTGCGCGTGCCCGGAGTAGCGTTCGCCGGACGGCTGATCGTCGACCGCGAGACCTCGCAGCGCTACCGGGACCGGCTCGACGAGCGCCTGCGACGCATCGCCGATGACGCGAGCTCGACCGGTCGGGACGTCCGGTCCGTGCCGCACGAGCTCCCCGACCGGGTCTTCCTCGACGATTGCCACGTCGACGGCGAGGGCAACCGGCTGCTCGCCGAGGACTTCGCGCGCGTGCTCGGTGCGCGGCTGGGTCCTTAGGTGCGTCGTGCGATCGATCGGCCGCGCAGCACGGCTCGGTCAGCGGGCCGGCGCCCCGGCGGGCGGCGGCGCGCTCCCGCCGCGCGACGGCGGCGCATCCGGTGCGCGCAGCACGGGGCGTCCGACCTGCAGCATGCGCCGCCAGCAGCGGTTCTCGAACGCGGCCGGCGTGTCGGCGCTGATCTCCGCCGAGCGCAGCACGCCGCTCGGCGGCAGCGGGTCGACGACCACCGGTGCGAGTCCCGGCTCGCGCGGCAGGCTCCGGAGGAACGCGACGCGCGCGTCGTAGGCCGCGGCGTAGGCGTGCGCGAGCGCGATGTCGGCACGCGTCCGACCGATCTCGGCGACGCCGACGCCCACGACCGCCGCGGCGAGCAGCACCACCAGGACGGTCGCCGCCCGAGCGTGGTCGCGCAGCGCCGCGCCGGCGAGGCTGCCGATCTCGACCGCAGCGACCACGAGAAACACGGCGAGGACGAGCTGCGCACGTGTCGGCGGCGGCTCGCCGAGCGCGTAGTATCCAGAGAACGTCGCGGCGAACGCGACCAGCGGAGCGAGCAGCAGCACCGCAGCCGTCGCGGCCAGCAGACGCCGCACCGGCACCGGTGCCTGCCCGGGCGCGAAGCTGCTCGCACCGACCGCCCGTGCGGGCGCGAAGCTGCTCGCACCGACCGCCCGTGCGGGCGCGAAGCTGCTCGCACCGACCGCCCGTGCGGGCGCGAAGCTGCTCGCACCGACCGCCCAGGCGAGCAGCAGCACCAGGAGCGGCCCGGCCGCATCGCGCGCGATGCCGAGCAGCACGCCCGGGCCACCGGTGGCGGCGCTCGACGCGGCGAACAAGAGAGGCGTGCGCGGCATCTGGGCGAGCCGTGCCGACGATCCCGGCGACGCTGCCGAGACGACGAACGACAGCAGGGCGATGGCGAGCATCGTGGCACCGGTACGGACGCGCGGGTCCCGCCGGTCCCGCCACGCCGACGCGATGAGAGCGACGGCGCCCGTCGCGAGGACGGGCAGCGCCACCGCCTCGTGGCCCCCGGTCGCGACCGCCGCGAGAAACGCGCCCGGCACGACCAGCCAGGAGCGCGCGCTCGCGTGCCGCGCGCACGCCAGCGCGAGCAGCGCCGCGCACAGTGGGACGAGGTTCTCGATCGACGAGAAGACGAAGAACCAGGAGTCGCCGCGATGCGGCGTCGCGAAGAACAGCGCCGCCACCGTCACCACGGCGAGGAGCGGCAGCAGCCCCGCCCGCACACGCTCCCCGACGAGCGCGCGCGCCGCCGTCCAGACCACCGCGACGGCGAAGGCGAGCAGCCCGAGGGCGTACGGAAAGGCCGCGCTCGGCTCGCGCAGCACGGCCATGGCGGAGGCCACGATCCCGCTGGAGACCCAGCGCCCCGACCACTGCTGGTAGAGCTGGCGCTGCACGCGCAGCACGCCGAGTGCCGCAACGTCGGCGCGCTGGCAGAGATCGTCGGGCACGAAGCGTGCGCCGCGGGCGAGCTCGTGGTGCAGCACGAGGAACGTCGCGGCGAACGCCAGCAGGACGCCGACGGCCAGTCGCCGCACGCCCGCCTCGCTCAGCACGCGACCGCGGCCTGCATCGCCCCGTCAGCGAGTCCGGGGGACCGCCGGCTCACCGACCGGGGCCCAGCGCTCGAGCAGGAAGTAGCTCGGGGTCGGCACGCGCACGATGCCGAGGTCGAGGTACGACCAGCCGAGCAGCACGTCGCTGTTGCCCGGCTCGAGCGCGACCAGCGGATCGCGCAGCCGGTTGATCGGGTCGAGCGGCGGGTTGCCCGACTGGTTGTAGTCGAGGATCAGCCCGCGATCGGCGCCGTCGGGGACGACGTACCCGCCGGGGCGCTCGACGCGGAAGAAGCCGAACACGAACGGCCCGCCATCGCGGCGCAGCGGCTCGATCGGGCCGAGCAGCCCGGTCTGCCGGATGCGCACGTTCCAGCCGCGCACCAGGGCTGCGCCCGGGTCGCGGTGGAACGCCTTCACGAAGGTCTTCCACGCGAGCCGGTCGACGAAGCCCGGCATGCCGAGGCTCGTACCGCGGTACTGCCAGCCGGCGAGCGCGTCGGCGTCGATCGGGTGACCGCTCGCGAGGAGCGCGCGCAGGGAGCGCTTGTCGGCGTCGATCAGCTGGTCGGGGTCGATCACGTTCGTGCTGCGATTGCGACCGCTCGTGCTGCCTCCGTTCATCGGGTCACCGTGGCCGCGGCCGGAGCGGGACGCTCGGGTGCGAAGGAGAGGCGTCCGGCGCGCCACGCGCGCCACGCGTCGCGCGGCGTCGCGGGCTGGCGTGCGCACCAGCGCAGATAGGCGAGGAACGAGATGTCGGGGTCGTCCTGCAGCTCGGGCGGCAGCGCGATGCCGTCGACGAGCGCGCGCTCGACCACCTCGAGGAGCCACTCGTGGTACTCCTCGTACACGCACAGGTTGCGCAGGTGGCGCGACCGCGCGGTGTCCTGCGTCACGACGGCGCGCGCCCGGTCGCGCAGCTCCTCGGTACGTCCCGGGTAGGCGCTCAGGATCTGCAGGTCGTAGACGAACTGCAGGCCATCGTGGTGCGTACCCAGCATGTGCGTCATGAGACGCTCCGGCGTGCTGAGCAGACCCGAGAGATCCCACGGCGCGATCGCGCCCTCGCGCAGCAGGAACGGGCCGCGCAGCCAGCGCCGCTCGAGGAGCCGGGCGAAGCGGTCGGCGCGCACCGGGTGCGACGCCGCCATGCCAATCGTCTCGGGCCGAAACAGGATGCGATGCCACATGCGCAGCACGCCGAGCTCGATCTGGAAAACGGTCGGGACGGGATCGACGAGATGCGCGGCGCGGACGGCCGCGAGCGCCTCGGCGATGCGCAACGGTCGCAGCAGCACCAAGTGGGCGTGCCACGGGAAGCGCGACTGCGGGGCGGCGTCGTGCGCGCCGGGGGGCGCGGGACGTTCATCGGCGGAGGCGGACATGCGCGGCTCACCGCTCGTTACCACGGAGCGCGGTCGGGGCAAGACCCCGCTGCCGGCAGAGGCAGCTGCAGCCCGTCGCTTCACAGCGAGCGGCGTGCGTCTCGCGCGGCGCGGCTGACGCGGCGTCCGTCTCGCGGGGCGCGCCGCACACGGCGTCCGTCTCGCGGGGCGCGCCGCACACGGCGTCCGTCTCGCGGGGC
>VGTK01000093.1 GCA_016874715.1 Deltaproteobacteria bacterium | reverse complement strand
GAGCCGGGGGAGTGAATCACCGCGGCTCCGCCGCGGCCGCCCGGCACCGGCCCACCCGCGAGCCCGAAGGGCGAGTGGCCGAGCCGTAGGCGAGCCGGGGGAGTGAATCACCGCGGCTCCGCCGCGGCCGCCCGGCACCGGCCCACCCGCGAGCCCGAAGGGCGAGTGGCCGAGCCGTAGGCGAGCCGGGGGAGTGAATCACCGCGGCTCCGCCGCGGTGAGGGAGGGGGACAGAGTCCCCCTCCTTTTACTTAATGAAAAGCATCTCCTGGTAGGTCGCGAGCGGCCAGAGATCGTCGGCGACGATGCTCTCGAGATCGTCCGCGGCCGCGCGAACCGCCGCCATCGCGGGGAGTACGCTGTCGCACAGATCCTTCGCGTGGCCCAGCTTCGAGCCCCCGTTCTTGTGCGCCAGCGACTTCTCGAGATTCGCGATGCCGTCCTGGAGCTGCTTCACCAGGGCCGTCACCTTGTCGAGCGTGTCGGTGTCGAAGGTGTAGCCGATCGCCTTCAGGTTGGCGCAGGTTTGCGCGAGCTGGCCCTGGTAGCGGACCGCCGCCGGGAAGACGACGGTCTTCGCCATCTCGATCGCCGTGCGCGCCTCGAGGCCGATGGTCAGGCAGTACTGCTCGAGGTAGACCTCCATGCGGCTCTGCAGCTCGCGCGACGAGAGCACGCTGTACTTGTCGAACATGGCGACGACGTCCGGGCTCTCGAGCACCGGCAGGGCGTCGACCGACGTGCGCAGGTTCGGCAGGCCGCGCTTCTCGGCCTCCCGGTGCCAGGCCTCCGAGTAGCCGTCGCCGTTGAAGATCACGGAGCCGTGCTTCTCGAGGATGTCCGCGACCAGCTTCTGCACGGCGGCGTTGAGCTTCGCCGGATCGCCGGCTCCCAGCTTCTCGAGCTCGGTTGCGACGTAGTCGAGCGACTCGGCGAGGATCGTGTTGATGGCGACCATCGGGCCGGCAATCGACTGGCTCGATCCCACCGCGCGGAACTCGAAGCGGTTGCCGGTGAACGCGAACGGGCTCGTCCGGTTGCGGTCGCCCGCGTCCTTGGGCAGGTGCGGCAGCGTGTCGACGCCGATCTCGAGCTTGCCCTTCACCTTCGACGTCGTGGCACCACCCTTCGCGATCTGCTCGAACACGTCGGCGAGCTGCTCGCCGAGGAAGATCGAGATGATCGCCGGAGGCGCCTCGTTGGCGCCAAGACGGTGGTCGTTCGCCGCCGATGCGACCACCGCGCGCAGCAGGCCGCCGTGCTTGTGCACGGCGCGGATCACCGCCGCGCAGAACACGAGGAACTGCGCGTTCGCGTGCGGGGTGTCGCCGGGGTCGAGCAGGTTGCCCTGCGTCGTGTTGCCGATCGAGAAGTTGACGTGCTTGCCCGAGCCGTTCACGCCCGCGAACGGCTTCTCGTGCAGCAAGCAGGCCATTCCGTAGCGCTCGGCGACCTTCTTGAGCGTCACCATGATGAGCTGCTGGTGGTCGGTCGCGAGGTTCGAACTCTCGAAGACCGGTGCCACCTCGAACTGGCCCGGGGCCACCTCGTTGTGTCGGGTCTTGACAGGGATGCCGAGCTTGAACAGCTCGCGCTCGGTCTCGAGCATGAAGGCGAGGACGCGCTCGGGGATCGCGCCGAAGTAGTGATCCTCGAACTCCTGCCCCTTCGGCGGCGCCGCACCGAAGAGCGTGCGGCCGCAACCCAGCAGGTCGAGACGCGAGAAGTAGAAGTGGCGGTCGACCAGGAAGTACTCCTGCTCGGCGCCGGCGAACGAGTAGACGGTCGCGATGTCCTTGTGTCCGAAGATCTTCAAGACCCGCTGCGCGTGCTTGTTCATCGCCTGCGACGAGCGAAGCAGCGGGGTCTTCTTGTCGAGCGCCTCGCCGGTCCACGAAACGAAGGCGGTCGGGATGCAGAGCGTGGTGCCGTTCGGGTTCTCGAGGATGTAGGCCGGGCTCGTGACGTCCCACGCGGTGTAGCCGCGCGCCTCGAACGTCGCGCGGATGCCGCCGTTCGGGAAGCTCGATGCGTCGGGCTCGCCCTGGATGAGCGTCTTGCCGGCGAACTCGGCGATCGCGCCGCCTTCGCCGTCGGGCGAGAGGAAGCTGTCGTGCTTCTCGGCCGTCGTTCCGGTGAGCGGGTAGAAGACGTGCGCGTAGTGGGTGGCGCCCTTCTCGATCGCCCATTCCTTCATGGCGGAAGCCACGGTGTCGGCGATCGACGGGTCGAGTGCCGCGCCGTGATTGATGGTAGCGATCAGCGACTGGTAGACCGGCTTCGGTAGGCGCGCCTTCATGGCGGCGCGGCCGAAGACGTTCGTGCCGAAGATCTCGTTGGCGGGAACCTTCGAGAACGACAACGGCTCGGAGATCGGCTGATAGTTGGTGACGGCCTCGATGGCCTGGAGACGAGCAGCGCTTCCGCTCACGAAGATTTCCTCCTGCGATGTGGTGTGACGGACGTTCGTCGGCGGGATCCGGTGGCCCGGATTGCGACGGACCTCGGGTCTGCAAGGATTGCGCCCGCCTCTGTACCTGTCCTGGGTCCGTAAGCATATGGAAACTACGGGGCAAACTGCGCGGCCCAGACGGGCCAGCCCCTTTGATGAGCATAGAGGCACCCGTTTCGTGAGCAGTGCCCTCGATTTGGGCACGGGCGCAGGGCTTGCTCGGGCCGGGCTCGCAGGCTCCCTGCGAGGCCACGTCCACGTCCGAAAACCGCGAGATCGGACCGGCGTTCATGGCATGGTGCCGGGCATGCCGGGTCTCGAGACGCCTGCCGCCGTCGAAGCGGACACCCTGCTGCGCGACGCGGCGGCGTGCCATCGCGTGCTGCTCGCGCGCGACGCGCGCTTCGACGGCAAGCTCTTCGTCGGCGTGCGCTCGACCGGCGTCTACTGCCGGCCGATCTGTCCGGCGCGCACCCCGAAGGCCGCAAGCTGCCTGTTCTTCGCGACGGCGCTCGCCGCGCAGGCGGCAGGATTCCGGCCGTGCCTGCGCTGCCGCCCCGAGGTCTCACCCGAGCTCGCCAGCTGGCGCGGCACCTCGAGCACCGTGACGCGCGCCCTGGCCCTGATCCGCGAAGGTGCGCTCGGTGGCGAAGATGCGAGCGTCGAGCGGCTCGCCGCGCGGCTGGGCGTCGGCGCGCGCCAGCTCCGGCGGCTGTTCCGCGAGCACCTCGGAGCGTCGCCGGTGTCGGTCGCGCAGACGCGGCGCGTACTGTTCGCGAAGCACCTGCTGCACGAGACACGGCTGCCGATGGTGCAGGTCGCGCTCGCGGCGGGCTTCGGCAGCGTGCGGCGCTTCAACGAGACGTTCCGCGCGCTCTACGGCCGCCCACCGCGTGAGCTGCGCCGTACGACCGCGTGCGCGGGTGACGCCGATCGAACCGGCCGCGGCGCGTCGGTCGTGCTCCGGCTGCCCTACGCGCCACCCTACGACCACGAGGCGATGCTGGGCTTTCTCGCCGCGCGCGCGATCTCGGGTGTCGAGCAGGTTCACGACGGGACCTACCGCCGCACGTTCGCGATCGGCAGCGTTCACGGCGTGGTCGAGGTCGCGCGGTGCCTTGGCGCGGACGCGCTGCGCGTCGCGATCCGCGTGTCGGACGTCGTGGTGCTGTCCGACGTGGTCGCGCGCGTCGGGCGCGTATTCGACCTCGCAGCGGAGCCTCAGGCGATCGCGGCCCTGCTCGGGCGCGACCCGCTGCTCGCGCCGCTCGTCGCCGCTCGCCCTGGTCTCCGCGTACCGGGCGGCTGGGACGGCTTCGAGCTCGCGGTACGTGCGATCCTCGGGCAGCAGGTGAGCGTCGCGGGCGCGCGCACGCTCGCCGGGCGCCTCGTCGCGCGCTACGGCGTGCCGCTCGCGGACGGAGAGATGGACGATGGCCTGACGCACGTGTTTCCGACCGCGGCGCGGCTCGCCGACGCCGACCCGACGTCGCTCGGTGTGCCGCGAAGCCGCGGCGCGGCGCTCGTCGCGCTCGCCCGTGCGACGCAAGACGACGCTGCTCTCTTCCGCACCGCGCAGAGCCTCGACGACGCCGTTGCACGGCTGCGTGCCCTGCCGGGGATCGGAGAATGGACGGCGCAGTACGTGGCGCTGCGTGTCCTGCGCGAGCCCGACGCGTTTCCGGCGAACGACCTCGGCTTGCAGCGCGCGCTCGCGGACGCGAGCGGCCGCCGCCCGTCGACGCGCGAGCTGGCGAGGCACGCCGAAGCCTGGCGCCCCTGGCGTGCGTACGCGGCGCAGCATCTCTGGACCGGCGACGCCGGGAGCGGGGCGGGTCGTCGCTCCGTCAAGCACCTCGAGGAGACCCATGCCGCCGCGCACCAAAGTACCGCTCGCCCTGCAGCGATTCCGGCTCGCGACGCCGATCGGTGTTCTCGTGCTGCTGCAGGACACTGACCAGAGGCTGCGCTCGGTCGACTGGGAGGACCACGCGGAGCGCGCGGCACGGCTCCTGCGTGTTCTCTACGGCGACGGCGGGTTCGCCATCGATGATGGTGCGACGGCGCCGTCGCGGCCCGCTCGCGCTCTCGAGCGCTACTTCGCGGGAGACCGGGGCGCGCTCGACACGCTTCCCGTCGCGAGCAGTGGCACCGGCTTCCAGCGCGGTGTGTGGCGCGCCCTGCGCGACATCCCGGCCGGTACCACGATCACCTACGGCGAGCTCGCGCGTCGCGTGGGGCGCCCGAAAGCGTTCCGTGCGGTCGGGCTCGCGAACGGTGCGAACCCGATCGGCATCGTCGTGCCGTGTCATCGCGTGATCGGCAGGGACGGCTCCCTGACCGGCTACGGCGGCGGGCTCGAGCGCAAGCGCTGGTTGCTGGCGCACGAGGGAGCATGCTTGCCGTGACGCCGGGGCCGCGCGCGTCGATCGCGCTGGCGTCCCGCGGGGCTGCTTCGCTACTCGATGGGACATGAGCGAGACCCACGAAGCGGCGACGGTCATCCTTCTGCGGGACGGCGAGCAGGGGCTGGAGACGCTCATGCTGCGCCGCAACTCGAAGCTCGCCTTCGCGGGCGGCATGTGGGTCTTTCCCGGCGGTCGCGTCGATCCCGCGGACCGCACGGGGCTCGCGCCCGAAGACGACCTCGGCGCCGCGCGGCGCGCCGCCGTGCGCGAGTCGCTCGAGGAGACCGGCCTCGCGATCACCGAGGATGCCCTGGTGCCGCTCTCGCACTGGACGCCGCCCGACGTCGCCGTCAAGCGCTTCCTGACGTGGTTCTTCGTCGCCCGGGCACCGCACGGCGACGTCTCGATCGACCTCGGCGAGATCCACGACCAGGCCTGGATGTCGCCGTCGGATGCGATGCGGCGGCGCAACGCGCTCGAGATCGAGGTGCTGCCGCCGACCTGGGTGACCCTCGACCGCCTGTCGCGGTTCCCGGACGTGGCGAGCGCGCTCGGCGAGTGCCGGGGGTGCACGCCCGAGCGGTTCTCGACGCGCATCGCGAGCATCCCCGGCGGCGGCCTGACGCTGTGGCAGGGTGACGTCGCCTACGAGGGCGGTGACGTGGATGCGGAAGGCCCGCGCCACCGGCTGTGGATGATGCCCGACGGCTGGCGCTACGAGCGGCGCTGACCGTGGAGCGGGGGCGCGTCGTCCGGCCCCCGCTCCGCGCTTCCGCGACAGAAGAAACGCCGTGCCGGTTCCATCGCTCGCGGGCGGCGGAGCCGGCGCCGACGTCAGTCCGGGACGCGCTGCAGCGTGTTGCCGTCGGTGTGGTGGAACCTCGGCTGGCCGGGGATCTCGAGCTCCGTGTCCTCCTCGTAGGAGAAGCGGTCCGCGCCGAGGATCCGGACCTTCATGGTGAAGCGGACGGTGCGGAACTGCTCATCGAGGAACGGGCTGGAGCAGACGCCGAAGACGGGCGCGCCGCGCTCGGCGAGCAGGTCGAACTCGGTCGCCTTGGCGGCGGCCTTGCCCCCGGCGAGCACGGTCACGCCGCGGGGGACGACGAAGCAGCGCATGACCTGCTCGTTCTTCGCGTCCCAGAGCCAGTAGCCGGTGTCCTGGTGGAACGCGTCGGCCTGCCCGGTGCGCCATGCCACGGTCAGGTAGCGGAGGCCGCAGAGTCTCTGCTCGTGGTTGTCCACCAGGCCGATGGGCTCGAAGGTCATCCGCTCGCGGTAGTGGCTGGTCGCGGTCTCCTTGCGGTTCGGTTCGGCGGGCGCGACGTCGGTGCCGGCGCCGCCTTCCCACGTTCCGACGAGGGGCGCGAGAGGGCCGAGGGGGTTGCTTTCTTGCGTGCTCATGGCGGACGCCGCTATCGCGAAGGGGCGGAGTTTCCAAGTCTCGCCGCGCATTGACGAACGAACATTCGTTCGGCTAAGTCCCCGGATCCCGTGCCCGAACGTCCCGACACCCGCGCGAGCAAGGCGCGTCCGCGAGAGCCGCGCGCAACGCCGGCCGCGACGGCCGAGCAGCCGACGCGCGCGCTGATCCTCGATGCGGCGGAGCGCCTGTTTGCGAAGCACGGCCTCGACGGTGTGGCCGTCCGCGACCTCGCACGCGAGACCAACCTCACGCCGTCGAGCCTCTACAATCACTTCCCCAGCAAGGAAGCGCTCTACGATGCGGTGCTCGAGCGCGGCTTCGCGCCGATCGTCGAGATGACCGCTGCGGCGTGGCAGTCGGGCGGCGCGCTGCGACCGCTCCGCGTGCGGGCGCAGATCGATCAGGTCGTGGCGCACCTCGCCGACCATCGCGACCTGGCGCCGCTGCTGCAGCGCGTGATGCTGGAGGACGCCGGGCTCCCCGAGCCGCGCATCGGCAGGTGGATCCGGCTGCTGTCCACCGAGGGCACGAAGCTCCTGCGCGACGCGGCGGGCGCAGCCGGCTGGCAACCGGAGGAGGTTCCGCACCTCGCGTTCGCCCTGTTCGGCATGGTCTACTCGTACTTCATCAATGCGCAGGCCATTCAGACCGTGGCGCCGTGGACGACTTCGGATCCGTTCTCGGCGCGGCAGCTCGACCTGCAGCGCCGTTTCCTCGAGCAGGCGGTCCTGCGCCTGCTCGGTCCGCGCCCGCAACGCGCGGCTGGCATGAAGAGAAGGAACAACGCATGAAGGCACCGACGTCGGTCGAGCCGATGAGCCAGCGGATGACCGTCAAGTTCCCGTACAAGCGCTCGACGGGAGAGGTCACCGGCCGGTTTCTTGCCGGCCTGAAGGAACAGAAGAAGATCTGGGGCCGCCGCATCGCCGGTCAGGGCGTGGTGGTTCCGCCGAACTCGTACTCGGAGGTCGATGCGAAGACCGGAGGCGAGTGGGTCGAGGTGAACGACGAGGGCACGGTCACCGCGGTGGGCGTGGTCGCGAAGCCGGTGGCCGACCTGCATCCGAGCGACACGTCGTTCGCCTACGTGCTCGTCAAGCTCGACGGTGCCGACACGGCGATGGCGCACATCGTCAGAGACCGGCTCGGCGAGCTGAGGGTCGGCTCGCGGGTCAAGGCCGTCTGGGCGCCCGACGACGAGCGCAAGGGAACCATCCGCGACATCGCCTGCTTCCAGCTGATCGGCTGACGGAGAGCTCCGCCATGAACCAACCCCCCGAGGAACGCGTCAAGTTCATCCAGACCGATCTGGTCTTGCCGTACCACTACGTCGCGGGCGACTACAAAGCCCTGTACCTGCGCGCGCTGAAGGACAAGAAGATCCTCGGCTCGAAGTGCAGTGCGACGGGCAAGGTCTTCGTGCCGCCGCTCATGAGCTCGCCCGACGCGCACGCGCCGTGCGAGGAGATCGTCGAGCTGCCGGACAGGGGCATCGTCACGACCTTCTGCGTCGTCAACGTTCCGGTGTACGGCCGCGACATCGAGCTGCCCTACGTGGTCGCGTCGGTCGCACTCGACGGTGCCGACGTTTCGATCTACGGCCTCGTCCAGGAGTGCAAGCCCGAGGACGTCGAGATGGGCACCCGCGTGCAGGCGGTCTGGCGGCCCGACGGCGAGCGCCAGGGCGACCACTCCGACATCAAGTACTTCAAGCCCACGGGCGAGCCGAAGGCGCCGCTCGAGAGCTTCATCCACCGCCTTTGAGGTCGTGAACGTGAGCAAGCTCAGAAACGTTGCCATCGTGGGCTTCGCGCAGGCGCCGATCGTTGCCGAGAACCCGCACCGCACGGCGCCCGAGATGCTCTATCCGGTCGTCAGGCAGGCGCTCGCGAACGCGAACGTCGAGCGCAAGGACATCGACTACCAGTGCGCCGGGTCGTCGGACTACGTCGACGGCCGCGCCTTCAGCTTCAGCCAGGTTATGGAGGTCATGGGCGCGTGGCCGCCTGTTCAGGACTCGCACGTCGAGATGGACGCCGCGTGGGCGGCGCACCTGGTGTGGGTGAAGATGCAGGCCGAGGAGTGCGACGCCGCGATCGTGGCGGGCTTCGGCAAGGTCTCCGAAGGGAGCCCGATGCACGTGCTCAACCTCCAGCTCGACCCGTTCTACCACGCATCGCTCGGGCTGGATCACGTCTCGACCTCGGCGCTGCAGGCGAGCGCCTACATGGCGAAGAGCGGCGTCGACGACGCGGGCCTCGCCCAGGTCGCCGCGCGGAACCGCGCTGCCGGGGCGAAGAACCCCGACACGCAGCTGCGCCAGGCGGTGAGCGCCGCCGAGCTGCAGAAGACACCGTTCGTCACGAGCCCGCTGCGCGAGGGCTACCTGCCGCCGATCGGCGAGACCGCGACCTGCCTCGTGCTCGCCGCCGAAGGCAAGGCCGAGAAGATGTGTGACCGGCCCGTGTGGATCCACGGCGTCGATCACCGCATCGAGTTCCAGACCATCGGCGCGCGCGATCTCACCTCGAGTGCGAGCACGAAGCTCGCCGCGAAGAACGCGTTCGAGATGGCGGGCGTGAAGGGCGTGAACGACGCGCAGGTCGTCGAGCTCGGCTCGACCACGCCGGCGGAGGAGCTGATCCTGCGCGACGCTCTCGGTCTGCCCTCGGGCCTCGGCGGCACGTCCGGCGGCCCGGTCGTCAACCCGTCGGGCAGCCCGCTGTGCGCGAACCCCCTGATGAACACCGGGCTGCTGCGCCTCGCGGAGGGTTTCCGGCAGCTGTCGGGCCGTGCCGGGGAGCGAGGCGTCGCTGGTGCGAAGCGAGCCGTCGTGCACGCGTCGGGCGGACATTGCCTGCAGCAGAACATCGTCTGGGTGCTCGGCACCGAGCGGAGGTGGACATGAGCCGGGCCGTAGCGGTCGTCGGCGTCGGACAGACGCATCACAATTCCAAGCTGCCCGACGTGAACGTGCCCGAGATGGTGCGCATCGCGGTCGACCGGGCGTTGCTCGACGCCGGACTCTCGCACGAGGACATCGACGCGATCGTGCTGGGGAAGGCTCCGGATCCTCTCGAGGGCATCATGCAGCCCGAGCAGTACCTGGCCGGTGCGCTCGGCGCGCACATGAAGCCGATCATCCGCGTGCACACGGCGGGGTCGGTCGGCTGCACCACCGCGCTCACCGCCGCGACGCACGTCGCGTCGGGCCTGTACGGACGCGTCCTCACCGTGGCCTTCGAGAAGCAGAGCGAGGGCAACGCGATGTGGGCGCTGTCGCCGAACTACGCGTTCACGCCGCCGATGGTGGCGGGTGCGGGCGGCTTCTTCGCGCCGTACTGCCGGGCCTACATCATGCGCTCGGGTGCGCCGTCGCACATCGGCGCGGTGGTGGCGGCGAACGCGCGCGAGAACGCGGCGCGCAACGAGTACGCGCATCTCCGCGACCCGATGAGCGTCGAGGACGTGCTCGCGTCGCCGATGCTGTGGGACCCGATCCGCTTCCTCGAGACGTGCCCGTCGTCCGACGGCGCCATCGCGATCGTCATGGCGAACGAGGAGCTCGCGAAGAAGGGGCCGCGCAAGCCCGCGTGGCTCAAGGCCGGCGCCACCTTCACCGAGCCGATGTACGTCCCGGGGCGCGACCAGGTGAGCCCGCTCGCGGGCCGCACGTGCGCGAAGTTCGTCTACGAGAAGGCCGGCATCAAGGACCCGTGGAACGAGATCCAGGTCGCCGAGTTCTACGTGCCGTTCTCCTGGTACGAGCCGATGTGGCTCGAGAACCTCGGCTTCGCGCCGCTGAACGAGGGCTGGAAGGCCGTCGACCGCGGCGACCAGAAGTTCGGCCGGCACCTGCCCGTCAATCCGTCGGGTGGCGTGCTCAACACGAACCCGATCGGCGCGTCGGGCATGCTCCGCTTCGGTGAAGCGGCCCTGCAGGTGATGGGCCGCGCGGGCGAGCACCAGGTGCCGGGCGTCAAGACGGCGCTCGGTCACGCCTACGGCGGCGGCGCGCAGTACTTCTCGATCGCGATCCTGGGCACGGAGCTCTGACGGGGTGGCCGAGCCCGCGCTGGTCTACGAGAAGAAGGACGGCGTCGCCGTCCTCCGCATGAATCGTCCCGACGTCCGGAACGCGATGAACGCGGAGATGTTCTGCCGCCTCGCGGACGCCTGGAAGGACGTCGCCGAGGACGGCGACGTCCGGTGCGCGATCCTCACCGGGACGGGCGACGAGGCCTTCTGCGCCGGCGGCGACCTCGACGGCTTCATCCCGATGATGATGGGGGTCAAGCCACCGAAGGACGAGTGGGACCAGCGCGTCAAGAACGACTTCGACATCATCTTCCGCGGCCTCTTGCGCAGCTACGACGTGTTCAAGCCGATCATCGCGGCGGTGAACGGACACAGCTACGCGGGCGGCACCGAGATCCTGCAGGTGACCGACATCCGCGTCGTCGCCGACGATGCGCGGCTCGCGATCTCGGAGGTCAAGCGCAGCCTGTTTCCGATGGGCGGCTCGACCGCGCGTCTCGTCCGCCAGATCCCGTGGGCGGTCGCGATGGAGATCCTGCTCACGGGCGAGCCGATCACGGCGCAGGAGGCGCTGCGGGTTGGCCTGGTCAACAAGGTCGTGCCGCGCGGGCGCGTCATGGACGAGGCGATGCGCTACGCGCGGATCCTCGCCGAGAACGGACCGGTCGCGGTGCAGGCCGTCAAGCAGTCGGTGCTCGCCGGCAGCGGACTGTCGATCGCGGACGCGCTCGCGAAGGAGATGGAGATCGGCATCCCCGTCTCGAGCACCGAGGACGCGCGCGAGGGGCCGCGCGCATTCAAGGAGAAGCGCAAGCCGGTCTACAAGGGGCGCTGACGCGCGGGAAGGGGCGCTGACGCGCCGGGACGTCCGGAGCCGGCGAAACACTCGCGTGTCGGTGCAGTCGAGACGACGACCGGCGACGCCGCCGCGGGTGGCCCGTCGGTCGGACGAGGAGGTGACGATGGTTCCGCTTCCCCTGACCGGTGGCTGCCAGTGCGGCGCGCTGCGCTACGAGATCCGGCAGGCGCCGCTGATGGCCTACAATTGCCACTGCACCAACTGTCAGCGCATCGGGGGCGGTGCGTTCTCGACGCCGATCACGGTTCTCGAGGCCGCCTTCGCGTTCGCGCAGGGCGAGCCGCGGACGTTCGAGTGGACGTCGGACTCGGGCACGCGGCGCTTCGGCTGGCTGTGCGGCACGTGCGGCGGGCGCATCGCGCACGGCGGTACGCCTTCGATCGGCGTGCTCAGCGTGCGCAGCGGCACGCTGGACGACACCTCGTGGGTCGAGCCGGTGGGCGACATCTGGACGCGCAGCGCACAGCCGTGGGCGTTGTCGTCGGACCGGATCGGCTACGACCGCCAGCCGACCGACTACACGCCGTTCGTCGAGCGCTTCCGGAAGCAGGGACGGTTCGCGGTCTGATCGCGACGATCGCTCTCGACCTCCGACACGCGCGACGCGCGGGTGCTCGGCGACTGGCGCTGAGCGGCATCGACAAGCGCGCCGTTTCGCCATAGTGGCGCGACATGCGACGCACGGGCAGGCTGGTCATGGCGGCGGTGGCGGCGGCGACGCTCGCGATCGCGATCGTTCCCCTCGGCTGCGGTACCGACGACTCGAATGACGGCCCGACGCCGACGCCGACACCGACGTCGTCGGGCGGTGCCACGCCGACGCCGACGCCACTCCCGTCGCCGACGGTCGTGGTGCTGACGCTGGTGGAATCGATCGGGACCGACTCGACCACGCTCGACCTCGGCGCGAGCGGCGACGCGTTCCTGCTCGCGTACGAAGGCGGCGGGGTCGGCACGGCGACCGCGATCTACGGTGTGCGCTTCGGCGCCGACGGCCGGGTGATCGACCCTTCGCCTTTCCTGGTCAGCGTGCCGCAGGGCGGCGGCTACCTCGCCGACCCGAGCTGGACGGATCCGGCCGTGGCGTTCGACGGCTCGGTTTACGGCGTCGTCTACGCCGGGACCGGGACCGTGCAAGGCAGCGTCCCGGGGGCGGCGATCACGGCGGTGCAGGTGGGCACCGACGCCAGCGTCGGCTTCCCCGCCGACCTCGCCGAGACCGCACAGATCGGCACCTGCGAGAGCGACGTCGTGCCGCCGCCGGCGCTCGCGGCGAGCAGCACCACGAGCTTCGCGGCGCTCTGGCCGCTCGAGGAGGGCTGCGCCGGCGGCCCGGTCCTGAACCGTCTCGACGGCGCGTTCGCGGTCGTGCAGGGCGAGGGCTTCGCGGTGAACGAGATCGACGGTCTGCTGCCGCCGGTCGGCGACCAGACCGTGGTCAGCTCGCCTGCTTCCGTGGCGTCCAATGGCACGACCACGGTCGGCGCGTGGACGGAGATGGTGGCCGGCGGGAACGCGGTCACGGTCGAGGTCGCGGTGCTGTCGGCGGCTGGCGTCGCGCGCGTGGCGCTCGCCGATGCCGCGGACGCGCTGGTCCGGCCGTCGATCGCCACCGACGGCCGCGACTACCTGGTGGTCTGGAACGGCAGCGGGGGAACCGTCCGCGGTGCCCGCTTCCGCCCGGGCACCGGACCGCTCGACGGTCCGGACGGCTTCGTGATCTCCGAGTCGCCGAGCTCAACCGAGCCCGTGGTCGCGTTCGGCGACGGACGCTACGTGGTCACCTGGACGCGCCAGCAGGGGAGCGGCGTGGTTCCGGCGTTGGCGAGCGAGGTCTCGTCGGCAGGCGTCGTGACGCCGTTCGGCACGGTGTCGGGAGACGTCGGCTCGCGGATGGGCATCGCCTTTGCGCGCGGCCGGTTCGCGATCGCCTACAAGCGGTCGTCTGACACGCGCTCGATCGCCGCGGCGCTCTTCGCGCCCTGACGCCGGGCGGCGCGCTCGTTGCGGAACGCCCTGCCGGCTCCATCCCTCGTGGTCGGCGAAGCCGGTGAGACGTCAGGCCGCGACGCTCGCGTCTTCGCCGGTCGCCGGCAGGAGCGGTGCGGTGAAGTGGAAGCGGCTGCCGCGTCCGACCTCGCTCTCGACCCAGATGCGCCCATCCATCATGCGGACGAGGCGCGAGCAGATCGCGAGGCCGAGGCCCGTGCCGCCGTTGCGCAGTGCGCGGGCCGCCTCGCCCTGCACGAAGGCGTCGAAGATCTCGCGCTGCTGATCCTCCGAGATGCCGATCCCCGTGTCGATGATCGAGAACTGCAGCGTGCGGTGCGCCTCGTTGCTGCCGCTCGCCCGACGTACCCGGACCTCGATGCTGCCCCGCCGCGTGTACTGGAGCGCATTCACCGCGAGGTTGATCAGCACCTGCGCCAGACGGTAGGTGTCGCCCACCAGCAGGTCGGGCACGTCGTCGTCCACGACGCACGCCATCTCGAGGCCCTGGTCGCAGGCGCGGCCGGCGAGGGGGGCGATGGTCTTCTGCAGCCAGTCGCGCAGGCCGAACGGCCGCGGTGCGAGCCGCAGCTTCCTGGCCTCGATGCGGGCGAAGTCGAGGATGTCGTTGACCAGCATCAACAGGGTGTTCGCCGCGACGCGCGTGCGCTGCAGGTAGCTGCGCTGCTCGAGGTTCAGCTCGGTGTCGAGCACCATGTCGGTCATGCCGAAGATGACGTTGATCGGCGTGCGGATCTCGTGGCTCATGCTGGCGAGGAAGTCGGTCTTGGCGTGGCTTGCGGCCTCGGCGAGCTCCTTCGCCCGAGCGAGCTCGACTTCGTTCTCGCGCAGCGTGCACGCCAGCAGGAAGTCGGCGAACTGGTCGCGCTCCACGAAGGACGCGCCCGTGAGGCACATTCCGACCATGGCCACGGCGTAGGCCGCGAGGGCCGTCGTGTCGCCCGACACGCTCAGGCCACCCGACCAGCCGAGGACCGCGGGTGGCACCAAGAGCGTGGCCAGATACGCGCCGAGGGGTCCGATCGAGGCGAGGGCCTGCGTGCGCCAGCCCCATGGCAGGCACCCGGCCGCGCTGCAGCTGATCGCGGTCAGGATCAGAAGAGACCATTCGGCGCTCATGCCAGCCAGCCAGTGGCCCAGGGGGGCGACGATTCCGACCAGGTTGACGCCGAGCACGCCGATGACGATCGCCAGATCCGGACGGCGCTGCGCGATGAGCAGCAACGCCAGGATGACGACCATCGCCGGGATCGCCATCAGAAGGGCAAAATGCGGGGTGGGAAAGCGGGTCCAGGTGAGCGTCATCGTCACCACGGTGACGATGAGAAGGAAGGAGGAAAGGAGCCGGGTGCGGCCGGCCACCCGACGGCGCACGTGGTCGCGATAGGCTTCCGCACAGGACCCGGCATCCGCGTCTGCCCCAGCGCGCATGGGGGGGCGTATAGTCGGTGGCTCCTGCCTGCGCAACAAAAATTCATTGACACGTGCCGGGTCGTCGAAGTGTCGCCCCGGACCCCGCCGATGACGCGTGGCATCGATGGGGCGGCCCGGTAAGATCGCAGCGTCCCGTCAACCGCACAGCGGAGGTCCCATGAGCATCGCGAAGGTCGGATCGGTGGAGCTGTACTACGAGGAGCACGGTACGGGTGACCCCTTGCTGCTCATCATGGGGCTCGCCGCGGACTCGCAGGCCTGGATGTTCCAGATCCCCGACTTCGCAAAACAATTTCGCGTCATCGCGTTCGACAACCGGGGTGTCGGCCGCAGCTCGAAGCCGGCCGGCCCCTACTCGATCCACGAGATGGCCGACGAGGCCGCGGCGCTGCTCGACGTGCTGGAGATCCAGAAGGCGCACGTGGTCGGCGTGTCGATGGGCGGCATGATCGCGCAGGAGCTGGTGCTGCGGCACCCCGAGCGCGTCCGCGCACTGGTGCTCGCCTGCACCTATTCGGAGCCGAACGCCGACATCGAGCGGACCCGCACGTTCACCGTCGAGCAGTTCGGCGGCTCGGTCGACGCGAGCGGCGGCATCCACGTCGACCTGAAGGCGCTGAACCCCATGATGTTCCTGCAGCAGCTGCTGCCCAACGTCTTCAACCAGAGCTTCATCGAGCAGGAGCTGCCGAAGCTGATGCAGGTCTTCAGCGGCGCGCTGCAGTACGGATTCGGCATGGAGGCGATCCTCGGCCAGGTGGGTGCCGTGATGACCCACAAGGCGACCGACCGCCTGCACCGCATCGCGAGCCCGACGCTGGTGATCACCGGCGACGCCGACCGCCTGGTCCCGCCGGCGAGCTCGGACGTCCTCGCGCGCGAGATCCCGGGCGCGAAGCTGGTGAAGATCCCGGGTGGCAGCCACGGCTTCAACTTCGAGACCCCCGAGATCTTCAACCGCGAGGTCCTCGAGTTCCTGAAGGGCGCCGCAGCCTGAGCCGAACGTCGGGGGCGCTCGCCCCTCTGTGACGCAACGCAGCATCGCCCTCGAGTCGGTGCCGATGGCGCGTTGCCGGCGCCCGCCCGACCCCGACGGCGAGCTGCCGACCGCGGTCCGGTCGATGGTCGGGGCGGTCCGCCCGGGTGGGTGTGCGAGCGAGCGGAAGGTCGCGCCGACCGACGCACGCGGTGGGTTGCCCGGACGCGTGACGACCGTGTAGTGCGGAGAGCGTGTCCCGCACGAGGTCCCGTGAGCGAGCGCTCCTCCTGGCGCTGCTCGCCGTCGTCGCCGCCGCATCGCACGCCGCGGCGACGCCGCTGTCGCGGCTGCACGACCCGGTGGTGGTGCCGGTGGCGCGGCTCGACGGCATCGAGGGGACCGATTCGGCGACGCTCCGTCTCTACCGCGTTCGCGACGGTCGCTGGGAGTCGATCCCCTACCAGTTCGACGCGCGCAGTGGTGACGGCGGGCTCGCCGTCGCGGGCCCGGTCGACTTCCGCCTCGACGCCGACGACGAGCTGGTCTTCATGGCGAAGGACGCGGGCGAGCGCAGCGCAGACGGCACGCGTCCGGCCGGCGCCGACGGCGCGGTCGAGATCGAGCTCGCGGAGCCGCGCGGCGACGAGCGCGGGTACGCGTATCTGGCCGCGTTCGCGTCGCCCCCGGAGGTGTCGTTCGAGCCCTACGTCACCTACGACGTCGCGGCGCGCGAGGCGCGCTCGGCCTTCTACCGCGTCGACTACGCCGCGGGTCGCAACTTCTTCACCGGAGTGCGCATCGCCGAGGGCGCCGGGGGCTACCGGTCGAACCTGCTGCGCCAGTCGCGGATGCGCGGCAGCCCGACCTTCTCGCTGCTACTAACGGACGTCACACTCGACTTCACCGAGCAGAACTCGGTGGTGGAGATCGAGGGCGTCCGGACCGGTCCGGTGCGGTCCGTGCGCCGCGTCAAGCTGTCGGTCGACCTGGGGCCGCTGTTCCCCGAGCTGCCGAGCGGGACGTCGTACACGTACCACTACCTCACGTCGTACGCGACGCCGACGCGCATCAAGTTCCCGTGGATCATGCTCCAGACGCTGCGCGACTTCCGCTTCGAGAACGTGCTCGACTTCCAGCCCGACGTGATGCCGCTCACCTACCACGACGCGGAGCACCCGGGCGGCATCGCGCTCGCGCCGGCCGCGCCGTTCGAGGTCCGCACCACGGTCGACCACGAGTGGTGGGTGCACAGCGGCAGCGCGGGCACGATGCTGCACGCGATGGTGATCCCGCCGGCCTGGCGCGACTGGGGCGTCGTCCGGGGCACCGTCGTGCGATCGGGCGGCACCGACGCGAGCGCCCGGCAGTCGGCCGCCGGCTACACCCTGCTGAACATGACGAGCCTGCGCGAGGCCGGGGCGTACGACCTGCTGATGGCGAGCGTCGTCCTGCCCGGCGGTTACGCGGCCGGCGACGAGGCCGGGCCGATGGCGATGATGAACGACCCTCTCGTCGTGTCTTCCCACCGGATGCCCTGATCGTCCGCTCCGAACCCCGCCCGGCGGTGTCGGCACGCCCGGTCGCCCGGTCGCGCAGAGGGCTTGTCCGCCAAGACGCCGGTGTGCTCTCTTGCGCGCTCATGAACGTGCACTCCCACCCGACTCTCGCTCGTCTGGTGCTCGCCGGTGCGGTCGTCTTGGCGCTCGCCGCACCGACCCTCGCGCAGGCCGCCTTCGTGACCTTCGACAGCGGCCAGGTGCGGCCGCTCGCGATGTCCCCGACGGCACGCGGCTCTTCGCGGTGAACTCGCCCGACAACCGGCTCGAGGTCTTCTCGCTCGCAAGCGGCTCGCCGGTGCACGTCGCCGCGGTCGAGGTCGGGCTCGAGCCGGTCGCGGTGGCGGCACGGACCGACGCCGAGGTCTGGGTGGTGAACCACCTGTCCGACAGCATCAGCATCGTCGACGTGGCGGCGAGCCCGCCGCGCGTCGTGCGCACGCTGCTGGTCGGCGACGAGCCGCGCGACATCGTGTTCGCAGGGCCGGGCGGCAATCGCGCGTTCGTCACCACCGCGCACCGCGGACAGAACATCGGCTTCAGTCCGCAGCTCACCACCGCCGGCGTCGGCCGCGCCGACGTCTGGGTGTTCGACGCGACGAGCCTCGGGGCTCCGCTCGGCGGCACGCCGATCACCGTCGTCGCGCTGGTCGGCGACACCCCGCGTGCGCTCGCTGCGAGCCCGGACGGTAGCACCGTCTATGCCGCGGTGTTCCACTCCGGCAACCGGACGACGACGGTCCACGAGGAGGCGGTCTGCGACGGCTTCGGCGCAGCCCCGTGCAACGTGCACGGCGTCACCATGCCCGGCGGACTGCCGCCGACCAGCACCGACGCGGCCGGCGTGCCGGCCCCCGAAACCGGCCTCATCGTCAAGTACGGCCCGGGCAGCGCGCAGTGGCGCGACCAGCTCGGCCGCAACTGGAACAACGCGGTCAAGTTCAACCTGCCCGACCTCGAGGTGTTCGCCATCGACGCCAGCGCGAATCCGCCGGTCGCGGGCGGCTCGTACGCGTCGGTCGGCACGATTCTGATCAACACGGCGGTGAACCCGGTGAGCGGCAAGGTCTACGTCACCAACACCGAGGCGAAGAACGAGGTCCGCTTCGAGGGCCCGGGCATCCTCGGCGGCTCGACGGTGCGGAGCCGCCTGCACCAGGCGCGCATCAGCGTGATCGACCCGTCGCTCGCGCCGGCGTCGGCGGTGACGACGCGCCACCTCAACAAGCACATCAACTACGCGGTGGTGCCGAGCCCGGCCGGGACGGCGGAGGACAGCCTCGCGACCCCGCTCGAGATGGCGGTGTCGTCGAACGGCGCCACGCTCTATGTCGCGGCCTTCGGCTCGTCGAAGATCGGCGTGTTCACGACCGCGGCGCTCGAGAGCGACACCTTCACGCCGGACTCCGCCTCGCACGTCGAGCTGTCGGGTGGCGGTCCGACCGGCATCGTGCTCGACGAGACGTGCAGCCGTCTGTACGTGCCGACGCGCTTCGACAATGCGCTGTCGGTGGTCGACACCGCCACCGCCGCGGAGATCGCCCACCTGCCGCTCTACAACCGCGAGCCGGCGCACGTCCGCGACGGCCGGCCGTTCCTGTGCGACGCCCGGACGACGTCGAGCAACGGCGAGGCGTCGTGCGCCGCGTGCCACGTGTTCAACGACCTCGACAGCCTCGCCTGGGACCTCGGCAACCCGGACGACGACGTCCTCGACAACCTGAACCCGTTCCGCGTGTCCGATCCGCTCGGCATGTCGTTCCCCGACCACCACCCGATGAAGGGCCCCATGGCCACGCAGAGCCTGCGCGGCATGGCCGACGCCGGCCCCATGCACTGGCGCGGCGACCGGAGCGGCGCGAACGACGTGCCGTCGACGGGTGCCCTCAACGAGCTGTCGGCGTTCCTGCGCTTCAATCCGGCGTTCGTCGGGCTGCTGGGCCGCGCGGCCGAGATCGGCAACGCCGACATGACGGTGTTCGCGAATTTCATTCTCGACGTGCGGTATCCGCCAAACCCGATCCGCAACCTCGACAACAGCCTGACGGCCTCCCAGCAGGCGGGGCGGAACTTCTACTTCGGGCCGCAGCCGTCGGACGTCTTCCAGACCTGCAACGGCTGCCACGTGCCGAACCCGGGCGGCTTCCTCAACGGCCCGGCAGGCGATCCGCTGCGCCGTCACGTCGAGGACTTCATGTTCGTGTTCGACTCGAACCTGGCCCCGGTCGTCGGCCAGCAGGCGACCGTGACGTCGAGCGCCGACGCGGCGGTGACGGCGCGCGTGGCGCTCCTCGCGGCGCGCGCCGCGGCGGGCGAGTGCGACGTCGTGGCAAAGGGCATTCTCGCGGGTGAGGCGCGCGGCTGGGTGCGGCTCGCCGACGGGACGTTCCGGTCGGACCGCGCGGCCGAGGTGCCGATCGCGCTCGCGACGCTCCAGGCGCAGGCGTCGACCGCGGGGCAGCAGCGCACCTTCACCTGCGTGCCGCCCGGCTCGGGCGAGCGCATCGGCGTCGACCGTGACGACGACGGTGCCCTCGACCGCGACGAGCTCGACGCCGGCACCGATCCGGCCGACCCGAACAGCTTCCCCGGTGCCGTGGCGATCGCGCCGATCCGCACGTCGGCGCTGGTGATCAGCGACGATGGCGTGGCGCCGGTCGACCCGCGCAAGCGCAAGATGCGCTTCCGCTCGGCGAAGCGCGGCACGACGCCGAGCGGCGTCACGCTGCCCACGCCGGGTGGTGCGGGCGATCCGACGCTGCACGGCGCGACGCTGATCGTGTACCGCCCCGACGGCGGCGGCACGCCGGTGACCATCGCGCTGCCGGCGGCGAACTGGCGGGCGCGTGGCGGGACGCCGGCGAAGCGCTTCACGTACTGCGACGGCACGGGCCTGAGCGGCCCGATCCGCGCGGTGACGGTGTCCGCGACGTCGCTGTCGGTCCGTGGCACGGGCCTGCCGCTGTTCGCGCTCGACCAGGCGCCGCAGGGCGACGTCGCCCTGCGCCCGGTGATGGGAACGGAGGTGCAGTTCTGTGCGGCGGCACCGGCGAAGGCGAGGCCGAGTGCGGCGAGCAACGACACCACATCGCGCTTCACCGGTGAGCCCGACACGGCAGCGCCGAGCCCGTGCCCGCCGTTCCCGTCGGTGGGATCGGCATCGCGCGCCTTCCTGGCGGAGACCGGCTCCCTGTTCTCGTTCTGACCGGGCGAAGCTTCGCGCGAGGGCGCGCGAAGCTTCGCCGGCCGGACGGGGCGTGCGAGCGGCAGCAAGCGTGGGCGAGGCGGGTGTCAGGGCTCGTTCGATCTCCGCGCGATTGCGCAGCTCGGGCGTTCCGTGAAGGCGAGGTGATCCCGTGCGTAGAGCCCTGAGACGGCTGACCGTGCTCGGCATCGTGCTGATCCTCGGGCTCGGTTGGCTGTGGATCGAGCTGTCGCCGCCACACCTCGCGGTGCCGCCGCCATCGGTGAGCCTGCCGGAGGTCGTCATCGTCAATCCCGGCCGTGATCGGCGCAAGGTCGCGCGCCTCGGGGTGCGCGCCGGGCGCATCGCGTGGCTGGGGGAGGGCGGGATCGGCCCGCGTCTCGACGTCGAGGACCCGATGAACCCGTTCGCACCCGACACCTCGCGCTACGCGGGCGCGTACGTGCTGCCGGGGCTGATCGACATGCACGTGCACCAGCCGCCCGATACGCCGCTCGGCGACGTCGAGCTGGCGGCGCTGCTGTTTCTGCGCCACGGCGTCACGGCGGTGCGCGACACCGGCAGCTTCGACGGCGCGATCTTCGAGGAGCGTCGCCGCATCGCGGCGGGCGAGATCGCGGGCCCGCGCATCTTCGCCTGTGGCCCGATCCTCGACGGCGATCCGCCTTTCTGGTCGGGGTCGCGCGTGGTGCGGACGGCGGCCGACGGCCGCCGTGCGGTCGACGAGCTCGCCGCGCAGCACGTGAGCTGCATCAAGGTCTACGACCGCGTCTCGCCCGAAGCGCTCGCCGGCATCCGCGAGGCGGCGGAGACGCACGCCCTCCCGGTGATCGGCCACGTTCCGGCCGCGATCCCGTTCAGCGAGGCCCGCCTCGCCGACGTGCAGCACCTGAGCGGCCTCGTCGAGCCCGGGGAGAAGCTGACCGAGGCGCGCATTCGCGGCGTCGTGACGGCGTCGGCGGCGCTGCAGATCGCACACACACCGACGCTGGTGTTCCTCGACCGCGTCGCCCGCCTCGCCGACTACCGGAACGCGCTCGCCGCGCCGGAGGCGCAGCTCCTGCCACGCTACTACCGCGAGATCCTGTGGGACCCGGCCCACGACCCGCGGCTCAGCGACCTCGGCGCGGCCGACGAGGAGACCCTGCAGGGGACGCTGCGCAACGCGAAGCGGGTCGTCAAGCAGCTCGCCGATGCCGGTGTCGAGATCCACGTCGGCACCGACACGATGAACCCGTTCGTCGTGCCGGGGGCCAGCATGCACGAGGAGATGTGGGCACTCGTCGACGCGGGGCTGACGCCCGAGCAGGTGTGGATCGCCGCGACGCGCAGCGCCGGGCGCGCGCTCGGCGAGCAGAACCTGGGCATCGTGCGTATCGGTGCTCCCGCCGACCTGCTGATCTTCCGCGAGGACCCGAGCGTCGACCTGAATCACCTGCAGACCCTTGAGGCGGTGGTCGCGGGCGGGCGTCTGTACCCGCGCGAGGTGCTCGAGGAGGGGGTCGCCCGCTGGCAGCGCCACTTCGCAGGTACGGTCTACGACGCGGTCTCGACGACGCTCGCGCGCTGGCTCGTGCCGCCGCGGTGACGCTCGCGCGCTGGCTCGTGCCGCCGCGGTGACGCTCGCGCGCTGGCTCGTGCCGCCGCGACGACGCTCGCGCGCTGGCTCGTGCCGCCGCGGTGA
>VGTK01000092.1:0-17500 GCA_016874715.1 Deltaproteobacteria bacterium | reverse complement strand
CACGTCCACGCTCAACACGTCTCGTGAGCCTCCTGCACCCGCTCGATCGCGGTCGCTCTTCCGCTTCCGGGGTCGACGTCCAGCAGTGCTCCCTGCACCACGATCGGCCCCTTCGCCACCTCGAAGCGCACGGGCATCTGGTTCAGGAAGCGACGCAACACCTCGTCCCGCCGCATGCCGATCACCGAATCCACGGGACCGCACATTCCGGCGTCGGTCAGGTAGGCCGTGCCCCCGGGAAGAACCCGCTCGTCCGCGGTCTGCACGTGGGTGTGCGACCCGACGACCCCGGCCACGCGACCGGCGAGGTGCCAGCCCATCGCGACCTTCTCCGACGTGGTTTCGGCGTGCATGTCCACCAGCACGACGTCAGCCTCGCCCGCAATCTGCGCCAGGATCCGGTCAACGGCCCGGAACGGGCAATCGAAGCCACCCATGAAGACCCGGCCGATCAGGTTCACCACCGCGACGGAGCTGCCGTTGGCCGCCCGCTGCACGGTCCAGCCACGCCCGGGGTTGCCTTCCGGGAAGTTCGCGGGGCGAAGAATCCTGGTCTCATGCTCGAGCACGGGGAGCAGCGTCCGATGCTGCCATACGTGGTTGCCGGTCGTGATCACGTCGACCCCGGCGTCGAACAGCTCGTCGGCCGAATCGGGATCGAGACCCTTGCCGCCGGCCGCGTTCTCGCCGTTGGCAACCACGAACTCGACCCCGCGCTCGCGCCGCACGCCCCTCAGCCGCCGACGCAGCACCTGACGGGCCCCCTTGCCCACGACGTCGCCCAAGAACAGGAGTCGCATCCGAGTCAGAATAGCTGGCGCGGCCGCCGTCTCCAGCGCGAGCTAGGCCATCACGCGACCTAGCGCGCCAGCTCGCTGGCACGCATCTCGCGGATGACCGTGACCTTGATCTGCCCGGGGTAGGTCATCTCGTTCTCGATCTTTCGCGCCACGTCACGCGCCAGCACGACCGCCTCGTCGTCGGTGACCCGCCCCGGCTCGACGAAGATGCGGATCTCGCGCCCAGCCTGGACCGCGAAGGACTTCTCCACCCCGTGGAACGAGTTCGAGATCCGCTCGAGGTCGTCGAGCCGCCGCACGTAGCTCTCGAGAACTTCACGACGCGCGCCCGGGCGCGCGCCCGACAGGGCGTCGGCCGCGTCGACCAGGGGGGCGAGCAGCGTGTCCGCCTTGACCTCCTCGTGGTGCGCCGCGATCGCGTTGCAGATCTTCGCCGACTCGCCGTACTTGCGCGCGATGTCGGCGCCGATGAGCGCGTGCGACCCCTCGACCTCGTGCGTCAGCGACTTGCCGATGTCGTGCAGCAGTGCCGCCCGCCGGGCGAGCTTCGGGTTGAGCCCCAGCTCGCTCGCCATGACGCCGCAGATGAACGCCGCCTCGATCGAGTGTGCGAGGACGTTCTGCCCGTAGCTGTAGCGGTAGCGCAGCATCCCGAGCAGCTTCACGATCTCTGCGTGGACGCCGTGCACGCCCACCTCGAAGAGCGCCTTCTGGCCGGCTTCCTTGACGGTCTCCTCGACCTCGTGCTCGGCCTTCCGGACGACCTCCTCGATCCGCCCCGGATGGATCCGACCGTCGGAAACCAGCTTCTCGACGGCAATGCGGGCGATCTCGCGCCGCACGGGGTTGTGGCACGAGATCACCACCGTTTCCGGGGTGTCGTCGATGATCAGGTCGACGCCCGTCGCCGCCTCGATCGCGCGAATGTTGCGGCCCTCCCGGCCGATGAGCCGACCCTTCATGTCGTCGGTCGGTAGATGCACCAGAGAAATCGTGCGCTCGGCGACGAACTCGCCGGCGAGACGCTCGATCGCAACGGCGACCACCTTCTTCGCTCGACGCTCGGCGTCCGCCTGGGCCTCCTCCTCGATCTGACGGATCCGCTTGGCCGCCTCATGGCGAGACTCGGCCGTGATCTCCTCGAGGAGCAGCTTTCGGGCCTCCTCCCTGTTCATCCCGGCAGCGCGGTCGAGGGCCCGACGCGCCTCCTCGATGGACGACTGCACGCTGGCGCGCTCGGCCTCGACCGCCCGTTCCTTCTCCTGCACGCCGACCTCGCGACGCTCCAGCTCGGCCACCCGGGTGTCGAGCTTCGCGGTCCGACGGTCCACGTCGAGCAGCTGCGTCGCGAGACGCTTCTCGGACTCCTCGACGCGCAGCCGCTGTTCTCGGATGCTCGCCTCGAAGTCCGTCCGCGTCTTCTGGCTCTCGTCGCGAGCCTGCACGCGCGCTTCTCTTTGATACGTCTCAGCCTCGCGCTTCGCCTCCGCGACGATGCGCTCGCGAGACTCGTCGGCCTCGCGCGCGATCCGATCGAGGCGCCCACGACGCTGCCAGTGCGCGATGGCCGCAAGCAACGCCGCGATCACGAAGCCGACCAGGCCGGCTTGCCAATTGGTCACCGATGAATCTCCAGGATCGCATCCTCTTCGACGACCCGTACTCCCTGGTCGCAGAACGGCCGCGATCGGCATGGTCATGTTGTGTTTTAGTCACCCTGATCCGTACTCTACCGCGCGACCCTAGGAAGAGGGTCCGCGCGCTGTCAAGGGCTTTGCTCGGGGCATGCCGGGGAGCATCACTCCGTGGCGAGTAGCCCGTCCACGTAGGCATCAGGGTCGAACGGCTGCAGATCGGCGATCGCCTCGCCGACTCCGACATAGCGCACCGGCAGCCCCAGCTCGTGGCTGATCGCCACCACGACCCCGCCACGCGCCGATCCGTCGAGCTTGGTCAGAATGACGCCGGTGACGTCCACGGCGCCAGCGAAGGTCCGCGCCTGCGATACCGCGTTCTGGCCCGTGGTCGCGTCGACCACGAGGAGAACCTCGTGCGGCGCTCCGGGCACGACGCGATCGATTACGCGGCGGACCTTCTTGAGCTCCTCCATCAGATTGACCTTCGTGTGGAGCCGGCCGGCCGTGTCGATGAGCACCAGATCGACCTCACGCGCGACCGCCGCGGACATCCCATCGAACACCACCGAGGACGGATCGCTGCCCGGGTTCTGCTTGACGAGCTGACAGCCGGACCGCTCGGCCCAGACTCCCAGCTGTTCGATCGCCGCGGCCCGAAAGGTGTCCGCGGCAACCAGCAGGACGGATCGCCCGGCGGCGCGATGTCGTGCGGCCAGCTTGCCGATGGTGGTCGTCTTGCCGACGCCGTTGACGCCGACCACCAGCAACACCCAGGGCTTCTTCGACAGCCGCTCGGGCTCGGGAGAGACGTCGGGCAGCAACGCGCGCATCCGGGCGTGGAGCGCACGCGCCATGCCTGCGGGGTTGCGCTGGTCTGCCGGCAGGTCCCGCAGCCCCTCGAGGAGAGCCTGCGCCGCGCGGACGCCGACGTCCCCCTCGATCAGGACCTCCTCGAGCGCCGCGATGTCCGCGTCGCGGGCGGAGCCGCGTCGAAACGCCGCGCCGAGCCGTTCGCCGAACGCAGCTCGGCTCTTGGCGAGGCCACTCCGCAGCCGATCCCGGTACGAGACCGGACCTGGCGCCCCGGGAGCCTGTGGCACGGACCGGGGCGGCGTCGGGGTTTCGCCGTGCGCCTCGACCTGCCCGGACGGCTCGGGCGCCCGCGACCGAAGCCGCAACAGCGAGCCGACCAGCGCCACGACGACCGCGACGCCCCAGGCTCCCGCCCACAGGACGAGGGTCGAACCGAGCTCTTGAGGCAAGGCTCAGCTCCGCAGGGACGGCGTCATGCGCTCGCCGCCATCCCCGCGGGACGATTGGCGAGCGACACCGACACGACCTGCGACACGCCGGGCTCCGGCATCGTGACGCCGTACAGGGAGTGGCAGGACTCCATCGTCGTCTGGTTGTGCGTGATGACGATGAACTGCGTGCGCTCGCTCATCCGCTGCAGCAGCGCATTGAACCGGCTCACGTTGGCGTCGTCCAGCGGCGCGTCCACCTCGTCGAGCAGGCAGAACGGAGTCGCCCGCAGGCTGAACAGCGCCATGATCAGGCTCACGGCCGTGAGCGCACGCTCGCCGCCCGACAGCATGCTGTTCCCGACGCGCTTGCCCGGAGGCTGCGCCTCGATCTCGACGCCACTCTCGAGGAGATTGCTCGGGTTGGTCAGCTTGAGCGACGCCGATCCACCCCGGAAGAGCTCGATGAACAGCTCGGAGAACTTCTCGTTGGCCCGGTCGAAGGTCTCGCGGAAACGGCTGCGCGTCGTGCGGCTCAGCTCCGTGATGGTCCGGTTCAGGTCTTCCATGGACGTTTCCAGATCGGCGCGCTGCGTCTCGAGGAAGCCGAAGCGCTCCTCGAGCTCGCGCGCGTCGGCGATCGCCGTGACGTTCACCTCGCCGAGCCGCTGGATCCGCTCCTTCAGCTCGCCCACCCGCCGGGTCGCGGCGTCGGCGTCGAACTGCTCGGGGACCTCCAGCGAATTCGCCTCGACCTCGTGCCGCTCCCGCGTGTAGCTCGCCAGCGCCTCGAGCTGCGCACGACGCTCCGCCAGCTTGACCTCGAAGCCGCGGCAGCGCTCACGCTCGCTCTCCATCGAGCTCCGGGCGCGTACGAGTTCCTCCTCGGCGGCACGAAGATGCTCCTGCGCCGAACGCGCCGCGCCGCGGGCGTCCTCCATCTCGCGCTCGCCGGCCCCGAGCACCTCCCGAGCGGCCACCAGGTCGGTGCCGAACTGCGCCAGCGCCGTCGCGCCGCTCTCGCGCTGCCGTTCGAGGTCGGCGATCTCCTGCCCGAGCGCTGCAAGGCGCGTCGCGACGAGGTCGCGCTCGTGAACGAGGCGATGCAGTTCCGCTTCCGCGCGCCCCAGAGCCTGCCCGAGGTTCGCCCGCGTCTCACGACCCCCGTCACGCCGCACACGACAGGCGTCCAGCACCGCGCGGCGCGCATCCAGCTCCTGGTCCGCGGCAGCAACACGGGACTCGCCCGCCGCGACCGCCCGCTCGCACTGCTGCGCATCGTCGTCCGCCGCGGCCAGCGCCTCGGTCGCTCGCGCGACCGCGGACTCTGCCGTGGCGACCTCGCTCGATGCCTCGGCCAGGCGGGCGTGGCCCGCCTGCCGCTCGCGCTCGGCGGCGTCCGCCGCGTGCTCCGCCGAAACCAGCGCAAAGGTCGCCGAATGCGCCTGCGCGTCGAGCTCCCGCAGTCGCGCCGCCAGTGCCGCACACTCCTCTCGGGCCTCGCCGAGGCGCAGCTCGAAGCTCGCGAGCCGCACCTCGTCGTCCGCGAGCTGCGCCGCGAGCTCCCCGAGCTCGCGGCGTCGAGCGAGCAACTCGGTACCGCGCAGTCCCTTGCCCGCGGTGACGATGCCGCGCCGGTCGATGACGTCGCCCGCCCGGGTGACCCAGCTCAGGCCGTCTTCGCGCCCGCGCCAACCACGCACCGCCTCCTCGAGGTCGTCGGCGAGCGCCACGGTGCCGAACAGCGCGGCGCGCAGGTCCTCGTGCCCCCCGCGCACGCCGATCCGATCGGCGAGCATTTCGATCCCCGAAGCCAGCCCCGGCCGGGGAGCCTCGTCGTGGCGCGGCTCGATCGGCACCAGCGAAACGCGACCTTCGCCGACAGCGCGCAGCCCGTCGGCGAGCGTCGCTGCGTCCTCCGGCCGCTCGACAATCGCTCCCCGCAGCAGGTCGCCCAGCACGGCAGCGACCGCAGGCTCGAGCTCGGTCGGGATGTCGAGCGCGTCGACCACGAGACCCCGCGGCTCGGGCTCGAGGCTCATGACCGTGGTGATTCCGTCCGCGTACCCGTCGTAGGCCTGCTCGCGGCTCCGGAGGCCGTCGAGGCGGCCCCGGACGTGCACCATCGACTCGCGCAGAGCGCCATGGCTCTCCGTGAGACGGTCCATCTCCTCTTCGCCGGAGCGCAGCGCCGCAGCCGCCGTGATCTGATCGGCCGAGAGCCTCGCGTGCTGCGCACGGGCCGCATCGAGCGCCACGGCGCGCTCGCTCACGAGCGCGCGAACCGCGTCGAACTCGGCACGCCGGCTCTGCAGGCGCTCGAGAGCGCGCTCGTGGCGTTCGCGAACCCCGGCGAGCCGGGCGGCGGACTCCGCGCGTCCCTCGCCGGCACTGCGCAGACGACCGCGCTCCTCGTTGAGCGCCGCCAGCGCCTGCGCGGACTCCTGCTCGCACTGCGCGTACACGGGCCGCAGCTCCTCGAGCTCGCGCTCGACGACCGCAAGCGCTTCGACCGCGCGCACCGCCTCGTCACGCGCCGACTCCGCGGCCCGCTGCGCTGCAGCCGCCGCGTCGGCGACGCTCGAGTGGCGGTCCCGCAGCCCGTCCATCTCCTCCCGGCCACGCGTCACGCGCAGGTCGATCGTTCGGAGGGTCTCCTGCAGGGCGGTCTGGCGCTCGGTGATGCGGACCACCGTCTGGCTCGCCTCGCCCAGCGCCGCGAACGCGCGCTCGATGCGCTCGCTCACGGCGCGCTCCGCGACCCCCGCCTCGGCGCGCAGCCCCTCCTGGACGGCGACTGCCTCCTGCGCTTCGCGGGCTGCGCCGATCGCGTGCGCGAGCGCAGCCTCGAGCTCGCCGATCTCGCCCGTCAGGCCCGCCCAGCGAACGGCGGCCAGCCCGAGCTCGGTCGCCCGCAGCTCCTTCTCGAGCGCGCGGAACTCCTCGGCGCGCTTGGCCTGCCGTCGCAGCGCGCCGAGCTGCCGTTCGATCTCGCGCATGACGTCCTTCACGCGCGACAGGTTCTCCATCGTGCGCTCGAGCTTGCGCTCGCACGCGATCTTGCGGCTGCGGAAGAGCGTCGTGCCTGCGGCTTCCTCGATGAAAAGGCGGAGCTCCTCCGGCTTGGCGTTCACGATCTGCGTGACGCGCCCCTGCTCGATCATGGCGTAGGCCTTGGGGCCGACGCCGCTGCCGAGGAACAGTTCGGTCACGTCTCGCAGCCGCGCCGGTGCGTCGTTGATGAAATAGTGCGATTCCCCGGAGCGGAAGATCTGCCGCTTGACCGTGAACTCGGCCATTCGCGCGACGTACGCCGCCAGTCCCTCCTCCTCCGCCGCGACGGGCAGCGAGGTGTCGGTCTGCTCGAAGGTGAGGACGACCTCGGCGAGGTTCAGCGGGGGGCTCTTCGCGTTCCCCACGAAGATGACGTCCTCCATCTCCTTGGCGCGCAGGTGCTTGACGCTCTGCTCACCCAGCGCCCAGCGGATCGCATCGGCGACGTTCGACTTCCCGCAGCCGTTCGGGCCCACCACGGCGTTCAACCCTTCGGTGAGGCTCAGCCGTGTGTGGTCGCGGAACGATTTGAAGCCGAACAGCTCGATCTGCCGGATGCGCACACCCACCTCCTCGTCACGGCCCTCGCGCACCGCCGCCGCGTGCGTGGGCGCGTATCCCATCAATTAGTGGTGCGAGTCAAGGCGTACCACTAGCCGTTGCGGTCACGCTACGCCACGCCGTCACCGCGCCCGCCGTCGAGAAAGGACAGGAACGGGCGCCACTCGCGGTAGCGCGCCTGGCCGTAGTCCTCGCCGAGGAACGGCGTCCACGCGGGGCGAACCGGACGCCGGAGCAGCCGGATACCCGACTGCTCCGGCGTGTTGCCGCCCTTGCGGCGGTTGCACGAGTGACACGAGCAGACGACGTTGTCCCAGGTCGAGAGCCCACCCTGCGAGCGCGGCACCACGTGATCGAGGTTGAGATCGCTCCGCGGCAGGCGTCGACCGCAATATTGGCAAGTGTCGTGATCGCGCGCATAGACGTTGTGCCGGCTGAACCGGAGGTGCCGCCGCGGCACTCGGTCGTAGGTCACCAGGACGATGACGCGCGGTACGGGCATCGCACCGGCGACGAGCCCCAGCCACTCCCCGCCCTCCGGCCGCTCTCGCCACCCGCCGAAATCGAAGGTCTGATAGTCGGCGTCCACGGCCCGGGCGATCCCCTGAAACAGCAGGACGCAGGCCCGGCGCACGGTCGTGATGTGGATCGGCAGGAAGGATCGATTCAGGACGAGCGTCTTCGAATGGAGGACGTCGGCAGGCCGCGCACGGCGACCCGCGTCATCGGGCCACTCAGGCCCGCCCACCACCGTAGGGCCCATGGCCGCTCTGTATCGGTCCGTGCATCCCGCCGCTTCCTCGAGCGGGAGGTACCTGTGCCTGCCCGGAGAAGTCAAGACACCGCGGAAGGCCTTGCTCTTTCGCCGACCATTGGATAGCGTCCGTCAACATGACGACCGCGCCACGCGCGTGGGCTCCAAAGATGCCTCCACGCCGTGCCGCGCCGCAGAGCGGGCTCGCTGCATCCGCCGCCGATGCCCGCGACGCCAATGCGGCGGCAGCCGGCGCTCATGCACCCGCCTTCCCGCCGACGGCCCGCTGACGTGCAGAAGCGCATCATCATCAACTCGTCGGCGATCGAAACCCGTGTCGCCCTCTGCGAGGCGAGCGTCCTCGCCGAGCTGCACGTCGAGAGCGGCGAAGAGCACTCGATCGTCGGCAACATCTACAAGGGCAAGGTCCTCCGCGTCCTTCCCGGGATGCAGGCCGCCTTCGTCGAGATCGGCCTCGACAAGGCTGCCTTCATGCACGTGTCCGACTTCTGGCGGGCGCCGGGCGCCGATGGCCCGGACGGTGCCGCAGGCGAGGCAGCCGACCTCGAGATCGAGCCGTCCCTCGCCGCCTACGCCGAGGAGGTCGACGCGGAGCCTGCGGTCCCCCCGGCCGAGCCGCCCCCTCCCGCCGAGACGAACGGCACCAGTGCGGCGGCGTCCGCGAGCGTGACGCTCGAGCCCACGGTGGAGGACGCGCAGTCGGCCGGTGCCGATGCCACGGCCGATGCCGACGACGGCGAAGCTCCCGATGACCGGCCACGCGCACGCGAAGAATCACCGATGCCGTCGATCGAAGAGGTCCTGACCAAGGGCCAGGAGATCCTGGTCCAGGTCTCGAAGGAGCCGATCGGATCCAAGGGTGCGCGGATCACGTCGCACATCTCGCTGCCGGGGCGGTACGTCGTCTACATGCCGACCACCGACCACATCGGCGTGTCGCGCCGGATCGAGGAAGACAAGGAACGCAAGCGCCTGCGCGACATCGTCGCCACCGGCCGCCCGAAGGGCGCCGGCGGGTTCATCGTCCGGACCGCCTGCGAGGGGGTCAGCAAGCGCGAGATCGTCGCCGACATGCGCTTCCTGGCTCGGCTGTGGACGAGCATCGTCAAGAAGAGCGCCGCGAGCAGCGCTCCCGCCCTGCTCCACGCCGACCTCGACCTCGTCCTGCGCGCGATCCGCGACCTCTTCACCAGCGACGTCAAGCAAGTGGTCGTCGATCAGCCCAACGACCATCGACGGGTGATCGACTTCGTCGACAGCGTGCTGCAGCCCAAGCTCAAGTCGCGCGTCGAGCGCTACGAGGACGTCGAGCCGATCTTCGACCACTTCGGCATCGAGAACCAGGTCAGCCGCGCCCTCGAGCGCCGCGTCTGGCTCAAGTCGGGTGGTTACCTGGTGTTCGACCAGACCGAGGCGCTGACGACCATCGACGTCAACACGGGCCGCTTCGTGGGCAAGAAGACGCACGAGGACACCGTCCTCAAGACGAACCTCGAGGCGGCGCGGGTCGTCATCGACCAGCTCCGGCTGCGGAACATCGGCGGCATCATCATCATCGACTTCATCGACATGGAGAAGGCTGCCAACCGGAAGAAGGTCAGCGAGGCCCTCGCCGAGGCCGTCAAGCGGGACAAGGCGCGCACCAACATCCTGCGCATCTCCGAGCTCGGGCTGGTGCAGATGACGCGCAAGCGCACCCGCGACAACCTGCGGCAGCTGGTCACCACCCCGTGCTCCACCTGCGGTGGCGACGGCCGACTGAAGTCCGTCGGCGCGCTTGCCGCCGAGGTCCTGCGCATGGTGCGCCGACAGGCCGCGACCGCCGTGGACGTCGAACGGATCGTCCTGACCGTGTCCACGGAGATCGGCGCGGCGCTGCAGGGCCCGCTGCGTGCCGCGGTCGACGAGCTGATCGCCAAGCTCAGGGTGCGCGTCAGCGTGCGCACCGACGCCAAGCTGCCCCGTGACCGCTCCGAGCTGCAGATCACATCGAAGCCGTCGAGCAAGCACACCCGCGAGCCCGAGCGCGCGCCGCTGTCCGCCGCTTCCCCCGAGCCCGCCGCAAGCGAGTCTTGACCGGGCCGGCGGGGTCAGCCCGTCGCGGAGAGGTGTCCGTCGGCTCTGCGATAGACCTCGCGCCCCGCGCCGATGCCGTCGGCCCGACGCAACCAGATCGACAGCACGCACCCTGCCCCGACGTGGTAGCGCACCTGCAGGGTCGCGCCCGCAAGGCGGTCGCCGTTGCGGCGGAGCGCGAGGATCACCTTGCCGAGGCACTGCTCGAAGTCGTCGCGGTCGACTTCGCCCGGAGGCTCCGCGGCACCGCGGACGAACTCGTGCGCCGAGACCTCGAACGACCCCTCGTCCGCCAGGGCCGTCGTCGCAACATCGCGCGAGCAACGGGCTCCTTCGGCCGCCTCCGTCCGTACGAGGTCGAGATCGAGGTCGACGAGAGCGAGCTGCTCCACCAGTCGCGCACGCTCGTCGAGGAGAATTCGCAATCTTGCAGATAGCGCATCGTGCCGGGAGGTCCCCGAGAGGCCGCTGCGCTGCCCCCCGTCGTGCCGCGATTCCCGCGTGATCTCCTTGCTTTGTGACATTTCGTCAGCCTATACACTGCTGGCGGTGCTTGCCCAGAGGAGGTGGTGAGATGGAGTTGCCCAAGTGCCAGAAATGCAACAACGGGTTGCTGATTCCACTCTCGGACTATGGGCAGGAGGGCGCGACGGTCATGTTCAAGGCGTGGGTCTGCACCAACCCCGATTGCGGCTTCTCGCTGCGCATCGACAAGGGTGAGGTGACCTTCGGCCGCCAGATCGCGCAGAAGCACTGAGGGCAGACCACCCGCCGGGCAAGCGAGACTCCTCACGAGCACCGATCCGATGGCCGCACGAACCAGGCGACCAGCCGGGATTCGCACCGCAACGCAGCGCTCCGCTCTCGGCGTGAGCGCGTGACCAGCCGAATCGGGGGACGGCCGGCGTCCCGTCCATCGCTGGCCCGACGGAGCGGCCGGCGCATCCCGAGAGACCGCATCGTGACCGCCGCCCAGGCGGTGCGCCGCGTCGGCTCGGGCGACCACATCTTCATCGGGTCGGGCTGCGCCGAGCCGCAGCACCTGGTGCGCGCGCTCGTGGAGAACGAGGACGTCGTCGAGGGCGAGATCCTGCACATCCTGACGCTCGGGGCGGCGCCCTACGCCGATCCGCGCGTGCCCGGTCGCTTCCGTCACAATGCCCTGTTCATCGGGGCCAACGTCCGCGAGGCGGTCGACGCCGGACTCGCCGACTACACCCCGGTCTTCCTTTCCGAGATCCCCGCGCTGTTCCGCAGCGGACGCATCGAGATCGACGTCGCCCTGATCACCGTCGCGCCGCCCGACCGAGCGGGCTACGCGAGTCTCGGCATCTCGGTCGACGTCGTGAAGAGCGCCATCGAGGCAGCCGACGTGGTGCTGGCCGAGGTCAATCCGGCGATGCCGCGTACGCACGGCGACAGCTTCGTACACGTCTCCGAGATCGATGCCTTCGTGGAGAGCGACGCAGCACTCCTCGAGCTGCCGCGACTCGAGCCCGATGCCGTGTCGCGGGAGATCGCGCGCAACGTCGCGAGCCTGATCCCCGACGGCGCCACGCTCCAGATGGGCATCGGCGAGATGCCCGACGCGCTGACGCCGTTTCTCGCCGGCAAGCACGACCTGGGCATCCATACCGAGATGCTGTCCGACTTCATCGTCGACCTGATCGAGGGCGGCGTGGTCACGGGGCGCCGCAAGAACATCCACAAGGGCAAGGTGGTCACCTCGTTCTGCATGGGCAGCCGGCGGCTGTACGACTACGTCGACGACAACCCGGTATTCGAGTTCCTCGGCGTCGACCGGGTCAACGACCCGTTCGTCATCTCGCGCCACGACGACATGGTCGCGATCAACTCGGCCACCCAGGTGGACCTCACCGGCCAGGTGTGCGCCGAATCGGTCGGGCACCAGTCCTTCAGCGGCATCGGCGCGCAGGCGGACTTCATTCGCGGCGCGAGCCGCTCGCGCGGCGGCAAGCCCATCATCGCGATCCGCTCGACCGACGAGAACGACGCGGTCTCGCGCATCGTGCCCGCCCTCAGCGGGGGGACCGGCATCGTGACCTCGCGCGGCGACGTGCACTACGTGGTCACCGAGTACGGCGTCGCAAGTCTCCACGGCAGGACCGTACGAGAGCGAACCCTGGCGCTGATCTCGATTGCCCACCCGAGCTTCCGCCAGGAGCTCCTCGATGCGGCGAAGGCGCGCCGCTACGTGATGCCGTCCCAGCTACCGATGCCGGAGAGCGGCCGGCCCTACCCGATCGAGGCCGTTTCGGAGTCGCTGCTGAAGGACGGCAGCCGGGTCCTGTTCCGGCCGCTCCGGCCCGACGACGAGCGCGCCCTGCGCGACTTCTTCCACTCACACTCCGACGAGACCGTGTACCTGCGCTACGGAACCCCGATGAAGCGACTGTCGCAGAAGCAGGTCCAGCGGTTCGTGACGCTCGACTACGACCAGCGCATGGCGCTCGGTGCGTTCGTCGCACCGAGCGACGCGCGCGGCAGCGACCTCGACCGCCTGATCGGCATCGCCCGCTACGACCTCGACCCCAGCACCAACCTCGCCGAGTGCGCGTTCGTCGTCCACGACGACTTCCAGGGACAGGGCCTCGGAACGCAGCTCCTGCAGAAGCTCATGCGCTACGCGCGCCTACGCCGGATCGACGGCTTCACCGCTCAGGTGGTGGCGCGCAACGTCCGCATGATGCGTGCCTTCGCACGTTCCTGCTCACCGATGACGAGCCACCTCGTCGAGGGCAACTACGAGCTGTCGTTCCGCTTCAGCCAGATCGACAAGGCACGCCGTCAGGAAGCTCGCGAGGGCGCAGCGCTCGCGGCTGGCAAAGGGCGCGCGCCCGATTGGCCCACCGCAACGCCCAGCGCTGCGGACGATCCCGGTCGCCCTTCCGGCTGACGACACGACTCGACGACCTCGAGCTGACCGTCCGAGCGCACGACGACCTCCCCCGTCTGGTCGCTCTGCAGCCACAGGGCGCCGCCGCGGCGCCAGCGCTCGCGCACCTCCGGCGCGGGAAAGCGGAACCGGTTGTTCGCACCGAGCAGCGCGACGGCGACACCCGGCTGAGTGGCCCAGACCAGCGACCGCGCGCTCGACGTGCGGCTGCCGTGGTGGGGAACCTTCACCCACGTCGCCGTCAGGTCGATCCGCGAGCGCAGCAGCGCCGCCTCCCCCGGCGCCTGGATGTCGCCCGTGAGCAGCACCCGCGACGCGCCGAAGCCGATCAGAAGCACCAGCGACGCGTCGTTGTCGGACGCGTCCCGGAGCGCAGCAGGCGGATGCAGCACCTGCACCGTGGCACCGCCGGCGGCGCGCACGAGCTGGCCCGCCGAGAGCGTCCGGGGAACGACCCCACGCGCGGCCAGAGCGTCTTCGAGCGCGCGGAAGGTCGCGCTGCTCGAGCCGCGACCGCTCGACCAGAAGCCCCCGACCCGGAACGACCGCACCACCGCGGCGAGACCTCCGTAGTGGTCGAAGTCCGGATGGGACAGCGCCACCGCGTCGAGCGTCCGCACGCCGGCGCGTCGCAACGCCGGCACCACGACGCGCTCGCCCGGGTCTAGCGCTCCGCCGAGCCCGCCTCCGTCCACGACGATCGCCGCGGCGGTACGCGGCAGCCGCGCGACCATCGCGTCTCCCTGTCCCACGTCGAGGAAGCGGACCTCGAGCCGCGGCAGCAGGTCCGCCTCGAGCGCCAGGCAAGCGCGCACGACGACCAGAGCCGCGCCGCAGCCGAAGAGCAGGCGGCGCAACCGTCCCGCCGGGACCGCGATCGCCGCGAGCGGCACGAGCGCGCACGCGACCTCGAGCGGCGACGAAAGCGTGCGGTCGAGTGCACACCATGGGCTCGACGCGAGCCACGACACGAACGCGTTGGCCGGCGCGACTCCCCGGGCGGCCAGCGCGAAGAGCCCCTCGGCGGCGACTCCGGACAGAGGCAGCACGGCCGCGCCGGCCAGCGCCACGAGCAGTGCGAGCCACCCGACCAGCGGTACGATCAGCAGGTTGGCGAGCACGCCCAGCGTCGCAACCGAGCCGAAGTGGAACGCGGTGAACGGTCCGGTCGCGAGCCCGGCCGAGACGGCCGCAACCAGTGCCCCGCCGACGGCACCTGCCGCCCGGCCGTGCAGCCGCGCAGGATCCAGCCAGCGCCCGCCGTGCGCCTGCCGCCACGCCTCCCAGCGTCGACCCGCTGCCACGAGTCCCGCGACCGCGACGAACGAAAGCTGGAACGACGGCTCCTCGGCGACTCCGGGATCGGTGAGGCACAGCAGGATCGCCGCCGCGGCGAGCGCGCTCCAGATCTCCGCGCGGCGCACCAGCACGACGCCACCGAGCGCGAGCGCCGCCATGGCGAGCGATCGCATCGTCGCGACTGCGCCACCGCTCAGCAACGCGTACAGCGTCGCCGGCAGCAGCGCGACGAGCGCCGCCGGCCGCACCACGAGGACCCGCAGCGCGAGCCAGGGCCACATGGCGAGGAGCCGGCGCAGCACCGCGAAGCACGTCATCGCAACGACGGCGATGTGCAGGCCCGAGACCGAGAGAACGTGTGCCGTGCCCGTGCGCGCGTAAGCCTGGCGGAGCTCGGCCGGAACGTCGCCCTGATCGCCGTAGACGAGCGCCGCAAGAACCGCCCGGGCGGTCGCGTCCGGCACGGATCGAGCGAGGGTCGCACCGATGGCACGCCGCGCGGCGTGCAGCGCGACGTCGAGAGCCCGATCCGACCGCGACGGAGCGACGAGGCTCCAGCTGCGATCGCTCGCGACCGACGCCGTCGCCAGGATTCCCTGGCGCCACAGCGTCCGCGCGTAGGCGTCGGCCCCGCCGTTGCAGAACCCGCGCGGCACGCGAAGCTCCGCCACCCGACCACGAACGGTCTCGCCGACCGCCCATTCGCGCGACGGGCTCCAGAGCGTGATCCGCACGCGCCCGCCATCCGGCAGCGAAGGCGCTTCGTCGGTCAGGTCCAGGTCGAGCGAAACCGCCGGGCTGCCACCGCGGCCACGGTGAGTGCGCACCCGGGCGACACGACCCTGTAACTCGACCGGTCGGGACGTGAAGCTCTCCGCAAGCTCGAGCCGCGCCACCTCCGACGACCACGCCTGCAGCGCGCCGAGCACTCCGGCGAGACCGGCCAGGACCGCCGCGGTGCCGATCCGTCGGTGCCACCGCCACAGCGCGGGCCACGCCGACGTGACAGCGAGGAAGCAGGCCGTGGCGAAGAGTCCGTCGAAAGCACCCGCGGCCTGTCCGGCCATGAGGCCGACAGCGAATAGCGGCAACCACCACGCCCGACCCAGCGGACGGCGCGCCGACAGTGGCCGCGCCGCCCTCACCATCTGCTCCGCACTCTCCGGCCGTCGCGTCTGGCGCCCGCGCGAGACAGGGCGGGCGCAGCGGCTCGGAACTCATCAGCCCGCGGGGTCGCTCTCCAGCGCGCGCTTGATCCGCTCCGCGAGGGGCCGACCGAATCCCGGCAGGGCCTCGATCTCCTCGACCGCCGCCGCCCGGACCCGTGCCAGGCTGCCGAAGTGGCGCAGCAGGGCACGCCGCCGCTCCTCACCGATCCCGGCGATCTCTTGCAGCGGAGACGCCCCGAGCCGCGCACGATCGCGCAGCTTCTGGTGGTAGGTCACCGCGAACCGGTGCGCTTCGTCGCGCACGCGCTGCAGCAGGAAGAGCGCGCTCGAGTTGCGTGCCAGCACGACGGGGTTCACCCGTCCCGGCAGGAAGACCCGCTCCTCGACGCGCTCGATCTCCGGCGAGGTCGGGCTCCGCTCGACGCGCATCTTCGCGAGGCCGACCACGTCGAGGCTCGTGAGGCCGAGATCCCCGCACACGGCCGTCGCCACCCCGAGCTGGCCCCGGCCGCCGTCGATCACCAGCAGGTCGGGCAGGTCGTTCTTCTCGAGACCGGCGCGCAGGCGTCGCTCGAGCACCTCCCGCATGCTCGCGAAGTCGTCGGTCCCGACGACCGTGCGGATCCTGAAGCGCCTGTACCGCCCGGGATCGGAGCGACCCTCGTCGAACGACACCACCGAACCAACGGTCTCGCCGCCCTGGAAGGTCGAGATGTCGACGCACTCGATGCGCTTGGGCGGGTTCCGGAGCTGCAGCTTGTCCTGCAGCTCGCGAGCGGTCTTCTCGGAGCGCTCCTCGTCGTCGCGTCGCTCGAGGAACGCCTGGCGGGCGTTGGCCTTCGCCATCTCCACGAGACGGACCT
Organism: Deltaproteobacteria bacterium; assembly: GCA_016874715.1. Classification (GTDB taxonomy): domain Bacteria; phylum Desulfobacterota; class Binatia; order UBA12015; family UBA12015; genus VGTK01. The sequence goes on along the minus strand of VGTK01000092.1, from coordinate 1,108 downwards.
TCTCGCCGCGGCGCGGGACGACGATGGAGACGATCCGCCCCTTGCGCTCACGCAGCAGCTCGGCGCGCGGCTCGGCGTCGTCGATCGGCAGCGGCAGGAGAACCTCGTCGGGAACGAAGCGCTCGCCCTGGTAGAACTGCGTGAGGAGAGATGCCAGCACCTCCTCGTCGGGCAGCTCCCAGTCCGCGAACCCGAAGGACTGGTTCGCCGTGAGCTTGCCGGCGCGGATCATCAGCACCTGCGCCTCGATGGAGCCGCCCTCGCGATAGAGCCCGAACACGTCGCAATCGCCACCGCCGTGGCGCACGGCCCCCTGGCGTTCGCCGGTCTTCTCGATCGCCCGCATCTGGTCGCGGAACCGCGCGGCGTCCTCGAAGCGGAGCCCGGCAGAAGCTTCCTGCATGCGCTTCTGGAGCAGAGTGCGCAGCTGCGAGTCCTTCCCCTCGAGCAGCAGGGTGACCGCACGCAGGTGCTGCTCGTACTCGGCGCGGTCCACGGGCAGGACGCACGGCCCGAGGCAGCGCTTGATCTGGTACTCGAGGCATGGGCGCGTCCGGTTGCGGAACACGGGGTCGCTGCACGTCCTGAGCGGAAAGACCTTGCGGATCACGTCGAGCGTGTCGCGCACCGCCGACGCCGAGTGGAACGGCCCGAAGTAGCGGCTGCCGTCGCGCGCGATCCGGCGCGTGACCAGCACGCGCGGCCAGGGGTCCGCGGTGGTGACCTTGACGCTCACGTACGACTTGTCGTCCTTGAGCCGGATGTTGTAGCGCGGCTTGTACTGCTTGATGAGGTTGTTCTCGAGGATGAGCGCTTCCTTCTCGTTCCTCGTGACCAGACACTCGAGATCGCCGACGCGGCGAACCAGGAACTGCACCTGGTGACGCTCGTCGCCGCCCCGGAAGTAGCTCTGCACGCGCGGCCGGAGGCTCTTCGCCTTGCCGACGTAGATGACCTTGCCGGCGCGGTCCTTGAGCAGGTACACGCCGGGCTCGGCCGGCACGGCAGCGACCCTGGCGGCGAGGCGCGTGCCTGGCTCGTCGTCGAGATCGTCTTCGTTCTCCGTCGACACTCCGCGCCCAGCGTAGCCGTCGCCGTCGCCGCGCGC
>VGTK01000091.1 GCA_016874715.1 Deltaproteobacteria bacterium | reverse complement strand
GAGGTGGCGCGGCTCCTCGCCGCGATTCGGCGGCGCGTGCTTCGCCTGCTCGAGCGCCGCGGCCTCGGCGCCGGCGACCATCCGGCCCCCGCCGACCCGCTCGCGGAGGAGTCCCCCGCCTTGGCCGTACTGTGCGGGCGCGTTAGCAGAGTCGAGCCACGCTCGCGACGTCCGATAAGAGGGCATATGTACAAATCGCGGCTTTGTGCTTCCTCGCCGCTCGGTCCGCCTTGTGGATTCACGACCAGCGGGTACCGCGTGCCCGCCTTGAAGTCCACGGGTTTGGTGAGCACGCCCTCGATCGTGCCGCCCTCGGTGTTGCGCCATCGAATGGTGTCGACGGTGCCGAGCTTGACGCCGTCACGTACCCACGGATTGGCTAACGTCAGCTTCACCGGCGAGGCATACCCGTCGCCCTGTCTTCGCACGGACCACAGGTCTGGCGTCATCGCGCCGGTGTTGTGGCTGAAGACCCAGGTCGAGCCGTCCTTCGACAGTTGCGACGCGCCGTTCACGCCTGCCATCGGCGCGCGTGTCGTCGTAAGTTCTCCGGTGGCGACATCGACGCCGTACTGTGCGGGCGCGTTAGCAGAGTCGAGCCACGCTCGCGACGTCCGATAAGAGGGCATATGTACAAATCGCGGCTTTGTGCTTCCTCGCCGCCGCAGCACGCGAAGGACCGAGGCCGCCATGACGCGTGCTCCTAACCTGCGACGACCAGCGCACCAAGCGCGAGCAGCGACGTCGCAGCACCCGCCAGCTGCCACGATCGCGCACCGCGCCACGGCGGCCAGCGCGTCAGCAGCGGCCCCGCGACGATCGCCAGTAGCGGCAGCAGCGGTACCAGGAAGCGATTGTGCGCGAAGGCGAGCACGTAGATCGCCCAGTGCGTCGCGATCAGCGCGGCGAGCAGGGTCTGCAAGGCGGGCGCACCGGCGAGCCAGAGACCCGCGACGCCGGAGGCGACGATCAACGCCAGCGCCATCCTTTCGACCGACACCAGGACGCGCGCCACCGGCACGACGCGCGGCGCGAGCCAGCGGCGCTTCACGTAGCGTGCGAGCTGCGACTTGGTCACGATCAGCTTGCGCGTGCTCTGCCGGATCTTCTCGAGCAGCCACCACGGCTGGCGCGCGAGGATGGCGTCGACGGCGAGACCGCGCGCGATGCGCTCGCGGTCGATCGGACGCCGGTGCCCGCGGTAGGCGAAATCCTCGCCGGAGCGCGCCCGCAAGCGTGGCACCAGCTCCGTGCTGACGTTGCCCTGCGCGATCATCCGCCAGCGGTTGGTCGAGAGCGACACGAACGCGCCGTACGTCAGCGAGTTGCGCACCACCCATGGCGCGACGGTAGCGCAGGTCACCAGAACGAAGAGCAGGGCGGGCCGGAGCCGCGTCGCGCGTGACCCGCTCCGTCCAGCCCAGAGCCACACCGCGCCGACCGGCGCGAAGTAGAAGGCGGTCTCTCGCGTCAGCGCGGCGAGGCCGAGGCTCACGCAGGCGCCGACGAGCCAGCGCGTCGCGCCGAGCCGGTCGAAGCGCTCCAGGCACCACACCGTCGCGACCAGGAGCAGGCCGTACAGGTTCTCCGACCACAGCAGGTGCGCGTAGTGCAGCAAGGTCGGATCGAGCGCGCAGAGAAGACCGGCCGCGACCGCCGCGCGGCTGCCGAGCCGCCGCCGCGTGACGTCGAAGACCAGCGCGATCGTCAGCAGCGAGACCACGACCTGGACCAGCCTTGCTGCGACGAGGCTCTCGCCGAAGAGCAGGAAGACGAGCGCGATCAGCGCCGACTCGCCGGGCGGACGCAGCGCGCCGGGATAGGTCGCGTGCTCGACCAGCGCACGCGCCTGGGCCACGTAGTAGACCTCGTCGCCGCGCGCCGTGGTCGTCTCGGCAAACAGCGCGAACGCGCCCAGGCGGAGCAGCGCCGCCAGCAGCAGGACCGCGCCCAGCAGCAGCGCCGCGCCGGGCCGTTCCGCGGACGTGTCTGCGGACGTGTCTACGATGGCGCTGCCCATGGCGCGCCATTTGACCGAAAGCTCGTCTCGGCGCCAATCGGTACGACAGCGTCGTCGCGCCGCGCGGCGCAGACGAAGATCTCTCGATCACGTGCCGTCCGCGCTCGAACGACGTCGCGCGAGCGGCGATCAGGGTCCGGTGAACCGCGCCGGGTTCCGCGCGTACCCTGAATCGCACGCCCGGGATCAGAGGCCGAACGTCGTGCCCTTGACCAGCGAGACCTCACCGTTCGGTTTGACGCAGGCCTGCGCCGCGATGGTGTCCCCGACGGCCGCGTACGCCGAGGTCCCGCCGACGACGGTCCCCGCGAGGTCGTACTCGACGCTACCGGCACTGCACGCGCCCTGGCCTGGGGAGGAAGCGCCGAGGCTGACGATCGTCGTCTCGCCGCTGCTCTTCCAGGTGAGCGTGCCCGTACTGTGCGGGCGCGTTAGCAGAGTCGAGCCACGCTCGCGACGTCCGATAAAGCTGACGTTATGACAAAATCGCGGCTTTGTGCTTCCTGGCCGCCACGCAGGCTCGGGCGCGTTCCGGTCCTTGCCGGGATCGCGCGCCTTGCGTCGAGCGATCACGCTCGGCACTGTCTCGCCGCCCCGACGCGCCCGGTGTTCGTTCGGTACCCTCCGATGACATCCCTCCGTCCCCTCGTCGCCGATGTCCGCGGACTCTGGCGCTTCGCGCGCGGGCTGCGCCCGTTCCTCGCCGCGCCGTACACGACCGAATCGGCGATGGCGTTCGTGCGCCAGCGGGTCGCGACGCGCGATCGCGCGTTGCTCGCCATGCTCGAGCACGCCGTGTTCGCGCATCCGCGCAGCCCGTACCTGCGGCTGTTCCGCGCGGCAGGCTGCGAGCTCGGCGACGTGCGTCGGCTCGTGGCGGTCGAGGGCGTCGAAGGGGCGCTGGCCGTGCTGCGCGACGCCGGCGTCTACGTGACCTTCGAGGAGCTCAAGGGGCGCACCCCGGCCGTGCGGGGCAGCCAGACCTTCCGCTTCGACGAACGCGATTTCGACAACCCGATGACGGGCGCGCTCCTGTCGAGCAGCAGCGGAGGAACGCGCGGTCGGCCGACGCGCGTCGGGATCGACCTGGAGCACATCGCCGAGTCGGCCGCCCCGTGGGCCGTCTGGTTCGCCGAGCACGGCCGGCTGTCGCGGCCGCTCGTCTACTGGACGCCCACCCATTCCGGGATCGTCAACGGCCAGCTGCGCTGCGCGAAGCTCGGCAAGCCGCTCTCGCGCTGGTTCGCGATCGTCGGCATGGGCCCGACGCGCATGGGCGCGATCGCCGCGATCGTGCACCGCACGGTGCGGCACGCGACGCGGATGCCGCGGCCCGAGCTGGTGCCGCTCGACGACGCCGCGCGTGTCGGCGATTACCTCGTCGAGCTCCTGCGACAGGGGGAGTCCCCGTGCATCAACACGTACGCGAGTGCTGCGATGCGCATCGCGACCGCGATGGGCGAGCGCGGCGCGTTCTTGCGCGGTGTCGCGTTCCTGCTCCGCGGCGAGCCGCTCACCGAGGCGCGTCGCGCCACGATCGAGGCGAGCGGTGCCAGCGTGGCGCAGACGTACGGCTTCGCCGAGGGCGGGCCCGTGGCCGCGCAGTGCGCGACCCCGGCGTCCGCCGACGACGTGCACGTGTTTCTCGACGGCTTCGCCGTGATCCAGCGCGACGTCGCGCTCGGGGACGAGACGGTGCGGGCGCTGCTGCTCACGTCGTTGCGTCGCGCCGCACCGAGGATCCTCCTGAACGCGGAGATCGGCGACCACGCCGTCGTCGAGCACGAGCGGTGCGAGTGCCTGTTCGGCGAGGTGGGGTACGCGACGCGCCTCCGGACGGTCCGCAGCTTCGACAAGCTCACCGCCGAGGGCATGACCATCCTGGCGGCCGACGCGGCCCACGTGCTGGAGTCGGTGCTGCCCGCCCGTTTCGGCGGCGTGCCGACGGACTACCAGCTCGTCGAGGAGAACGAAGCGGGCGGACTGGTTCGATACTGCCTGCGGGTCGATCCGGCGCTGTCGCCGATCGATCCCGGAGCGATCGCGAGCTGCTTTCTCGCCGAGCTCGGACGGATCCGTCCCGCCTACGGGTTCATGGTGTCGCTGTGGGAACGCACCGGCACGTTGCGGGTCGTCCGGGAACGGCCGCTGCAGACGGCGCGCGGCAAGGTCCTGCCGTTCCGCCGGATGACCTCCTGACGTGACGGCGTCGGTTGCGCCCCTCGACGTCCTGTACGTCGGCATGCTGCCGCCGCACCCGGGGGGCTCGGCGATCTCGTGGGCACAGATCCTCGCAGGCCTCGCGGGGCAGGGGCACGCGATCCGCGCCCTGGCGCCGATCACGGCGAACGAGCTGCGCGCGGGAGACGCGTTCGCGGTCGCACGGCCGGAGCTCGAGGTGCACCGCTACGTCGTGCCCCACCACTACACCGGCCCCAACGTTCCGGCGAGCCGGGAGTACCGGGCGAGCGGAGCGGAGCAGATCGAGTCGCACGCTGCGCTTCTCGTCCGGCAGCGTCGCCCCGACGTCGTGATCAGCGGGCGGGAGACCTTCGCCCTGCACGTGCCTGCGCTGGCGCGGAGACACCGCCTGCCGTGACCTGCCCGGCGTTTTTCGGACCACCTGAGACGTGAGAATCTGCCTCTCCGGCGACAGCGACGGAGAGCGAGATGCGCAAGAGCAGGTACACGGACGAGCAGATGGTGAAGATCCTCCGGGAGGCCGACCGGTCCCCGGTGGCGGACGTGGCGAAGAAGCATGGCCTGAGCGAGCAGACGATCTACGTCTGGCGGAAGCGCTTCGGCACGATGACGGCGGACGAGACGAAGCGGCTGCGGGCGCTGGAGCAGGAGAACAGCCGCCTGAAGAAGCTCGTCGCCGAGCGCGATCTCGAGATCGAGGTGATGAAGGAGATCGCCGCAAAAAAATGGTGAGCGCGTGCGCTCGACGGGAGCAGGTCGCGTACGCATCGACGCGCGGTCTCTCGCAGCGACGAGCGTGCGCGCTACTACGGACGGCAAGGTCGGGACTCCGCTACGCATCGAGGAAGGCGGCGAAGGACGCCGCCGCTGTGACGAAGATGGTCGAGCTCGCGCGGCAGTACCCACGTTACGGCTACCGGCGGATCCGGGTGTTCCTTGGCCGCGACGGTCACCGGATGAGCAACGACCGCGCGTATCGCCTGTGGCGGAACGCGAAGCTGCAGGTGCCGAAGAAGCGGCCGCGGCGGCGTGCGGCCGCCTCTCGGCCGAAGGCGACCGCGCCGACGGGACCGAACCAGGTCTGGGCCTACGACTTCGTGTTTGATGCGTGCGCGAACGGCCAGCAGCTGAAGTGCCTGACGGTGATCGACGAGTACACGCGCGAAGCGCTCGCGATCGACGTCGCGGGCGGCATCCGATCTGCGCGCGTGATCGAGGTGCTGGCCAAGCTCGTCAGCGTCCACGGCGCGCCGCGCGCGCTCAAGAGCGACAACGGCCCGGAGTTCGTCTCGCACGCGATCCTGCGCTGGCTGACCGACGCCGGAATCAACTGCGCGCTGAGCGACCCGGGCAAGCCGTGGCAGAACGGCCACGACGAGAGCTTCAACGGCAAGTTCCGCGGCGAGTGTCTGAGCATGGAGTGGTTTCGGAACCGCCACGAGGCCGTGCCGATCATCGAGACGTGGCGGCAGCACTACAACGAGGTCCGGCCGCACTCGAGCCTGGACTACTTGACCCCGATCGAGTTCAAGGCGGAGAACGTCAGCACGACAACCCAGCCGACAGGGGCCGACTCTCAATAATTGAGTGGTCCAAAGAACCCAGGCAGGTCAGTTCTTCTCGGCGGGATCATCGGCGAGGTTGTAGAGTTCAACCCGAATTCCGAAGTTCAAATGACGAATGACGAAAGAGTGACGAAGCCCAAACGACGAAAAGGACCTCTGCCCGCGGAGGGTTTCTTTCACTCGCCGACGGCGCCGGATACCCCCGAGGAAACGAATTCGGGCTTCGTCATGCTTTCGTCATTTGGCATTCGTCATTCGTCATTTCCCAACGATTTCCAACGCGGACTTCGGAATTCGGGTTCAACGCTCGCGGGAGTCAGTGTCTTCCAGACCAGCTTCCAATCGCCCTCCCGCACCGCGCCGCGGAAAGGCTCGAAGTTGTAAACCACCTCGCTGCGCAGCGAGGGTCTATTTCCCGCCCTTTCCGGATTCGTCGTCTTCCGGTTCGCCGCCAAACCACCCGCGGCGCCGGAAGAACAGCAGCAGGCCGCATGTGATGGCCACCATCACGCCCAGAGCGAAAAAGTAGCCGTAACGCCACTGCAGTTCGGGCATGTTCCAAGGGTGGTCAGCGCCGCCCTCGAAATTCATGCCGTAGATCGCGGCGATCAGGTTCAGCGGCAGAAACACGGCCGAGATCACGGTCAGCAGCCGCAGGCGATCCGAGGTGAGGTCGTCCCGCGCGCTCGCGGCGTGGTTGTGCGTGGACCGAAGCTGCTCGGCGAGCCGCGTGGCAAGGCTGAGCACGTGGTCCAACTGCTTCTGGATCACCCCCAGCATCGCCACCAGGTTCTTGAACTGGTCAGCGCCACCGAGGTTCGCAATCAGGGAATCCGTCGAGAACAACTGGTCTTCCGCGCTGAGCGCCGCATGCTGGATACGACGGCTGATCCCTTGAATCTCCTTCATCGGCACCCGCAAAGGGGCCGCCAGCACGCGGCTCATGAGATCGTCCGCCTCGGCGCGCAGGGCGGCGAACAGTTCCATCGTGTCGCCGACGAGCCCCTCCAAAAGGTGCGCCGCGACGACCTGCATGGCTGGCTCGCCGGCCTCAAGGTGCGGTCGCAATTTCTCATGCAGGCGCGTCGCTTCGGCGTCGTGGTTCCGCAGCACCGTGACCAGGGTATCGAGTCGCGCCAGAATGGAGACATAAGGATGGGGATCGGTGTCCACATCCACGGCACAGGGAAACTCCAACAGCATCGTGCCTTGCTCGATGAACACCCGGTTCGTGCGCGAGTCTTTGCACAACTGCTCCCGCACTTCCGACTCCAGCTCCATCGCGTCCGCGATCGCTGCAACGTCGTCCTTGCTGACCCGAGCGGCCTCGATCCAGCGCGGCTCGGATCCGGAGAAGACCGCGAACGGAGGCTGAGGCACGGGCAACCCTTCGATTGCTCCCGTGCCCTTCAATGACCAGGCCGACAGTTTCATTTCAACTCGAACTCCGAAATAGAACCCTACAGTTCTTTTCCAACCACGAATGGACACGAATAAACACGAATCAGGCCCGAATCATTCTGTCCCAGACGGAAAAGAACCCCTTTGGAATTCGTGTTCATTCGTGTCCATTCGTGGTTGAACTTCAGTTTTCGGGTTCAATGCAGTTTGGCTGGCGAAGAAATGGTCACGGTCCGCAATCAGCAGCTCCTGAGCTCAGCCGAGTCAAACCACGGAGCCCCACCCGATGCGGGGCGGAATCCGCGATGTCAGGTGGCCACCTTTGCCGCACGTCCCCGACTGCGGGCTGCAGTGAACATCCCCCGTTTCATCGCTTGTTTGGCCGATGTCCTGATGCCGGGCGATCTTGGATCGGTGGGAAGGCTTACACGGCTGGCGTTGCGTGCAACGGCGGCGGCAGTTTTCCTGGCAAGCCCGCCGGTTCGGCCTTGGCTCCCTCCGTCGGCGCCTCGGCGGCCAGGAAGCACAAAGCCGCGATTTTGTCATAACGTCAGCGTTATCGGACATCCCGCGCTTGGCTCCCTCCGCCCGGTGCCCGCAAAGTACGGGAGCGGACCAGAGTGTCGCAACACGCGCCGGTCGTGAAGACCGAGAGCCACTCGACGACCGTCGCCGTGATGAAGTGGGCGCGGTCGGCGGCCACGACTCGATAGCGGCTGCGCATACAGTGGCAAGGTTGTGTTACCAAGCCGGAGCTTGGTAACGAGGGCAACGAGGGCAAAATCAAAACGGGGGCTTGGTAACGAGGGCGAAAAGCCGAGCGTCAGTCAGTGCGCCCCTGATCAACTCGCGCTCACACTCTGGTGGTCGCGACCCGCGCTCTAGTATCCGGCGGAACCAAAGAGGTCGCGGGCTTCGGAACTGCCAGGGACGCCGGGCGACTCCTGCGTGATTTCCTGCTCGCCGGTGCGCGTGAGACCGCGCTCGAAGTAGGATCCGTAGAAGATGTGCATCGCTCCCGCATCGATCTGCCCGGACACGTCTTTGAGAGGCACGCCCACGGCGAGGTCCGCAGTGGGGCGCCGGATGGGCACGGAGATGAAAGGCCGCCGCTCAAATTCATCCCGCCCAAAGTTCCAGGCGGAGAGGGCGCGGCCAAATTCCGCGCCCGCCTGGAGGGGACTGTCGCGCAAGCTTTGTGGGGCACGCACCGCGATGGTCGAGAGGCCGACCGCGGAGCCGTAGAGCACATTCACTTCGCCTACATTGCTGACGCTGGCCACGTCTTCCCGGGGCACCCCGATCGCGAGGTCGGCCCGCCCGTCGCCATTGAAATCGCCGGCGGCCAACGCCCGGCCAAACGCGTCACCCGTCTCATTCCCGCTGCCAAACAACGCGGTCTGGTTGAAGTATTGCGAGTTGGTCGTGAGGAGGCCGGACGCACTGCTCCGTAGCACGTGGACGGCGCCAGCGTCTCGGAGCAGGCTGGCGTCGTTGCCATTGACCACGAATTCGGCGCCCGCCTGGCCGGGGACGCCGATGGCGAGTTCCGCACGGCCGTCGCCATCGAAATCACCGGCGGCGAGGGCGAAGCCGAAACGCTCATTGGGCAGAGGGTCGGAAGGGATCCCATTGGTGGATTGCGAGATCTGGAAGCCGCGGCCGAAATCCAGGCCGACGCCGGCCCGGCCCGGCAGGATGGCGACGGCTCCGGACCGCTGCTGGAGCGGGCCGAACCCGCTGAAATCGATATTCTGGTCCGGGACACCGACGGCGAGGTCAGTCGCGCCGTCGCCGTTGAAATCGCCCCCGGCGAGCGCTGCGCCGTAGTGATATCCCGTGGTCTCGCGGATATCGACGACGGTGGCGAGTTGGTTGCCCCGCGTTTCCAGTCCATTGCCCAGCGAGCCGTAGAGGATCCAGACTCCGCCGGATTCCGTATCGGCGAAGAAGTTGAATGCGCGGGGGTATTTTACGGCCAGATTGGGAGCGCCGATGGCGAGGTCGCCGATGGTATCCCCGTTGAAATCACCCCAGGCAAGCGATTGCCCGAGGCCTGCATTGTCGGGCACCACAGACTCGGCAAAGCTGATCAGGGAAAGGCTGGCGGCGAAGAGGTCGAAGGATTGGGAGGCGCGGACGACGTTGCTCCCGCTGGCCGCGAGCCCGGCGGGCGAGCCGTAAATGATCACCACGCGCCCGGCGTTTGATTTAGCGCTCGTGCCGACGGTGAGATCTTCGCCCGGCACGCCGATCGCCAGGTCGGAGAAGGGGTCGCCATTGAACTCACCCGCTGCGAGGGCTGTCCCGAAGCGATCACCCGCCTCGCTGGTGCCGGGGATCCTGGGGCTGTTCTGCGACCAGAACTGCGCCGCCGGCACGCCGGTGTCGCCCTCCGGGCGGAGGCCGTTCGCCGAACCGTAAATCACCACGACGGCACCCGAGGCGGCGGTTTCTGCCGGCGTGTCTTCCGAGGGAATGCCAATCGCGAGATCGGCGAAGCCATCGCCATTGTAGTCCCCACGGGCGATGCCGTTGCTGCTCGCGGCGGTTTTGTCGCGCCGCGCCAGGTCACGTAGGAGTTGCTTGAGGAACTTTGAGTGCTTCCGAATTTCCGGTCTGGCTGGCTGGGTGTTCCGGGGCTTTGGCGGAGGTTCTGGATGGACCGCTTCGGTCGCGGCGGGCGAGCAAACCAAGGCGGCGATCGTCGCGATGAGGAGAGAAGTTTTCATCCTGGTACCTGGGTGGTGGGAAAGGTTGCCGACGCTCTGCTCAAGTTCAAGGATTTTGGCCCTTCTGGTTATTTAGTCAACGACCCCCATGTGGGGAGCTTCGCATCAGCGTGATCGCGCGCTGCGGGCGACCAGGAAGCACAAAGCCGCGATTTTGTCATAACGTCAGCGTTATCGGACATTCCGCGCTTGGCTCCCTCCGCCCGGTGCCCGCAAAGTAGTCGGAACCTCCCTCGCGATGATCGAGGCCAGGTACGGCGACGCCAGGGTGAACCCCGCCCAGCTCGATGCCCTCGGAGAACCTCCGAGGACCTCGGAGACGACCTCCGAGATCGCTCCGGAAGGCATCGAGAGCCGGAACCCTGCCGGAACCTTCCCCACGAGCGCCGAGGCAACCCAGAGCCTGTAAACGACGAAAGCCCCGCGGGACGGGGCTTTCTGGGAAGAGCGGGCGACCGGGATCGAACCGGCGACGTCCAGCTCGGGAAGCTGCGATCGGACCGAGCTCGAGCTGCTGCAGCACTCGATAGCCCAGGCCGAGCAAGCCACGGATGACGGCCTCGGCTGCATCGTCATCGTCGATGGCGACTGCGAGGTCAACGTCGCGCGTGGTGCGCGGCTCCGCCCGCAGAGAGACGGCCAGTCCGCCGATCAAGGCGAAGGCGACATCGATCTGCCGGAGATCGGAGTCGATGCGGATCAGCGCTCGCTCGAGTGCGGTCACGCGTCCTGGTCGAAGCGGCGGGCGGGCCGGCCCTGCCCATTGCCCAGCTCCGCGCCCGGTCGATCCTGGAGCCAGGCGCCCAGCCGCTCCTCGATCTCTCGCTCCGTCGCATCGGGATGGCGACGTCGCAGGTTTTGCCGCTGCAGGTCGACCGCGGTCTCGAAGAGATCGATCGCGATCCGCATCTTCTCGAGCGCCGTCTGGACTCGGGGACGTTCCACCCCCTTGCTTCTCGCGACTTTTGTCGACCGGACAAGCGCGGCTGCCCGGCGGCGCCACCTCAGCCGGACGCGCCGCGCCGCCGCGCGTAGAGCTGGTAGATGCGCAGCAGCCGGCGCAGCTGCCGTGGGTCGGGCTCGACGGCGACCGCGTAGCCCTTCGACGACAGCAGCTCGCGGCACACGTCGACGCGACCGTCGACGTCGTGCACCTCGACCAGCAGCTGCCCGATGTCGGGCCAGTCGGCGTCGTCGATGCCCTGCAGGACCTCGAGCTCGGCCCCCTCGACGTCGATCTTCACCAGATCGATCGCCGCGACGCCGAGCTCGCGCTTGACGCGCGAGAAGCGCCGCACCTCGCAGTCGAAGGTGCAGCGCGTCACCAGGCGTCGCACGACCAGCAGCCCGTAGAGCGCGAGCCATCCGGCGACCAGCAGTGCCCGGCCCGGCGCGCTCCGGAGCATGCGGCGCAGGGCGTGCACGGCACGCCCCTCGCGCACCAGACCCGTCACGACGAGCTCCTCCACGACCGCGGACACCCACCGGCTCGGCACGAACGGCTGCCTGACCGATCCTCCCACCGAGCGTGGCAGGACGCGACGCAGCTCGTGCAGGTGCGAGCTGCCGGCGTACGAGATCTGCGGGTCGAAGACGAAGCGCTCGACGCCGTCCACGCGCGCGATGCCGAAGGGGTGCGCGACCAGCTCGGCGTCGCCGCACAGGGAGCGGTTGGCGCACAGCGCGTCGAACACCGGTGGGATCGGCTCGAAGGCGTGGATCTTCAGCCGCCGGAAGCGCCGGCTCAGCGAGATCGAGTAAAGGCCGATGTTGGCGCCGACGTCGAACACGACCGCACCGTCGTGCAGGGTGATGCCGTGCCGCCAGTAGAGGTCGGACTCGAAGACCTCGTGGTGAAGTACGCGGGCGTCGATCGCGTTGATCGCGGACACGACGATCCCGTTGGGTAGCTCGACGGGGACGGACACGGTGTGACCGGACCTACTCGTAACGAAGATTCGCCGCGATCTGCAGCCGCGCCGCGTGGCGCGCCGGCAGCAGGCCGCCGACCACGCTGGCCAGGATGCCGAGCACGGCGGCCACGGCGACGACGCGCCAGCTCGGGTACAGCGCGAGCTGCCAGCCCACGACGGCAGGAAGGATGGAGGTGACGAAGGGAACGCTCATCGCGAGCCCGACCGTCGCCGCGAGCAGCGTCCCGGCGATCCCGATGGCGAGGGCCTGCACCAGCACCATGGTCGCGACCGCACGCGGCGTGTAGCCCATCGCGCGCAGCGTGCCGATCTCGCGCACGCGCTCGCTGGTGTTCGCCGCGAGCGCGTCGCTGGTCCCGATCAGCACCACCACGAGCGTGACCAGCGCCATCGCGTCCGAGAACGCGAACCCGCGCCGCACGCTGTCGGCGATCCAGCGCGCGTGGCTCGCCATGTCGGTCACGCGCATCCGGTAGCGTGCGCCGAGCGTCTCGACGATGGCCTGCTGCACCGTCTCCACCGCGACGCCGGGCGCGAGCAGCACGAAGGCCCGGTTCACCGTGCGATCGCGCCAGGCGTCGCGATAGACGTCGCGCGCGACCACCACGTCCCCCGCCGGCGAGACGAAGGTCGGGCTGGTGATGCCGGCGAGCGGCAGCACCACGGTGCCGGTCGGCGAGGTGAGGCGCACGTCGTCCCCCACCCGCACGTGGTTGCGCTCGGCGAAGTTGCCGTCGGCGAGCACCGCCCCGCCGCGCGCCACGCGCTCGAGCGCGTCGGGCAGGGCTCCCGGCGCCAGACGCCAGCCTGCGAACTCCGGGATGCGCAGCCGGATCGCGTCCACGGCGACCACGCCGACCTCCGGATCGCGCGAGGTCGCGTAGGTCTCTGCACCGACGTGCACCACGCCGGGGATCGCCGCGAGCTCGGCCAGGACCTCCTCGGCGAGCCGCGGCTCGTTCTCGCCCGTCGCCGGCATGTCGACCGCGCCGTCGACGATCAGGTCGCCGCGGCGCGTGCTCATGTTGGTCTCGACCACGAAGCGCTCGAAGCTCGCGCCGGTCGTGGCGATCCACACCACGAGCGCGATGCCGACCATCAGCAGCCGTGCGGCACCGACCGGCCGGCTCGGCGCGCGGCTCTGGTCGCGCAGGCCCGCGACCGCGATGGGTCCGAAGATCCGCCCGAGGGGCAGGCCCACCACGTGCACCATGGGCCGCACCAGCAAGGCACCGGCGACGAAGACCAGCACCATCGCGACGGTCGCTCGCGCGCTCGAGCCACCGCTGGTGAGCAGCGCCGCCACCGCCACCGCGGGCACGATCCAGCGCGCGTGGCGCAGCCACGGAGGGTCGCGCCGCGGATCGCGACCACGACGCGCGGCGCCGAGCTGCGCGACCTGGATGCGGGTCGCCCGGTACGCCGGCCACAGCCCGGCCACGAGCCCGACCGCGAGCCCCGCTCCAGCCGCGACGGCGAGCGGCAGAGCGCGTGCCACCACGACGGGACGGGCGATCACCTGCGAGGAGCTGAGCGCGACCATCTCGGCGACCGGTCGCACCATCACGCGCGCCAGGAGCTCGGCGAGCGGCAGGCCGAGCAGCACGCCGAGCGAGCTGAAGGTCGCGACCTCGACCAGCAGGTCCGCCATGACGCGGCCCGGCGTGTAGCCCATGCCGCGCAGGATGCCGATCTCCGAGGAGCGCTGCTGGTAGAGCGTCGACAGACGGTTGCTGGTGATCAGGATGCCGAGCGCGAGCCCGATCGCCGCGATCGCGGTCAGCATGACCGACAGCCCCGCGACCGTCTTCTCGAGCGCGCCCTCGCTCGCGCGCAGCGACTCGACGGCGACGAAGGGCGGCACCGCCGCGCGCAGCTCCCGCGCCACCTGCGCCTCGTCGGCCCCGGGTGCGACGGCGACGTCGATCTGCGACACGCCCGTGCCCGCCGCGAGCAGCTGCTGTGCGGCGAACAGGTCGAGGACGAGAAACGCGCCGCCGAACGCGTCGCTCACGTCGCCGTCCTCGAGCAGACCGCGCACGGTGAGCGCGCGACGTCCGCTCGGCGCGTCCACGCGAAGCACGTCGCCGAGCGCGATGCCGCGGTCGCGCGCGAACGCGGCCGGCACCAGCACCGAGTCGGGCTGGCTCAGGACGAGCAGCGGATCGTCGAGCGAAGCAGTGCCCCGGCTCGACCGGTAGACGCGAATGGTCGCATCGTCGAGCAGGTCGACGCCGACGACGCCCAGCCGCTCGGTGTCGCCACGACCTGCGTTGACGGTGCCGAGCAGCAGCGGAGCCGCAGCACCGACGCCGCGCACCGCACGGACGCGCTCGAGGACCCCCTCGTCGAGCAGGCCGCCGCTCGCCGTGTGCACCTGCAGCTGCGCACGCCCCGCGAGCGCCGCCGCGGACGCGCGGGCGCCGCGCAGCAGAGCTTCGTTCGCCAGCAGGATGCCGCCGGTGAGGCCGACACCGAGCGCGATCACGCCGACCGCCGCCACCAGCTGCCCGAGCTCGGAGCGGACGTGAACCCAGGCGAGGGACAGCCGGTTCACGTGCTCACGTGCGGAGAAACGGCAGCGGCGCGCTCGAGCGCACGGCATGCCGCGGCAGGCCGATCTCGAGCACGATGCGGCCGTCCACCATCTCGAGCGTGCGATGTCCGTACCCGGCGGCGAAGTGGTCGTGCGTGACCATGACCACCGACGTGCCGCGCTGCACGTTGAGCGCACGCAGCAGGTCGAGCACCACCGCGCTGGTCGTCGAGTCGAGGTTGCCCGTCGGCTCGTCGGCCAGCACGATCGTCGGCTCCGCCACGAGAGCGCGCGCGACGGCCACGCGCTGCTGCTGGCCGCCCGACAGCTCCCCCGGGTGACGTCTCCACAGCGTCTCGTCGATGCCGACCTCGCGCAGCAGCCGGCGGGAGCGGTCGATCGCGACGCGACCGGACACCCCGATCGAGCCGAGGCGCAGCGTCACGTTCTCCTCTACCGTCAAGCGCGGCAGCAGGTCGAAGCTCTGCACCACGAAGCCGACGTGCCGGGCGCGGTGGCGCGAGCGCTCGGCTTCGCGCATGTCCGCGAGGTTTCGACCGAGCACCTTCACCTCGCCGCGCGTGGGCGCGTCGAAGCCAGCGACCAGGTTCAGCACCGTCGTCTTGCCGCAGCCGCTCGGGCCCATGATCGAGACGAACTCCCCCTCGGCGATCGTGATGTCGATCCCCGCCAGGGCCGATCGTCGCGAGGCGCCGGAGCCGTAGTCCTTCGCGACCCCGACGAGCTCGATCACCGGCGGCGCCACGCGGCGCTCACGCGATCTTGGCGGGAACGACCGGCGCGCTCTCGGCGGCAGGCTCCGTGACGCCGACCGGGAGCGCATAGCGGCGGCGCACCTCGTCGAGGAACTCGAGCTCCGCCTCGACGAGGCGGAGACGTCGATGGATCAGGATCGGGTGCGGCGCGACCGGCCCGTCCACCTGGTGCACGCGCAGACACTCCTCGAGCTCGTGCTCGAGGGACTTGGCGAGCATCCAGTAGCCGATGCGAAAGCGCTCGACGACCCGCGACGCGAGCGCTCGGTCGACGTCGGGCAGGAACGTCACGCGGGCCGCGAGCTCGCCGTCGGTGCCGATGCTGACCTCGGGCGTGCGTGCGAACCACTCCTCGAAGGCGTCGCGGCCACGCCGGGTGATCTCGTGCGGCAGGCGCCGCGGATCCGCCCCCGCGGCGTTGTCGACGGTACGCACGTGGCCGCTCTCGGCGAGGGCACGCAGCTCGCGATACACGCTGCCGGCGCTCAGCGTGAGGCCCGTGCGCCGCTCGTAGTCCTTCGCGAGGGCGTAGCCGTGACGAGGCCTGCCGTCGCTGAGAATTCCCAGAAGAAGGTTACAGACGACTCTGGCAGGCACGGAACCATCTCCTCGGACCGGCGCATCGCGCGCCGCCAGAAGCTACCAGGGTCCCGCGTGGTGGGTCAAGCACCAAGTGACACCCTGCCATCCTCGCGAGCACCCGATGGGTGGACTGCATCCATGGCCCCCGCACACGGTCCGGCACCCAGAGCGTCGCGTCATGCTCGGCGCCGTCACGACTCCTGCAGCGAGCCACGGCGCGGCAGCTGCAAACCGAGCTGGCGGATCTTGAGCCACAGGCCCTCGCGCGTGATGCCGAGGCTACGCGCGGTGATCGCCCGCTGGTAGCCGTGCTGCCGGAGCCGCGCCTGGATGGTCGCCGACTCGACGTCGCGCAGGATCTCCTTGAGCGAGCGCTCGCTCGTCTGCCGGCGTGCCGCGTGGCCACGGATCGACACGGAGACGCGGTCTGCCGTGATGCGGCCGTCGGACGCCGCGAGCATCAGACGGAAGCTCTCGTTCTGCAGCTCGCGGACGTTCCCCGGCCAGGCGTACGACTCGAGGATGCGCCAGGCGTCGGCGTCGACCCGCGGTACGGGCAGGCCCGCGCGGCGCGCGTACGCATCGAGAAAGTGCTCGAGCAGCAGGCGTACGTCCCCCCGGCGCTCGCGCAGGGCCGGTACGCGAACCGGCACCACGCTCAGCCGGTGATAGAGGTCGAGGCGGAAGCGACCGCCGCGCGCCTCCTGCTCGAGATCGCGATTCGACGCCGCGACGATGCGCACGTCGACGCGGCGCGTGGCGCTCTCGCCGACGCGCCGGATCTCGCCCTCCTGGAGCGTGCGCAGCAGCTTCGCCTGCGTCTCGCGGGCAGCCTCGCCGATCTCGTCGAGAAAGAGCGTCCCACCGTGCGCCTCCTCGAACAGCCCCGGTCGTGCACGGTCGGCGCCGGTGTAGGCTCCGCGGGCGCAGCCGAACAGCTCGCTCTCGAGCAGCCCGTCGGCGATCGCCGCACAGTTCTGCGCGACGAACGGGCGGCGTGCGCGATCGCTCCACAGGTGGAGGGCGCGCGCCATCAGCTCCTTGCCGGTCCCGGTCTCGCCCTCGAGCAGCACGGGCGCACCCGACGAGGCGACGCGCTCGAGGAGCAGCGCCGTCTGCACCAGCGCATCGCTCTCGCCGACGATGCCCGCCGTGCGGAGCCGCTCACGCAACGCCGCGGACAGCTCGGTGCGCTGCGCGGCGCCGCTCGCGTGCTCGAGAGCACCGCGCAGCGCGCCGCGCCCGACCGCGTCCGCGACCAGACGCGGCAGGTCGAGCTCGAAGCCGGCTCGCTTGACGACGTAGTCGGCGGCGCCGAGCTTCATCGCCGCGACCGCGACGTCCTCCGAGCCGCGCGCCGCCAGCACCACCACCGGCAGGGCGTCGTGGCGCGCGACGAGGGCACGCAGCCCGTCGAGGTCGAGCGCATCGCGCAGCGGCTGCGCGAGCAGCGCGCAATCGAACGGCTCGACCTGCAGCACGTCGAGAGCACCGGCGAGCGTGTCCCGAACGACGACGTGACAGCGACCGGCGAGGGTTCCGGCGACCGCCGCGGCGGCTTCCCGGGCGGATTCGACGAGGAGGATCGACGCGGGCATTCCGTGGCTCCTGGGTGAAGACGTGGTCGCGACGAATGCTTGACGCAAGGTCGCGACGCGGACGCCACGTGGTGCCACGCGCGCGTGGTGCCGATCAAGTCGGCAGTCAAGATTATTTTGTACCGACTACCCTGTACGCAGTCGAGACATCGACGGCGAAGATCGAAGACGGACTTGGATGCAGACCATCGATTCGAGCCCGCCCGGGCGCGTGGAGCACGGCCACGACGAGCGCCTCGGAGCAGCGCGCGCCGAGACAGTACGCGCGACGATCCACCGCCTCGAGCTCGGGATGCCGCGCGCGCCAGGCGACCAGCGCGGGCGGATCGTCGCGACCGTCACCGGCGGACGGCGCGACGACGACGATGCGGGCACCGACGCGCAGGTCGTCGCCGCCGACGTGGCCGCCCCAGCGCACGACGCCCGGCGCGCGCGTGCGCAGGTACCACTCGTAGTTCGATCCCAGCCCGTCGGTAGCCCGCACCTCGTCGAGCGAAGGCAGGCTGACGACCCGGCCGTCGCCTCCGGCCAGTGACGCCACCTCGGCCATCGCGTGCCGCATGTCGGCGTGCCGCCGGTCGCGGTACGGCCGCGCCACGTCGGCGACGACGTCGCCGATCCCCGCGAGGAGCAGCGCGACCAGCGCGACGCGCGGCGCGACCGCGCGCCAGGACTCCCTGGGCAACGCCCGCAGCGCGCGCTCGAGGCCGATGCCGGCGAGCAGGCAGACCGACGGCGCGAGGTACAGCGTCAAGCGCAGGTGGCCGCCGTACGGGTAGAGGCGCAGCGCCGCCGCCACGACGCCGACCACGAGCGGCATCATCAGGAGC
This sequence comes from Deltaproteobacteria bacterium, assembly GCA_016874715.1. Taxonomy (GTDB): domain Bacteria; phylum Desulfobacterota; class Binatia; order UBA12015; family UBA12015; genus VGTK01. The sequence continues at coordinate 4,168 of VGTK01000091.1, read as the reverse complement.
AGCAGGATCGAGCGGCAGATCGAACGCTCCTCGGGCACCGCGTCACGCCGCCGCGCCAGCACCCAGGCGCCGACGCAGAACAGGATGGTGGTCGCCGTGCTGCCGCCGTTGCGCCCGCCGTTCGGATACGCGAACGCGAGACCGGTGTGGGTCTGGACGAGCCAGCCGAGGAAGGCGAGCGGGCGCGTGGGCGGAAACGCCTCGGCCCAGAAGGTCTCGAGATAGCCGACGCCCTGGTTCGCCGCGGCGCGCTGCAGCCGACCGACGATGCCGTACGACACCGCGAAGCCCACGAGCAGCGCACCGCACAGCGCTGCACTCGCGCGCCACGACCCGGACGGCCCACGCCGCACGAGGCGCGGCGCCAGCGCGAGGCCCGCGGCGCCGAACACCAGCACCGCCGGGTACGACAGAAGGAGGAGGGGTGCTGTGACCAGCGCGAGGAGCCAGAGCCAGCGGTCTGCAGCGGCCTCCCGCCGCGCGTCGTCGCAGAGCCAGACCGCCGCGAGTGCGAGCACGACGGTCGCCGCCAGCAGGTCGCACGAGTACGGCTTGAGCTCGGAGCCGTAGCGAACGAGGTAGTGCGACACGGCGAAGATGCCGATCGCGAACGTGGTCGCGAGCGGCGTGACCACCGAGCCGCAGCCGCGGCGAACCGTGCGCGCGAGCCAGGCGAAGGTCAGCAGCGCGCCGAGCGACCAGGAAGCACAAAGCCGCGATTTTGTCATAACGTCAGCGGGCCCAGCGGGCGACGGATCGCCGGAGAAACGACGAGACCTCCTCGCCGAAGCCCTCGGGGTTGTCGACCATCACGACGTGGCCTGCGAGCGGTACGGTGACGAGTCGGCCGTCACGGAGCACGCGCGGCATGCGTTCCGCGACGTCCTTCGCCAGCATTCCGGAGCGAACCCCGCGCACCACCAACGTGGGGCAACGGATCCGTCCGAGGGCGTCCCAGAGCGTCGGCTCGACGTAGCGACTCTCCGTCACGACTCCCCGGGGTCGCCAGCGACGCGAGCCGCGCTCGAACGTCGGATCGACCCGTCGCTCGAGCAACCCGTCGTCTCGCCGGCGGACGCCGTGGCGCGCGAGGCGAGCCAGGGTGGACGGACGCGCGAGGACGTGGCGATCCGCGAGGTGCCGCGCGTAGTCGTCGACCGTGCGGTGGACGCGAGGGGACGCGGCCGTGTCGGCGCGGATGTGGTCGACTCCGATGCGGTTGAGCTCCGGACCCGTATCGACCAGCACGAGGGCGCGGACGCGGTCGGGCTCCGTCGCGGCGAAGCACGTCGCGACCTCCCCCCCGAGGGAGTGTCCGACGATCACCACCTGCTCGAGCCGAAGCGCGTCGAGCACGGCCCGCACGTCCGCGACGAGGGTGGCGCGGTCGTAACGAGCTTGCGGATCCCAGTCGGATTCGCCGTGCCCACGGAAGTCGAGGGCCATCGGCCGCAGCCACGGGACGACGAACGGAACGAAATCGTCCCAGACGTGCGCTTCGTGCCCGAACCCGTGCAGGAGCAGGCACGGCGTCCCTCCGGTCGGGACGTCGACCAGGTGAAGGGTGAGGCCGTCTTGTGTGTGGACGGTGCGCGGACGTGGAACCATCGCAGCTCTCCAATGGGCCCCGCGTGTCCGGGGCAGGCGTCGCTGACGGGCGCTCGCTCAGAATGGGAGATCGAGCGCGGCGCACACGAACGCCATGAGTGGCGCCGCGGCGCGGAACGTCGTGTCGACCTCGTCGATGAACCCGGGTCGCGCGATCGCGCCGGCATCGAGCGTACGGTAGACGACGAAGTCCTTCCGCTTGAGATCGTCGACGAGCGGATGATCGGCGGGGAATCCGGCAGGTGGGCGCGAGAGGCGGTCTCCCGCGAGGCCGCCGAACGTGTCCCGAAGCGTCGGATCGTCCCGGACGCGGAGCCAGGCCTTTCCCTTCGCGGCGATGTGCTTGCGGACGGCGAGTGCGCTCGGACCGTCCGGGTGGAAGAGCCCGCCCCCGATCATGATGCCGCCGGGCTGGATGCCGACGTAGAGGCTCGGCCCATGCTCGCCGCGTTCGACCGCCGCGTGCCGGAACTCGACGTTGACGTACGTCGTGAACGGACGCTTGTCGCGCGAGAAGCGCGTATCGCGGTGGATCCGCGACACCGACCCGCCCGCCTTCCGCGCGTCGGCGCGGAGATGGCGGGAGATCGCGCGCAGGCGCGGCGCCATCGCCTCGACGAAGTGCAGGACGGGCGTCTGGACGCTGCTCTCGAAGCGCGCCTTCTGCGACACGAACCAGTCGCGGTCGTTGTGACGCTTGAGATCCGTCAGGAAGGCGAGGAGGTCGGCGGGCAGATGATCGAAGGTCCCGCGTGCTGCGCCGGTCGACGACGTGGCGGCGCGCGGCATGTCAGGCGGCTCGCACGTGCACGGTCTCGACGAGAGCGGTCCCGTCGCGCAGGCGTAGCAGGGCGACCGTTCCGATCTCGCCGTCGCGCTTGACGGCGGGGTACCGTGGGCTGCCCGGGTTGACGAACAGGACACCGTCGCGCACGGCGACGACGTCGCGATGGGTGCCGCCGAAGGCCACCACGTCCACCGGTTGCTCGAAGTACGCCGCGAGTCGTTCGCGAACCGAGCCGTCCGGGAAGTGGAGACCGTCCTCGGTGCTTCGCACGAGACCTTCGTTCACGAGGTCGAAGGCGACCCCGATCCGCAAACCGTCGGCATGGATCACTCGCCCGGCAGCAACCGTACGGCCTCCGGGGTCGACCGGATCCGCCGGGCTCCGCGTTCCCAGGACCGGCGCCACGGTCGCCAGACGGTCGAGGACCGGGAGGCCGCCGAGATCGCCGCAGTGCAGGATCAGATCGACGCCGTCGAAGGCCCGCAGGATTCCGTCCGCGAGGTCCTCCGCGCGCGGACCCATGCAGTGGGTGTCGGCCAGGATGCCGATCGCGCGCGCGTGGGGCGGCGAGGAAGCACAAAGCCGCGATTTGTACATATGCCCTCTTATCGGACGTCGCGAGCGTGGCTCGACTCTGCTAACGCGCCCGCACAGTACGGGTGCGCGCGCAGATCGTCATGTTCAACCGGGCCCACCAGATGCGCGCGACCGCGGCTCTCGCCATCCTGGCCCTGGCGCTACCCGCGCAAGCCTCGTATCAGGATGGCGCGTAGTTTAGCCGGCTCGATGTGGAAGGAGCGCTGAGCCATGAATCTGCCTCGCCTTTCCCTGCTCGCTGCGGCGCTGACCTTCATTGGTTCGGCACTGATGCCGCTCGCATCGCCCCAACGCCTTGCGGCGATGGTCGAGTTTGGGGCTTCGCCGGTCGGACTCATGGAGATCCGCGCTGCGTACGGCGGCCTCTTCTTGGGCACCGGCACCTTCTTCCTGCTGTGTGCAGGGCGGGAAAGCTGGTTTCGCCCGGGACTGGCCGCCCAGATCTGTCTCATGGGTGGCTTCGTTGCGGCGCGCGCCCTGTCGCTGGCCGTCGATGGCATGCCCAGCCTCATGCTTGCCATGCTGTTTGCGTGTGAGGCGACGGTCCTGGGTCTTGGTGTCGTCGCGCTGAGGCGGCTGGGGCCAGCGGCAGAATGAAACTTGAAGCTGTTTGCTTCACTTCTCAACGGCCATCGCCCCGAACGCATCTACGGGCTCGTCTGTACGGAGCTCGGCGTCAGCCCAGCCGAAGCAGGCTTCCTCGACGGCATTGGCCGCTACTAGAAGACGACGCGAGTGCTCGGCATGCCGACGATCAAGATCGTCGAGCCCGATGCGGCACTGGCCGAGCTCGAGCGTCTGACGGGTCAGGCGCTCCGCGGGCGACCAGGAAGCACAAAGCCGCGATTTTGTCATAACGTCAGCGTTATCGGACATTCCGCGCTTGGCTCCCTCCGCCCGGTGCCCGCAAAGTAGTCGGAACCTCCCTCGCGATGATCGAGGCCAGGTACGGCGACGCCAGGGTGAACCCCGCCCAGCTCGATGCCCTCGGAGAACCTCCGAGGACCTCGGAGACGACCTCCGAGATCGCTCCGGAAGGCATCGAGAGCCGGAACCCTGCCGGAACCTTCCCCACGAGCGCCGAGGCAACCCAGAGCCTGTAAACGACGAAAGCCCCGCGGGACGGGGCTTTCTGGGAAGAGCGGGCGACCGGGATCGAACCGGCGACGTCCAGCT
>VGTK01000090.1 GCA_016874715.1 Deltaproteobacteria bacterium | reverse complement strand
GTGCCCCGCAGCGACGCGGCGCCGTCGGCGCGTCGTCACCGACCGGCGGCGCTCGACGCGACCGCGGCGCCGCTCATCGGGTAGCCGCGCTGCTTCCACACCAGCACGCCCTCGTCGAGCACCGCGGTGTGCGGATAGCCGCGCCGGCGCAGCGCCGTCACGACCTCGCCCGACGCGTGGTGCGGGCACGCGCAGTACGCGATCACCCAGGTGCCGTCGTTCGGGATGCGGTCGACCGCGGCGGTCTCGTAGTACGGCACGGAGATCGCGCCGGTGATGCGCTCGCGCTCCCAGTCGGACGGCACGCGCGCATCGACGAGGATCATGCGGCGGCCCTCGTCGAGGGCGCGCTTCACCTCGTCGACGGGGACGTAGGTCTGGTCGCGCAGCGTGAACTCCGGCGCCGCACCGTCCGGGTTGACGACCATGGGCCCCTCCGCGGCACCGCCGCGCGGGCGCACCAGCGCCGGCGGCGGCCCGCTCGACCAGCTGCGCAGGTACGCGACGACGTCGGCGATCTCCTCGGGATCGAGCTCACCGGCGTACGCCTTCATCGGCGTGCCGTCGCGGCCGCGCGCGATGCCGTCGTACAGGAAGGCGTCGCTCGCGAGGCCGAGGAAGGTCTGGTTCGCGAGGTGGATCGCGTCGGCGCGCCGGCTGCGGTCGCCGTGGCAGGAGGCGCACGACGACGAGTAGATCGCGGCCCCCTTGCGCGCGCTGCCCGGAGCGTGCGGCTGCGGCGCCACGTACGCCGGGCCGCGGCTGCGCAGGAAGGCGACGACGTCGGCGATCTCCTGGTCCGAGAGCGGGCCGCCCGCCTGCTTCGCGTAGGCCGCCATCGCGGTGTCGGGGCGGCCGAGAGCGATGCTGTTCACCATGAACGCATCGTCCGCGGACGAGAGCCACTGCGGCGTGACCAGCGACGGGGCGTTGTCGGCGGCGTAGCCCTGCGCCGTCGCGCCGTGGCAGAGCGCGCAGTACTTCTCGTAGAGTGCCGCGCCCGCCGCCGCGCGGCTCGACCCGTCGGACGGGGGCGGGTCCGCGAACACCGGCGCTGGCGCGAGCAAGCGCAGCGCGAGCGCCAGCGGAATCAGCGACGAGCGGACGACCGGGCACAACCTCGGGGACATCGCCGGATCATGCATCGCTTGCGCCGCATCGCCAAGCGCCAAGCCGTGGCGCGACGTGCCGGCACCTCAGCGGCGCGCGAGCGGCCGGGTCGTGCAGCGGCGCGCGCGCGCGCACCAGGCACGTGCCTGGCGTCCCGCGACGTCCACCAGCGTCCCCATCGCGGCGTTCGCGTCGACCAGGTGCAGCCCCCACTCCGGCGTGATGTCGGCGCCGGTGATGTCGTCGATGCGCGGATCCGACGGATCGCCGTTCACGTCGATCGCGAGGTACGAGAAGCCGCTCGCGTCGACCTTGCACTCGGCATCGAGGAAGCCGGGCAACGTGACGAACGGCGTCGCGATCTCGACACCGAGCGCGGGATCGAGCCAGTCGACCTCGCGCGCGGGAAAGATGGGCAGCGACCTGCCGACCGTCGGGAAGTACGTCGCGAGCGTGCCCTTGCCGCCGCCCAGAGCGGCCGGGTTGGTGCACGCCGCCTGCAGCCCCGGACCGCGCGACACCCCGAAGTACGAGTTCGGCGGCGGCGGCTCGTCGGAGCGGAAGCTCGAGTAGCTGATCACGCAGCCGGTCTGCGTCACCGAGCGGCACAGCGGCAGGTTCGCGAAATCCCCGCCGACGTCGGCGCCGACCGGCGCCTGAACGCTGGTGCCGAGCAGCATCGCCGACACGAGAAGCGTGCGCAGCTCCGGCCGCGGGTCGATCTCGTTGCGCAGAAGCGCCGTGAGGTGTCCGGCGCCCTGCGAGTGACCGATCAGGATCACGCCGCGCCCCTGGTTGTGGTTCGCGACGTAGTGCTGCCACGCGTCGACGACGTCGGCGTAGGCGAGCGCCGGATCGCTCGGGATGTCGACACCGCCCAGGCGCGCGGTGAGCGCGGTGAGCGTGACCTGGCGATACACGGGCGCGAACACGCGGCACACGGAGCCGAGACGCGCCGCCTGCTGGCGAACGACGTACAGCTCCTCGTTCTCGCCGGGGACCAGGTCGCTGTTGCCGCCGGGATCGGTCGAGATCGTCGGGTAGACGTAGAAGCAGTCGACCTTCGGGCTCGCGGCGGCGCGCCAGCGCTCGAGGCGCGTCGTGCCGTTGGCGCGCACGATCGTCGCGTCGAGGTCGCGGTCGCAGACGTCGCCCGGGCGGTCGCCGCGGCACAGCCAGCGGGCGGGATCGGCGTAGATGCCGCTCCGGTAGCCTGGGTACGGGTTCTCCGCGGCGGCAGACCGGGTCGGCGCCACCGCGTGCGCGACGGTTGAGAGCAGCGCCGCGACGGCGAGAGCCGCGGGGGGCGTTCGGAGAAGGCTTCGCATGCGCGCGACCTTAGTTCCGTCCCGTGCGCCGGGGCAAGCACCTTCCCGGTCGCACCTTCCCGGTCGCCTTCCCGGTCGCCTTCCCGGTCGCCTTCCCGGTCGCCTTCCCGGTCGCCTTCGCGGTAGCGCCTTCCCGGTCGCCTTCGCGGCAGGCGCCACCGCTGCGCCGCTGCGCGCACGCACGACGCGCGACCACCACGCCCGCACGCAGGGCGCTCGCGCGACGTGCCCGGCGCTTGACGTGGCCGCACGCGCCCTCGATGTTCGCCGGCCATGACCGACCCCAGCCGTGACCGCTCGCTCCTCGTGCTGCGCGTCGTCGCCGTCCTGATCGGGCTGCGCGCGCTGATGAACCTCGGCAAGCCCTTCGGCACCGGCTCGGGCCTGGTGTTCTTCGGCTTCCACCTGACGGGCCCCGCGATGTGGGTGCTCGCACCCCTGCTGGGCGTCTACATGATCGTCTGGGTGAGCGGCGCCTACCGCCTGAAGGCGTGGGCCGTGCCGATGGGCATCGCCTACATCGTCCTGGTGGCAGCCAACCTGATCGGCTTCCCGCTCACGCACGGGCTGCGCGAGGGCATCACGATGCCGATGTACCTCGTCTACGCGTCGGTCGCGTTGGGCGCGCCGGCGCTCGTGCTCTGGCTTCTGATGCGCCTGCGGCGCTAGGGTGCGCGCCATGCCTCATCGCGTGATCGTCTGGGGAACGGGCAACGTCGGCGTGCCGGCGCTGCGCATCGTGCTTTCGAATCCGGCGCTCGAGCTCGCCGCCGTCGTGGTCTCGAATCCGACCAAGGTCGACAAGGACGCGGGCGAGCTGTGCGGACGCCCACCGACCGGCGTGCGCGCGACCAGCGACGTCGCGGCGGCGCTCGCGTCGGGCGCGGACGCGGTCGCCTACTGCGCGTCGGGCGACTTCCGCCCGACCGAGGCGATCGACGACATCGAGCGCTGTCTCCGCGCCGGGCTCAACGTGGTGTCGACGTCGGTCTACCCGCTCTACGACCCGACGTCCGCGCCGGACGAGCTGCGCGAGCGCATCGGGGCCGCGTGCGCCGCGGGCAACGCGTCGGTGTTCGTCTCGGGCGTCGACCCCGGCTTCGTCAACGACATCCTGCCCGTCCTGCTCGCGGGCTTCTGCGAGCGCGTCGACGAGATCCGCGCCTTCGAGCTGTTCAACTACTCGAGCTACGCCCAGGAGGAGGCGGTCCGGAACCTCGTCGGCATGGGCCAGCCGATGGACGCGACGCCGCCCATGCTGATCCCCGGCGTGCCGACCATGGTGTGGGGCGGCGCCATCCGCCTCATGGCGCGCGGGCTCGGGCTCGAGCTCGACGAGATCCGCGAGACGCTCGACAAGCGCGCGCTGCCGCGCACGGTGGAGACCAAGCTGGGCCGCTTCGAGGCGGGCACGATGGGCGCCTTCCGCCTCGAGATCCAGGGCATCGTGAAGGGGCGGCCGCTGCTGGTGGTCGACCATGTGACGCGCATCGTGAACGACATCGTTCCCGAGTGGCCGGTGCCGAAGGGCGACGGCGCGCACGGCGTCAAGCTCACCGGGCGCCCGAACCTCACCGTCACGTTCGACCCCGAGGACGAGGAAGGGAGCGCCGCGGGTGGCGGCAACACCACCGCCGCGGCGCGCATCGTCAACGCCATCCCGTTCGTGTGCACAGCACCGGCCGGGATGCTCGACGCGCTCGACGTCCCGCTCGCGACCGGCCGCGGCCTCGTGCGGTAGCGGGAGCTACTCGAGCATCGCGCGCAGCAGCCGCATCGCCGGCCGGTGGTCCTCCTCGACCAGGATGCCGCGCATGCCGAGGCGCTCGGCCGCGGACACGTTGCCGTGGAAATCGTCGAGGAACACCGCGCCCTGCGGCGCGACCCCGCCGAGGCGCTCGAGGGTGAGCTGGAAGATGCGCGGGTCGGGCTTGCGCACGCCGACGTGCGCCGAGTCGACCACCACGTCGAACAGCTCGTCCACCGGCAGCATCGAGCGCCAGCCGTCGCCGAACTCGCGCACGTTGTTGGTGACGATCGCGGTCTTGACGCCACGCGCCCGCGTGTCGCGCACCAGCTCGATCACGTCGTCGCGAACGTTCGCGCGGATCAGCGAGCCCAGCGCCTCGAAGAGGTCGATGCGGTGGTCGGGCTCGCCGAGCGCCAGGATGGCCTCGCGCGCGTCCGCGAGCGACAGCTCGCCGCGCTCGAGGCGGTGCCACGGGTGGTCGGTGTCGGTGTCGTAGGCGCCGAAGATCAGCTCGAGGACGCGCTCGGGGGCGATGCCCTTCTGCGTTCCGAAAGCGCGCACGGCGGCGAAGGGCGAGTCCATGAAGACGCCGCCGAAGTCGAAGAGGACCGCGTGGACGGATGGCATGACTCGGCATCCTCGCGGTTTCGCCGCGCTCGCTCAAGCGCGGCGCGACGGCCGTGGCTACTTCAGAACCTCGAACGGCCCGCCCTTCTCGAGCGCGACCGTGTAGGCCGGCCGTGCATGGACGCGATCGAGGAACGCCATGGTCCGCGGACGCGAGCGGTCGAGGCCGGCGCGTCCCGCCGCGACCTCGAGCGGGAAGCTCATCGCGACGTCCGCGGCGGTGAACTCGTCGCCCGCGAACCACTCGCGCTTGCCGAGCTCCGCCTCGATGAAGTCGAGGTGCAGCGCGACCTGCGGCTGGATGAACGTGCTCTTCGTGCGGCCCGCGATCGCGCGCGCAAAGGGCTTCACGAAGAACGGCATCGGCGCGCTCTCGATGACGTCGAACACCAGCTTGAAGAGCAGCGGCGGCATCACCGAACCCTCCGCGTAGTGCATCCAGTACAGGTACTGCACGCGCTCCGGCGTCCCCGCCGCAGGCTTCAGGCGGCCGTTGCCGTAGGTGTCCACGAGGTACTCGAGGATCGCGCCGGACTCGGCGAGCACCAGCGAGCCGTCGCCGATCACCGGCGACTTGCCGAGCGGGTGCACGGCGCGCAGCTCCGGCGGCGCCAGCATGGTCTTCGGATCGCGCGCGTAGCGGCGGATCTCGTAGGGGATCGCGAGCTCCTCGAGGAGCCAGAGCACGCGCTGCGAGCGCGAGTTCTCGAGATGGTGGACGGTGATCATGCGATGCTCCTCCCGGCCGCGGCGGCGACCGTCCGACGCTAGCACGACGCGACCGGAACGCCGCGCACGGGCCCCGCTACGCGATCGTCCCGGCGTTGTCCGCCCCGCCGAGCGCGACGAACGGCCGCGCCTTGCCCGACGGAGCGGCCTCGATCGCCTCGACCAGCCGCACCGCGAAGCGCGCGCGGCCCGCGAGCGCCGACCGCGCCGCGTCCTCCATCCGACCCACGACCGCCGGCGACGCCTCGGCCGCGGGCACGACGCGCAGCTCGATCGCGTCGCGCGCCGTCTGCACCATCTGGCAGCTGCGGACCCAGCCGAGCTGCGCGTCGATCGCGGCCAGGATCTCCCACGGGTGGAGCGCGACGCCGTTCTCGAGCGGGAACGTGTCGAACGTCCGGCCGCCGATCGCGAGCAGGGTCGAGAACGGCGCGCCGCACGGGCAGCGGTCGGGGCCGCGCACCGCGACGTCGCCGAGCCGGTAGCGGAGCACCGGCATCGCGTGCGCGTGCAGGCTCGTCACCACGACCTCGCCCGGCTCGCCCACGGCGACCGGACGGTCGTCGGGCCCGAGCACCTCGAGCAACAGCGCGTCGTCGCAGACGTGGTACGTCCCGGCGCCGCGCGGACACTGCCAGGCGATCAGGTTCACCTCGTTGCACCCGTAAGTGTCGTGGATCGGCGCACCGAGCCGCGCGATGCGATCGCGCAGCGGCGTCGTCAGCAGCTCGCCGCCGGAGACCACGAAGCGCGGCCGCACACGGCTCCCCCGCACGTCCAGCGCGTCGGCGAGCCGCGCGAGCGCGCTCGCCATGCCGGTGACGACGTCCGGCCCGAAGGCGGCGACGCCGTCCGCGAGGGCCGGGTCGCCGATCGCGTCGAAGACCCGGCGCCGCAGCAGCCCGAGCCGCTGCGCGAGCCGCTGCAGCGACTGGTCGTCGCGTGGATCCTCGCCGCTCAGGAAGTGCACCTGTGCGCGCCGGTCGCGCGCCCGGTACCCGTAGTCGCGCAGCGCGCGCCAGCGAAACGCGTTCAGCAGGCGCTCCTCCACCCATGTGCGCTTGACGGTCACGCGCTCACCGGTCGAGCCGCTGGTCGAGCGATCGAGCAGCCACTCGGCGGCGACGTCACACGCCGTGCGGTCGACGACGGTTGCCTCCTGGACGTCGCGCCGGCTCGTGACCGGCAGCGCCGCGAGCGCGCTCACCGATCGGACGTCGCGCGGCGTGACGCCCCCCCGCTCGAGCAGGCGACGCACGAACGGGACGCGCGCGTGCGCCCGCTCGACGAGCCGCGCAACGCAAGCGTCCCGCCAGCGCGCGAGGTCGGCCGCCTCCGCGAGCGGGCGTACCGTCAGGCGCAACGCCGCGATGCCCGACGCCCCGAGCTCGGCCGGCGCCCGCGCCAGCAAGGCCGCCGGTCGTCGGCGTGCGGTCGTCATCCGGACACCAGCTCGCGGTACAGCGCGAGCATCCCGTCGCGCACGTCCGCCGCGAGGAACGCCTGCACGCGGGCCAGGCCCGCCCGGACGCGCGCCTCGCGTGACGACGGCTCCCGCAGCAGGGCCGTGACCGCCGCGACCAGGCGCGCGGTGTCCCCCGGCGGCACGAGGGCGATCGCACCCGAGCCGCCGTCGACGTCGGCGACGCCACCGACCGTGTACGCGACCGAAGGCACGCCCGCGGCCATCGCCTCGAGCAGCACGCTGCCGAAGGCTTCTCGGCGCGACGGCAGGAGGACCACCTCGGCGAGCGTCAGCGCTGCGCGGACGGCGCCCTGCGACACGAAGCCGGTGACCGTCCAGCGCACGCCGCGGGCGCGTGGGTCGAGCAGCGCCTCCAGCTCGGCACGCCGCGGGCCGTCGCCGCACACCAGCAGGAAGACGCCGTCGCGCGCGAGCCGCTCGGCGACGACCGGCAGATCGCGCCAGCCCTTCTCGTCGCTGATGCGGCCGACGTACGCGACCACGCGCCGTCCGTCCGGGATGCCGTGCCGGGCGCGGAAGGCCGCGATCGCGTCCGCGGGCGGCGGCGCTGCGAACGGCGCCGGATCGACCGCGTCGGGAACGACGCGGATGCGCGGCCGCGTTCCGGGCACGCGTGCACCGACGGCGTCGCGCTGGCGCGGCGTCAGGGCGACGATGCGGTCGGCCGCGCGCAGCGTTCGCGCCTCGAGCCGTGCCACCGTCGCCTCCCAGCCGGTCGCGGCGCCGTCGCTCAGCAGCGAAACGTTCAGCGTGACGACGAGCGGCCTGCCCGCGCGCTTCGCGACGAGCGCCAGCAGACGGCACCAGATCGAGTGGTCGAGGTGGACGTGCACCAGGTCGTGCGCGCGCACCCGTGCCGCGAGGCTCGGCAGCAGGAAAGCGCTCCACGACGCGGACAGCAGCGACGGCGCGAGACGCTCCGGCAGGTCGAGACCGACGCTGTCGAGCGTGGTCGCGGCGAACGGCCGGCACGAGCGCTCGCAGCCGGGGATGAACGTCGTCACGACCGTCTGCCGGACGCCAGCGGCGTCGAGGTCGCGCGTCGCCTGCCAGACCTGGTTCTGCATGCCGCCGACGGGATCGTACGCGACCGGCCAGTCACCCGGCCGGTAGAAGTGCGGCGCGAGACGCAGCACCGACAGGGGGCGCGCGCCGCATCGTTCGGCTGGAGTCGAGCGACCCTCGGGCGTGACCAGCGCCGTGCTCACACCGCCCCCTCGAGCGTGACCAGCGCCGTGCTCACACCGCCCCCTCGAGCGCGAGCAGCCGCGTCTTGGCCTCCGTGCCGCCGCGGTACTGCCCGACACCGCCGCCCGAAGGCAGCACGCGGTGGCAAGGCACCACGATCGGCAGCGGGTTCGACGCGAGCGCGCTGCCGGTCGCACGGTGGGCGGCGGGGCTGCCGGCGCGCGCGGCGATCTCGCGATAGGTCGCGGTGCTGCCGAACGGGATCGCGGCGGTCGCGCACAGCACCGCGTGCCGGAAGCCGGTCGCCGGACGAGGACGCCCGTCGCGTCCTCGTCCCTTCGTGGAGGGCGAAGCCGACGAAGCCGTCAAGCGCCAGTCGAGCGCCAGCGCGAACTCGTGCCGCCGTCCGGCGAAGTACTCGTCGAGCTGGCGGCGCGCGTCGTCGAGCACCGTGCGCGGCGCCCGCAGGACGCGCGGCGAGACGCGCGCCGCGAGTTCGTCGAGCACCGCGTCCTCGCTCTCGACCGGCAGACCGACGCGAACCAGCCCGCTCTCGGTCGCACCGAGCACGATGCGGCCGAGCGGCGAATCGTGGCATGCGATCGCGACGTCGGCGAGGCCGCGCTCGAGCGCTCGCGTGGCGACGCAATCGCGCAGGCGTGCGAAGCGCGTCTCGTCGAGTGCGTCGGCGGCGAGCGCGTGCGCACGCAGCTCCGTCGCCAGAGTCGCGATCCCGGCGTCGAGGTCGTCGTTCGTCGTCCTCGTGTTCGTCATGTCCGTGGGACGCGCCGCGCGCCGCGAACGTGAGGTGCGCTCAGCCACCGGCGAGCTCCTTTCTCAGGCGGGCGAGACCCTCGAAGACGTTGCGCCGCGCCGCGTCCTCGCTGGTCTCCATGACGACCGCGATCTCGCGGTGCGACAGATCGCCGCCGTAGCGCAGGGTCACGGCCCGGCGCTGCTTCTCGGGCAGGCGCGCGACGCGCGCCCACAGCGCCCCGTCGTGCGCCGGCTCCGTGCCCGCGGTGGCGTGGACGTCCACGTCCGCGACCGGCTCGGGCGCGCGCTCGCGGGCGCGGTGCTGGTCGACGACCTTGCGCGCCGCGATGGTCAGCAGCCAGCCGCGCACGGCCCCCGCGTCGCGCAGCGTGGCGTAGCCGTCGAGCGCGGCGAGGATGGTCTCCTGGAAGCAGTCCTCGCCGCGCTGCGGCCCGGCTTCGGCGACGCAGAAGCGCAGCACGGCGCGACCGTGCTCCTCGAGCACGCGCTCGAAGGGTGGCAGCGCCAGGGCGGCGGCGCGGGATCGCGTTCGGCTCGGCATCGTACGTCAGGACGCGCGGCGTTCGCGTTTCGTGAGGTCCCGCCGCGTCCGCGCCGCTGCCTCACCGGGGCGCCGGCGCGCCGGTGGCCTTCAGCACCAGCTCGACCTCGGTCGGCGCACCGCGCGTGAGCACCGGGTAGCGGCGATCGCTGATGAAGCGCAAGCTGCCGCCGTCCTCGATGCGCGCCTGCACGGCGTAGTCGTGGCCGGGCTCGATCCGCGAAGGGTCGTACGCGATCGCGAACGCAAAGGGGACTTGCTTGCCGCCGGCCTCGATCCTCTGCTCGCCGAGGACCTCGGCGGGGGCGTCCGCGCGCGACACGTCGACCAGCTTCACCGTCACCACCGCGGTCGGCGGCAGCGCGACGCGCTCGCGGTACGTGACGGTCCCGGTCACCGTTGCCGCCCGATCGCCGGCGGCGGCGGAGCACGCCGCGAACGCGAGCAGCAGCGCGAGCGCCGTCGTTCCCCGCATCGACATCATCGCTCGCTACCCCTTCCGGTCCCGCGCGTAAATCGTCTTGCCCTCCTTGATGGTCTCCACCACCTCGATGTCGCGGATCTTCGCGACGTCCGTCCGCACCGGGTCCACGGACAGGACGACCAGGTCCGCGAGCATCCCCGTCCGGATGCGCCCGCGGCGGTCCTCCTCGCGGAACTGCCAGGCGGGTCCGGTGGTGAGCGCCTGCAGCCCGGCGTAGGCGTCGACGCGCTGGTCCGGGCCGACGACGGCGCCGGACCGCGACGTGCGCGCCATCGACGTCCACAGGATGAACATCGGGTCGAGCGGCGTCACGTTGAAGTCGCTGTGGTTCGACACCACGATGCCACGCTCCGTCGCGGCCTTCATGGGGCTGATGAACGCGGCCTTGTCGGCGCCGATGTTGGCACGGTGCACGCCGCCCCAGAAGTACGCGTGGTTCGTGAAGTAGGTCGGGCTCATGCCCAGCTTCGCGTACTTCGGCAGCTGGTCCGGACGCTGGAACTGCGAGTGGATCACCACGGTGCGGCGGTCGTCCGCGGCGGTGAGGCCCGCCGCCTCGACCGCTTCGATGGCCTGATCGATGGTCGCGTCGCCGTTGGCGTGCACGAACTTCTGCAGCCCGGCGTCCTTCGCCTTCCTGACGGTCGCGACGAACGCGTCCTTCGGCTGCGTGGTCTCGCCGCGCCAGTCCTTCTCGCCGCCGGGACCGCCGGTCAGAAACGGCGTCGTGACGTGCGCGGTCTTGCCCTGCGGCGAGCCGTCCTGCGTGATCTTGACACCCTGCAGCTTGAGGTGGCCGTTCCACGTCCCGAACGGGAACTCGGGCTTGCCGAGCCACTGGTCCATCTCGACGAAGCCGGGCAGCGCCACCACGTCGATGAACAGCCGTCCCTGCGCCGCCGCCTTCTGCAGCAGACGCAGGTCCTTGACGTGCGTGAAGCCCTCGTTCGCGACGGTGTAGCCGTTCTCCGCGTACGTCATCTGGCCCGGCGCCACGAGCTCGAGCATCTCGGCCTCGCCCGGCTGCGGCATCTTCGCGAAGACCGGCAGGAAGGCCGTCTCCATGAGGAAGCCAGCGGGCGTCTTGCCGTCCGCCAGGCGCGCGATCACCCCGCCCGGCGGCGTCGGCGTGTCGGGCGTGATCCCGGCCCACGCGAGCGCCTTCGAGTTCAGCACGGCGCCGTGCAGCGACACGTGCAGGAGCATCACCTTGTGGTCGGGAAACGCCGCGTCGAGGTCCTCGCGGATGATGTCGCGGCCCTCCTTCAGCCCGTTGCGGTCGTAGCCCCAGCCGATGATCCACTCGTCCGCGGGAATCCCGCGCTCGGCCTGGAACTTCTTCAGCGTGTCGATCGTCGAGGGAATGTCGACCGCGGGTCCGACCGGCGGGTCCGCGACGTTCACCTGCTTCGCGAGCGGCGGCGCATTGATGAAGTGGCTGTGGGCGTCGATGAACGCGGGCAGCAGGGCCTTGCCCTGGAGATCGCGCACGACCGTGCCGGGCCCCTTGCGCGCCATCGCCTCGTCCTTCGCGCCGGCGACG
This sequence comes from Deltaproteobacteria bacterium, assembly GCA_016874715.1. Lineage (GTDB taxonomy): Bacteria > Desulfobacterota > Binatia > UBA12015 > UBA12015 > VGTK01. The sequence goes on along the minus strand of VGTK01000090.1, from coordinate 10,835 downwards.
ACGATGCGGCCGTCGGCGACGGCCACCGCCTCGACGTGCGTCGGCGTCGGTCCGTCCATCGTCAGGATCGGGCCGCCGTGCAGGATCAGGTCGGCGGGCGGCGTCGCGTCCGAACGGACCGCGGCGGGCGCTGCCGTGAGCACCAGCAGGAGCGCCGCAGGGATCGGGCCGCAACGCCGCGCGAAGCGAGCCATCGTGGATGTCGTGCGCATCGGCAGAGCGTGCCCGGAAGCGCGCCCGTGTCCATGGGAAGGTTTCGTCGCGAACCGTTCCGCCACGCGACGCAGGCGCGGGTCGCGCTTGCGCGCGAGCAGCGCCGCCGCGGTCTCGGCCCTGCTGTTCGCGACGTCGCCGCGCGCCCCGAGCCGCGCCAGCATCGCGAAGTGCTCGGGTGCGCTGCCCTTCTTCAGCATGTAGTGCAGCGCGGTCATTCCGCCCGAGTCGCGGAAGTCCGGGTCGGCGCCGTGCGCGAGCAGCACCTGCGCGCTCGCGAAGTGGCTCGTCTTGACGGCGGCGAGGAAGGGCGTCTCGTCCTCCGCCACCGGGTCGACGTCGGCGCCGTGCGCGAGCAGCAGCCGGATCGCGGCGAGGTCGTCGTTGAAGCCGGCCGCCCAGAGGCAGTGGTTCGGGTCCGCGCCACGGCCCAGAAGGTGCTTCGCAAGCAGCAGGTTGCGGCCACGCGCGACCGCGTACCACAGCGGCGTCGCGCGCCAGCTGCCCTCGCGAAAGGCCTCCCCGTTCAGGTCGAGGCCCGCCGCCAGCAGCACGTCGGCGGTGCGGACGGCGTCGCGCGGTGCGCGCTTCCGCTCGCGGGCGTTCACCCCGCAGCACACGTGCAGCAGGTTGCGACCGCGCTCGTCGCGCCAACCGAGCAGATCGGGGCTCTCGCGCAGCAGCGCGGCCACGTCGGTCGCACGGAGGTCGCGGACGGCCTCCAGGAGCCTGGTTCGCGATGCCATCGGTTCTCCCGGCCGGACGCTCGGCGGCGTGCAGACTGCCCGCGAGTAGCAGGAACGCTTGGGCGCGACCAGCGGTCGAGCACGGCCGGAGGCGTCAGGGCTGCGCGCGACGCGCCAGCTCCTGCCGCAGGCGGCGCAGCGCCGACGGAAGGTCGCACGACCACTCGTCCTGTGACCACGCGGGCCGCGGCACGCGCGAGACGAGAACGCGCCTGGTCGCGCCGCAGATCTCGGCCGCGCGCCTGAGCCGCGCGAAGTCGCCGAGTGACGGCGCGCTGGTCAGCTTGAACTCGAAGGCCCAGCGTGCGCCGCCGGCATCGACGACGAGGTCGACCTCGTAGCCGTCCGAGGTGCGCAGGTACGACGGCTCGCAGTCGACGCCGCGCGCCGCGAGGCAGCCCAGGATCTGCTCGATGGCGAATCCTTCCCAGGTCGCGCCCGCGCGCGGCAGCACCACGACGTCGTCCGGTGAGCGGGCGCCGAGGAGCGCGTGCACGAGACCGCTGTCGCGCAGATAGACCTTCGGACGCTTGACGAGCCGCTTGCGGGCGTTGCCGTGCCAGGGCAGGAGGCGGCGCACGAGGAACGCCCCCGCGAGAACGTCCAGGTAGGCGTCCACGGTGTGATACGAGAGGCCGAGGCTCGCGCCGATCTCGCTCGCGTTCCACTGCTGCCCGTGGACCTGCGCCAGCATGCGGAGCAGGCGCAGCGTCAGCGGAGCGCGCGCCGGCAGCCCCCAGAGGGGCAGGTCGCGCTGCGCGAGCAGCGTGAGGTAGTCGATCTGCCAGCGCGGGAAGCCGCCGCCTGCGAGGACGCCCCCGTCCGGAAACCCGCCACACGTCCAGAGGCGCTCGAGGTGTGCCGGTCCCACCTCGTCGAGGAGAAACGGGGTCAGCTCGACCAGGGCAAGACGCCCGGCGAGCGATTCGGTGACGTGACGCATCAGCGCCGGGCTGATCGAGCCCAGGAGAAGAAAACGCCCGCGCCGCGTGCGATCGGCGTCGATCGCGGCGCGCAGCCGCGGGAAGAGATCCGGCCAGGACTGTGCTTCGTCGATCACGACGAGGCGTCGGCCGGCGACGAGGCGCGGCCAGGCGAGGTCGAGCCGCAGGCGGTCCTCCTCGATCTCGGCGTCGAAGTAGGCTCCTCCGAGGGCCCGCGCGAGCGTCGTCTTGCCGCTCTGGCGCGGGCCGACCAGGGCGACGGCGGGCGACTCTCGCAGCCGTTTCCGGACCAGCTCGGTGCTCACGCGACGCTGCATCGCTTGCAGAATAGATCTGGAGTTCTGTTTTGCAAATCCCGAGGGAAGTCCCTCCGGCGGAGGATCCCCCACTCCGCAATAGACCCGTGACGTCGCGTCGTCCGTTGCAGAGTGGCTGCACTGGCGGAAGCGACGACAGCGGGACGCGGCATGCCCGGCATGGCAGCGGACGGGCTTGCCGCGTACCGGACACGCGCCCGCGCCGTACCCCCGCGAGCAAGCGCGCTACCCCTGCCCGCGGCCGCCGTGCTCGCCGCCGCGGGCGGCATCGCGTGGGGGGCAGGCTTCCCTCCGCTCGCGTGGGCTTCGGCAAGGAAGATCCGATGAAGCACCTTTCCCTCGCCCTCTCCATGCTCGGCCTCGTCCTCGCGCTCGGCGTCGCACGCGGCGCGCTCGCCGGCGGTCCGCTGCCCGACAGCCGCGAGGACGACTTTGCCCACGTCTGCAAGGGCGGCGATGCCGCCGGGCAGAGCTGCTCGATGCTCACCCCGGAGACCGACTGCCCGGGCGGGCGCTGCATCCCCTTCGCCCTGACGAAGCCGATCCGCGGCACGGTCACGCTGATCGCGCACGACGCGGTCACCGACTGGGCGACCGGCGCCGCGGGGAACCAGGCCTTCACGCTGCTCCTCGAGGTGCGCTCGCCCGACGGCGTGCGCCAGCTCCTGTCGGCGACGTACCAGGACCTGGTGGCGCCGCAGAATCCGCCGACCGCGCCGGGCACCGTGGTGGTGCTGCCGATGGACGAGGTCGCGCTGCGCGACCTCGCGCCCGCGACCGGCGGGCTGCTGTTCGTGCAGCCCGAGTCGCGGCTCGCAGAGCAGCTGCGGCAGGTCTTCGGCACGCCCGGGATACCCGCGCTGGTGCTCGCCGACCGCCGTCCGCGGCTCGCCGACCACACCGGCGACCCGCTCGCGACGGTGCTGCGCTTCAAGGTGCAGATCCAGTTCCTGGCACCCGCGGCCTGAGCCGCGTCGAACCGGACGCACGGAGGAGACACGCATGCGCCGGCGGACGGCGGACCTGCTTCTGCTCGCAACGCTGCTCGCCGTGTGGACCGCGTGCGCCGTCCTGCACGTCCGGCAGGTCGTGCACGGACGCCTCGCGTGGGTGCCGGTGTACGTGGCGATGCCCGCGAGCACCGCGGAGCATCCGCGCGTGCGCGGCTTCTGGCCCGGCGTCGACGCGCGGCACGCGGGCGGCCTCGCGGTCGGCGATCGCCTGCTGCAGGTCGGCGACGAGCCGCTCGCGGGGGTCGGACCGGTCGGCTTCTTCGCGCGCGCGCACGAGGTCGCGGCAACGTCGCACGACCTCGGCGTGCCGGTCGTCTTCGAGCGCGACGGCGCCCGCGGCCAGACGACGCTGCACCTCGTCGCCGCCGCGTTTCCGTGGCGCGCGCTGCCGCTCGCGTGCGCGCTGGTCGCGACCATGGCGCTCGTGCTGCTGCGCCGCGGCGACGCGCCGGTCGAGCGCGCGTCGTTCGTCGGCGCGAGCGCGTTCGCCATCCACTGGTCGTTCTTCTTCGGCGGGCCGCGCTGGCAGACGTATACGTGGCTCGCGGTGTTCGGGCTCGCGTCGAGCGTGATGCTGCCGCTGCTGCTGCGTGCCGCCCTCCTCTTTCCGCCCGGGAGCGCGCCCGAGCGCGCGCCACGCTGGCCGTGGGCGTTCGCCGTCTTCGGCCCGCTCGCGCTCGGCTGGGTGCTCGGCGTGCCGATCGCGCCCGACGCCGCGGTTCGCGGCGCATTCGCCGTCAACGTCGCGTTCATCGTGGCCTTCCTCGTCGTGCTGACGCGCAGCTACCGGCGCTCCGGGGCAGTCGGTCGCCGCCAGCTCCGCTGGGTGATGCTCGGGATGTTCGTCGGACTCGTTCCCGTGCTCCTGGCGGACCTCGTGATCGCCGTCGACCCCGCGCTGGCGTGGCTGCACGAGGCGGCGGCCATGGCGGAGATCGCGATCCCGGTCTTCATCCTGATCGCGATCCTGCGCGAGAACCTGTTCGACGTGGACCGGCTGATCACGCGGACGGCCGTGTGGACGCTGCTGTCGGTGGCAGCGCTCGCCGCGGCGCTGTTCGCCGTGCCGCACGTCGCGCGGCTCCTCAGCGCTGACCGGCATCGAGCCGCAGATCGTGCAGCCCGTGCTGTCGGTCGCGGCCGCGGCCGGCATCGTGCCGGGCGCGCGCTTCCTCGAGCCGCAGCTCGAGCGAATGCTGTTCCGCGAGCGGCATGCCTTCCGCGTCGGCGTCGAGGGTCTGCTGCGTGAGCTCGCGACGGTCGGCAGCCGCGACATGCTGCTCGCCGTCGCGTGCGCACGCCTCGACGAGCTGCTCGCGCCGCGGTCGTGCGCCGTCTACGCTTCGGCCGACGCCGACCTGGTGCCCGCCGTCGCCGCCGGAGCGCCCGGCGCGACGGTCGCGCTGCCGGTGCTGCCCGCCGGGGCACCGCTGCTCGACGCGCTCGCGACGGGCACCTCGCCGCTCGACCTCGCGGTCTGGCTGCGCGCGCGACATCCGGACGCGCGCGCGATCGAGACGCTCGACGCGGCGGTCCTCGTCCCGATACGCCACGACGGCGCGCTCGCGGCGGCGATCGCGCTGGGCCCGAAGCGCTCGGGCGACGTCTACACGCCGACCGACCTGGCGCTGCTCGGCGTCGTCGGTGACAAGGTCGCCGGCGAGCTGAACCGCATCGCCGCCGACGCGCGCTTGCGCCACGAGTGCCACGTGCAGGAGGCGTTCCGGCGCTACGTTCCGGCGCCGGTCGCGGCGCGCATCGGGCGCGGGCAGTCGGTCGACGGCGGCGAGCGCGAGGTGTCGGTGCTGTTCGTCGACATCCGCGGCTACTCGACGCTCGCCGAGGGGCGCGGCGCGGACAAGATGTTCTCGCTGGTGAGCCGCTACACCGAGGCCGTCTCGGCGGTGATCCAGCGGCGCGGCGGCACGGTCGTCGAGTTCCTCGGCGACGGCCTGATGGCGGTGTTCGGCGCCCCCGAGCCGCTCGCACGCCACGCGCGCGCCGCGGTGGACGCAGCGCGCGAGGTGGCGGACACGGTGCGCGACGTCGCGCTCTCGATCGACGACTCGAGGCCGGGGCGTGCGGCGCCGATCACGGTCGGCGTCGGCATCGCGAGCGGACACGCCTTCGTCGGCAACGTCCGCACCAACGACCGGCTGGTGTACACCGCGATCGGCGACGTCGTGAACCTCGCGGCACGCATCGAGCGCCTGACGCGCGACCTCGACGCGTCGGTCGCGATCGACGCGCGTACGCAGCGCGCCGCGGGCGCGTCCGCCGCGGGCTTCCGGCGGCACGCGGGCTTGCGGATCCGCGGGCGTGCGGAGGCGGTGGACGTGTGGGCGCCGCCGCTCGGGGCGGCGTGAGGGGCGGCGGTACGGGCCCGGTCTCTCGCATCGCGCTGGCTACCGAGCTCCTTCCCGAGGAAGGACACCCCCAACCGAGATCGCCGCTCCTCTCAATCGATCGTGCCCCGGTCAGCCTGTCATGCAGGAGATGAGTTTGCTTGGAGCATCACAGGCGCCGCCGCGCGGGTCCGACACGAACACGCTGCTCCTTGACATCTTCGCTTCACGGAACAACCGCTACCGCCTCCGAGTGTTACCCTTCGTCCGCCAAGGCGGAGCCACCGCGCGCGATGACGACTCTCGAGCGATGTCCGCCTTGGCGAGACGGGAGTTAGCAGTGACTCGTGATCTGACTACTACGGAACCCAGAACTTCTGTTGCAGGGCGTTGTCGCTCCCGCGAACGAAGACGTGCAGGCTGCTGTTTGGCATCAATGCAGCCGACGGCTCGGACGCAAGGACGCCGCCGAGGTTGTGCCGGTCCGACCAACCGTGCGACGAAGGTGGGGGCGGGCCGCCGAGTCGATCGACCGCCGCCCAGTCAAGGTCGACGAGCCCACTGCAGCCTCCGACTTCCGCGCAGCTTTGCACGTACTCGGCGCGTCCGTTCCGGATCTGGAAGACGGCGCCGTCGGGACGACGAACCAGTGAGCCAGCGGCCGGGGTCGGGTGGAGCGTGATGAGTGCATCGACGAACTCCTGCGGGGCCTTCCAGAAGCTCGCCGGGCAGCCCGGGAAGGTGCCCGTCTTCGCACACGAGGTGAGATAGACCGGCGAGCCGCCGACGCTGCGGTACACGCTCGCGTTCGGCGTGCGGATCCAGGTGCCGTCGGCGAACGGGGCGACCTTCTGACAAGTACAATTCGAGGCGCAGTACTTGCCGACCTCGCACGGTGATTGGTCACTCCCGCTGGCCGGGAAGATCGGCTCGTTGACCTCGCATTGCTCGGTGGCCTGATTGGTGAGGCCGTCGCCGCAGACCGGTGGTGGGAAGGCATAGGATGCGCCGCTGGTTGCGTTCGCGGCGATCGCCCCGGCGCCCACGTGACAGCTCTTGCGGTTGGAGTCGCTCGGCTTGGCCGCGCCGCCGCAGCCCAGCGTGCAGTCGGTGTTGTCGAGATAGCGGCGGTCTCGATGGAAAGCCGGAGACCTTCAACTTCCTCGGGTTGACGCACATTTGCGGACGCTCGCGGGCGGGGAAGTTCCTTCTGCTTCGGCACACGGAGAGCAGGCGCATGACGGCGCAGCTGCACGAGGTCACTTTCGACCGGCACCGTCGACGGCGATGGCATCGGCCTCGCGATCGTCGCGAGGATCGTCGCGAACCACGGTGGCGAGACGTGGGTCGAATCCGCGATCGGTGCGGGCAGCCGGTTCTTCGTCCGGTTGCCGATCCGAGGGCAAACGTGACGCCCAGGACGTTCCTCGTCATCGAAGACGACCTGGTGTACGGCTGGATCGTCGTGCGTGAGCTCGGAGCGCTCGCGCCAGCTGCCACGATCTACCTCGTCGAAACGGGGCGGGAAGGCCTGACGTTTTCGACGGCTGGCGGGCAGCGCGATGGCGGGCCAACGCCCTCGCTGATCGTTCTCGATCATCACCTGCCCGACATGCGAGGGACGGCAATGTTGCGGGCTCTCGTGGCGGCAGGTCGGACTCTGCCACCGGTACTGGTCCTCAGCCAGGCCGTGTGGCCGCAGGACCAGGCGGAGATGAACGACGCAGGCGTAGGAGCTTTCGTGCGGAAGCCCCGCAAACGATCGGAGCTACGCGCAATCCTCGCGGCGTTCCTGGCCGAGAACCTGACCGCCGACGGGTTCCAGGGGTAGTGAAGGAACGCTTCCTCGTCACTCCGCGTACTCGAGTGCCTCGAGCCTCTGCTTCATGCCGACCGTGAACGCGCTGCCCGCGGCGATGCCGGGCGCGTGCGTGCACCGGATCGGCTCAAGAGCCGTGCGTCGTGGTGAAGCCCGCTGCGCCGAGCAGCGCCTGCACCGCGAGGTGGGCGTCGAGCGGTGTGCCGTCCCAGCGCGGGAACGCTGTCGACGCGTCGATCGCGAGGCCGCGGGCCGCGTGCGCCGCGCGGAGTGCCGCGAGTGCGTCCGGGGCTGCGGCCGCAGCGGTGGCGCCGCCGACGGGCGAGTCGTTCCCGGGAGATGACCGCAGCGGCTCGTCCGCGAGCGGCACGGGCTGACCGTCGCGACGGAAGAAGCGCGGCGCGCCGTCGCGCGCGACGACCACACGGTAGCCGTGCTCGTGCACGAAGCGGTGGTGCCTGCGGCAGAGCGAGAGCATGTTCGAGAGGCTCGTGGCACCGCCGTCGATCCAGGCGACGACGTGGTGCGTATCGGTGATGCGGTTCGTGCAGCCGGGGAAGCGGCAGCCGTCGTCGCGCAGGCGGAGCGCGCGGCGCAGGCGTGGCGAGATGCGGCGCGTGCGGCGTGACGGGAGGCTCGCCGCACCGGACGCCTCGCGAGCGTCGGCGCGAGCCTCGCGGGCACCGGGCCCGTCACGAGCATCGGCTCGAGCGTCGCGGGCGCCGTCCGCGTCACGAGCGGCGGTGACGACCGCGGCGCCGGCGCGCGTGTCGTCGACGAGCACGAGGCTCGCGTCGCAGGCGAGACGCCGCGCGGTCGCGAGCGGGAGCGGCGTGCCGTCGGCGAGCGTGGCGTGCGGTGCGAGCCTCGCTGCGTCGGGGGCGTGCGGGTCGTCGCGTCGGTCGTCCGTGCCATCTGTGCCCGCCGCGAGCGCGGCGCGGTCGACGTGTACGACCAGCTCGACCGGTAGTCCCGCCGTGTCGTGACCCTCCTCGCGGACGGCGACCGAGGCGAGCCACGACTCTGCGACGGCGACCAGCGCGTCGGCGCGCGACAGCGCCCGCGGCGGCTCGTGGTGCTGCCCCCGGTCCGCTCGCCGTGCGGGCGGCGGCGTTTCCGCGGAGATTTCCGTGGCAGGTCCCGCGGGGCGCTCTGTCGTCTCGCCCGACAACGCACCCGGCGCGAAAACGCCGCCGGCGTCGGCAGTGCGCGCCTCCGCGGCCGCCTCGTCGGCAGCGGGCGCCGCCGCGGCCACCTCGTCGGCACCGCACGCCGCCCCTGCACGCCACGCCCGGCGCCGCGCCACGTCGAGCGCCTGCAGGACGACCGCCGCCTCCTCCGGGCGGAGCCGCGCCTCGATGCGGACCATGCCGTCGTCGGTGTCGCGCACCCGGACGAAGCGTGAGTGCTCCTCGTCCGCGAGGCTCGGCGGCTGTCCCGCTTCCGCATCGGCGACGACGCGACGGTAGCCGCGGCAGATGCGCTCGAGCTGCGACGCGGTGGCATGCGTCGCCATCTCGAGCAGCGTCGCCTCGGTCGCGGCGCTCGCGACGCGCGTGATCGCGCGCACCTTCGAGTAGCTGATCGCACCGCAGCGAAGCGCGTCGTCGACCAGCGGGAGCGTCGCGAGCGCGTGCGCCACGCGGACGCGCTCGCGGGCGGCGCCGAGTGCGAGGCCGATCCGCCAGTTGAGCCAGTGGGAACAAGAGAGAGCGCCGTGCGTCGCCCAGCCGCTGCCCTCGTCGAAGCGGCGGATCAGGGTCAGCAGCCGGTGCTCGGCGGCGTCGATGAGAGATGCCACCTCGGCGATCTCGTCGTCGAGCCGGTCGACTTCGGCGGGTGCGAGCGGTGGGGCGAGATACTCGAGCGCGGCGGAACGGATGCCGGATGTCGCGATCATGCGATGGCTGTACCATCGCCGTTTCGAGGGGGTCTGCGACGGCGCGTGCGCGGCGATCTCGGCGCGCGAGGGGCAACGCGGCCCCGCGCAACGCGCGTGCGCTGGCGGGCGTCGCAGGCGCGCGGCGGGGGCGTCTCGACGGTCCGGGCGCGATGACCGGGTGGCCCTCGCGAAATCCGTCAAGGGCTGCGCGCGCACAAACACGATTTGGCCAGAAAGCCACGATACGAACTTTCGGGCGTTAGAGTCAGATCCCCCGACACTTTCACTCGCCGATTCACGTGCGAAGCGGCCGCCCCAGAGACGCTCCTCGCAGGCAGTCGTCACGCTTCGAACCGAGGGCGCCGGAATCTCGGCTGTGGTTGATCGACGGCGACGAGCGGAGTCCTCGGCCGGCGACCGTGCGCCTTCCCGAACCTCATCGAACAGTTGCAGACTCGCATGGAGATGCACACGCTCCTTGATCCGCCTCGGCGGCAAGTGATGCCCGAAGCGCTTCGCTCCGCTCCGCGAAGAATCTGCTCGACGGGTGATTGACCGATGCTGCTTGCACGAACGATCTCGTGCGTGGGGCCTCCTCCCTGCTGCTGCTCGCCACTGCGACGGCGCAGCTCTCGCGAGGGCTCCTCGAGACCCGAGTTTCGCGCGCCCTCGCCGGTGTGACGCGTCGTTCCCGGGCTCCCTCGGAGCCGTGACTCCGCGCCTCCCACGCGACGCACGAGCACTTGCGATCCGCGACCTGCCGTTGTTCGACGTCCCCATGCCGCACCGCCCCGCGTCCCTGCGGAGGCTGCCGCACTACGGCACGCTGCTCGCCGCTCTGCTGCTCGACATCGTGCTCGCGCCGCTGCTGCTGACGCTCGGTGCGGGAATGACGGTCGCGCGGACCATCATGGTCCTGGTCCTGCTCAGCGCGTTTCTCGCCGTAGGCGCGGGCTGGATTGCGGGGCTCGGGCTGCTGGTCGCGGTCGCCGCGATGCTGGCGACCGAGGTCGTGCACAACGATGCCGCGCTCGCGATCGAGCTCGCGCTGCGGATCCTGTTCGTCGGCTACGTGATCCTGCGCATCACGCGCGAGATCCTGCGTCAGGGAGACGTCGTCACCGCCGACACCATCGCCGGTGCGGCGTGCGTGTACATGCTGCTCGGTGTCCTGTGGGCGAATGCATACCTGCTGCTCGAGCACCTGCGGCCGGGATCGTTCGCGATCCCGGCCGAGTGGCGGCTACCGGGCAACCAGGTCGGCCCTGCGCTGGTGTACTTCAGCTACGCCACGCTGACCACGGTCGGCTACGGAGACATCCACGCCGCCGGGCCCGCGGGCGGTGGGCTGGCGATCGTCGAGGCGATCGTCGGACAGCTCTTCCTCGCGATCACGATCGCGCGCCTCGTCGGACAGCACCTGTCCCGACGTGCTTGACGCGCCTCCGGGCAGCGACGGGGCCGGAGCTCGGCGCCGCTCAGACGTCCCACGCCGCGTGCAGCGCGCGCGGGTGGCGCAGCGTGCCGCCCTCCGGAGCGGCCCCCGCAGCATCCGG
>VGTK01000089.1 GCA_016874715.1 Deltaproteobacteria bacterium | reverse complement strand
GACGTCGCAAGCATCTGGACCCGCGTCGACGAGATGGCCGCCACCTCGTGGAGCACGCACCGGATCATCGCCGAGGCCGCTCGGCTTCTCGCCGAGCGCCCGGAGCTCTGGCCGCACCACGGGTCGGTGATTGCACCGGCCGCCGCCGACCTGTCGATGGCAACGGCCCGGTTCTTTCGCGCGCTGCCCCGTTGCACGCTGGCGCTTCTCGCCGCGCGCCCGCTTCGCTCGCGACATCTGGAACGTGCCGAGACGCTTCTCGGACACGACGCTCGCGAGGCGCTCGAGGCGGCCGCTCTACCTCGGCGCGGCGACAGCGAGAAGCACCTCCTCGACTCGTTCCTGTTCGAGCCGGCGGACGTCCTGGGAGACCCTTCGCGTCCGCGCAGCCGCGGACCCGACGGCACGGTCGCGCTGGAAGAACACGCCAGCGTCGAGGAAGAGATCGATGCCGCCGCCGGATGGGTCGTCCGGGAGATCATGGAGCACGGCACCCCGCTGGAGGAGATTGCGGTCCTGCTGCCGGCGCACGACCACCTGATCGACCTCGTTGCGGCGCGGATCGAGGGTCTGCCGTGGAAGGACGGCAAGCCGTTTCCGGTCTTCGCCGCAGGAGGCCGGTTGCTCACGTCGTGGAGCGGCGGCGCGCACGTCCTCGCAGTCGTCCGTGCCCTTCGCATGCACCTCGCCGCAGAATCCCTGGTCTCCGTCCTGACGTGTCTCCGGGTCACGGATGAGGGTGGCTCCAAGGCTCACCTCTCGTACGCGAACGCGATGCGCCTGGCCTACGGGCTGGGCACGCTCGGCGGAAACCCGGCGCATCCCGAAGCAGCGTGCGATTGGGACGCGCGACTCGCCTTCCACGAAGCGCGGCTGCAACAAGCCGCCCTCGAGAATGCCGCGGCCGACACTTCGGAGAACGAGGATCGAGCCAGCGCAGATCTGCTGAAGGACATCCTGGCGGTCAGACACGGGATCGCCGCGCTGGTCGACGTCGCGCGCCTCGTGGTCGACGACGGACCGCTGTCCGACGTCTGGGCCAGGCTGAAGGGTTTCCTTTCGAGCCACGTCGCGCCCCGAGCCGGCACGCTCGACGTCACTGGCATGATCGGCGAAGCGCTGACCCCACTCTGCGCCGACTCCCAGTGCGCATCGGCGACCGGTCAGGATGCGCTCGCCGTGATCGAAGACATCGTGCGCGGGCTTCGCGTCTCGAACGGTCGCTTCGGTGACCCTGCGGTGTACGTCGGTACGATCGAGAGCGCGGTCGGGCTGCCGTTCGCGGCCGTGCGCGTCATGGGCCTCGTCGAGGGCGTCCTTCCCGCGCAGCCGCGAGAGGACGCCGTCCTTCCGGACGAACGCCGGGCGGCGATCACCGAACTGGCGCGAACCGAGGACCGCACGATCGCGCAACTCCACGCGCTCGACCGCGTGGTGCGCGACGCCGGCCGCATCGCGCTGTCGTCGCCACGGCTCGACGCGGGACGGGTCGAGCGGGAGCCTTCCTCCGTCCTCCTCGAGGCCGCGGCAGCGCTCGCGCGCCCGAACGCGGTCACGGGAGAGCCGTCGTCGTCCGTCGTTCCCGACACGCGGGCGCTGCGGCGCGATGCGTTCTCCCCCGCGCGCGCCGCGGCCGAAGAGTTCCGTGCCGGACATGCGATTCGGCCGTCGGACTGGTCCACGCTCGCAGCGCGCGGCGCGACGCCACTCCCCTCCTCCTGGAATGCCGTCGGCGCGTTCGACCTCGCGCGCCTGCTCGTGCTGCGCGCCGACGGCGGTCCGGCCGGTCCTCTCGACGGCATCCTGCTGCCGAGTGCTAACCTCACGTCTCGCGTTCCCGGCTTGACGCCCGACCGGCCGACCTCGGCGTCAGCCTTGTCGACCCTCGTCGGGTGCCCTCATCAGCTCCTGCTGGAGCGAATTCTCCGCTTCCGGCCACCGAGCCCGCCACCCGGTGCGGGGACGATCGATTCTCTACCCTACGGCTCGTTGTTTCATTCGGTGGCAGAGGATCTCTACCGGCAACACGGGCTCGCGATCTGCCGTCGCGAGCAAGCACTCGACGAATGGAAGGTCCTCGCGCGAGAGATCGCGAGGCGCCACTTCCAGGAGCTGCTCGAAGGCTACCCTCTCGTGGGCGCCGAGGTACGCGGTCAACAGCTCGCCCGCCTCCTTCGAGACGTCGAGCGGTTTCTCGATTACGAATGGAGTGGCCCCCCTCGCGAGTTTCGCGCGGTCGAACTGCGCTACGGGTACGACGAGCCGCTGAGCATCGACCTCGACGAGGGCCCGCTCTTCGTCCGCGGCTTCATCGACCGTGTCGACGTCGAGAACGGCCGCACGCTGGTCCGCGACCTGAAGACCGGCAAGGCTCATCCGCGCGCGGGAAACGCGGATGCACCGGACCACGGCCGCGACCTCCAGATCGCGCTCTACGGCATGGTCCTCCGCAAGCTCGCAGATCGTCTCGGCCTCCCGACGCAGATCGCAGCGGCATACGTGTACATGGACCCTCACGAGCCGGAGCGCGCGTTCCGCGACGACTTCGACACGCTGGAGAGCGAAGCCCGCGACTGGCTGTCCGCCGCGCGTCGGCTTCTCGGCTCCGCGGCCTTTCCTCGCACACCGAACGCGGACGATTGCCGCTACTGCGACTTCAAGCCGGTGTGCGGACCGCACGCGCATCGTCGTGCCCTCAGCGTGCTCGAAGATACCCGCGCCGTGACCGAGCCCTTTCACCGGCTCAAGGGCGCACCCTGTCCCGACTCCAGCGACGGGAGCGAGGAATGAGCTCCGTCGGTCGCCCTCCCGCACCGGACCAGTCCGAACGCGACGCCGCGATCGCCGAACGCGCCCGCAACGTGGTGCTCGACGCCGGTGCCGGCACGGGCAAGACGACCATCCTCGTCGAGCGCGTGGTGCGCATGGTGGCTCCGCCGGACGACGTGACCGATCCGCCGATCCCGATCCGGCGAATCGCGGCCGTCACGTTCACGAGACGCGCCGCAGGCGAACTCCGCCTGCGGATCCGGGAGAGACTGCTTGGCGAGCTCGCGCGCACGGACACGAGTGCGTCCAGGCAGCAGCTCCTGCGCGACGCGCTGGGCGGGCTCGACACCGCGCACGTGGGGACCATCCACTCGTTCGCCGATCGCCTGCTGCGGCTCCGTCCCGTCGAGGCGCGGCTCAGCCCCTCGTACGACATCGTCGAGGACAATGCCGATCTCGTCCGCGAGACCCTCGAGGTTCTGCTGCACTCGGCGCAGACCGGGTCGCTCGCGGGCGAACTTTCCGGCAGCACGGCTGCGGCGCTGGCGAACGAGGCGGAACGCACGATCATCGATGCAGTGCGCGCAGGATTTCTCACGCATTCACGTGAGGTCACCGACTACTTCACCGAGGTCGGACTCGACGCGCTCGTCTCTGACTTCATCAACCACCGCGACGTCGAACCCATCCTTCCGGACCTCCGACAATTCGACCCAGACGCGTTCGCCGGCTCGGTGCGCGAGTTCGTGGCGCTCGTCCAGCCGCTTTCCGACGGCTCCGGCGGAACGCGCTGGCTGCGCGGCACTGCAAGCCTGCTCGCCGGGCTCGTGTCCGACGCGGATCCGATCGCGGTCATCGGCTCCACCCGCCGCAGGCTCAACGGTCCTTACGATGCCAGGAAGAAGACGGGCTTCGGCGGAAGCGAAGAAGCGTGGCGCGTCTGGAAGCTGTTCAGCGAAGGCAAGTACAAGAAGGACGAGAGAGAGCAGCCGCTGCGGGACGCCATCCGCGATCCGCTGCGATCCTGGTTCGCGCCGCGACTCGTACGGCTGTTCCCGGTCGTGAACGAGCTCTACCGGAAGGTGAAGGAGCGCCACCGGCAGCTCGACCAGATCGACCTGCTGCTCGTGCTGCGCACGCTGCTGCGCGACGACCTCGGCTGCCGCGCCTTCTATCGATCGCTCTTCGACCACGTGCTCGTGGACGAGTTCCAGGACACCGATCCGCTGCAGGCCGAGATCGTGGTCTTCCTCTGCGAGGACGGACGGCAAGCCGCATCGTGGCGCGATGCGCGGCTTCGCCCGGGAACGCTGACGATCGTGGGCGATCCGAAGCAGTCGATCTACCGGTTCCGGCGCGCCGACATCGCGACCTACGACGAGGTCCGCTCTCTCGTTGCGCGCCAGGACCACCTCGCAGCGCGCCTGTCGGCGAACTTCCGCAGCGCCGAGCCGTTGATCCGGTACTTCAACGACCGCTTCGCGCGGCTCCTCGGCACGCCGCCGAGTCCCTCGCAGACATTCGATCCGCAAACCGGGACGGTGTTCCACCAGGACCTCGAGGCGGGTCGCACCGGTGTCGGTGAAGGGTCGACCGTCGAGATCCTGCGCTACGAGTTCCCAGCGGGGGAAACGAAGAACACGGATGCGCACCGCGATCTCGAAGGCGAGATGCTGGCGCGGTACCTCCGCCACCTCGTCGAGAACTCCGGCCGTATCGTCGAGGATGCGATCACCGGGCAGAGGCGTTTGCTTCGCTACGGCGACGTCGCCGTGCTCACGCTGGCGACGTCCACGCTGCACCACCTCTTCAAGTCGTTCGACGAGCTCTCGATCCCCTACTCGGCACGCGGCGGACGGCTCTTTCTCGAGGACGATCTGCAGCGTCGCTTCATTCTGGGACTGCGCGCGCTCGCCGATCGCGACGACGGGATTGCCGTCGCGACGTTGCTTCGCCCGCCGTTCTTCGCGGTTGACCCGCTCGACCTGGCGCTGGAGATCGTGCACCAGCGCCCGAGCGGGGATCGCCCGCTTGAGATGAACGCCGAGGCAGCCCGCGCCCGTGAGGCGCGAGACTTCGTGCGTGAGCTCAGCCGGAAACGGTTCCGCCGTCCGCCAGGCGAGACCGCGCGAGCTCTGCTCGAGCAGACGTTGCTGGCACGAACTGTCGCGCTCGAAGCGAACGGCGAGCAGCGGCTCCGATATCTGCGCGAGCTCTGCTTCGTCCTCGAGAGCGTCGCGGCTGCAGAAGGGCTGGACTTCGACGGCGCGACGGAGCGCTTGCGCGCGTGGGTGGATGCACCGGTCCAACTCGATCCGCCGCATCCGGTCGCTGCCGACGCCATCCACGTGATGACCGTCCACCAGGCGAAGGGGCTCGAGTTTCCGGTCGTCGTCCTGTGGGACAGCTGTGCCCAGCTTGCTAGCCGCGGCGAAGTGATCGCGTGGCGAACGACGGCCGACGGTCGGAACTGGTCTATGGCGCTCGACGACTTCGCCTGGGAGGAGCCGCGGGGGGTCGGGCTCCAGGCGATCGAGAAGGGGTATCGCGACGCGGAGCGGAAGCGACTCGTGTACGTCGCGGCGACACGGGCACGGGACCTGTTGCTGCTGCCGCGTGCGGCGATGGCGGGGGCGCAGCACGTGTCGGTTGCGTTGACGGACGGGGTTCCGCCGGAGCTCGCGGCGAGCCTCGGGACGTACACCGCCGGGGCGGGAGCCGAATGGAGCACCATTGCCGAACGGTCATCGCCGGCGACACTCGGCTTCGCTCTCGACGATGCGGGCGCGAGTGCGCGGTGGCGGTCCGTGGCCGACTCCGCGGCTCGTCCGAGATGCCAACCCGTCGCAGTGACGGGACTTCCGAACAACGATACAGATGCCGCGCAGTCGGTCGGGATCCTCGCCGACATTCCCCTCACGGAGAGAGACGAATCGCTGCCCCCATCATCGAAGCGACGCGAGGGACGCTTTGGTCCGAACTTCGGACAGACCGTCCACCTGGCGATCGCGCGATCCATTCGCGATCCGCGAGTCTCGATTGAAACCGCCGTCCGCGACGCCGCTCGGACGACCGGGCTTCTTGAGCTTCTTCGGGAGGCCGAGGCGGATGTCGCTCGGGCAGTGGGGGCCCTGCGCGCGGAGTCGCTGCTGGCGGACGGGGTATCGTGGCGCGTCGAGTACCCGATCGTCGGCCTCCGCGACGGACGACTGGTTAGCGGCTACATCGACTTCCTCGCGATCGTCGGAAGCACTGCGTACGTCCTCGACTTCAAGACGGACTCACCTCCGCAGGGAATGGATCAACCGCCCCAGCAATACCGCCGGCAGCTCGCCGGCTATGCCGATCTCCTCGGCGACTTGACGAGTGCAGAAGGATGGGCGCTCCGTGCGGGGCTCGTCTACACCGCAACCGGCTCGATCCACTGGGTCGGCGGTACCTCGTCCGGACCCGACGATGATCGGGATACCGTGTCACACGCGTAGCGCGACCCGGCGTTCATGGTCGCCGCATGCACGATACTTGTCGGAATGTCCCCAGACCTGTGCCCCACCTGGGGCAAGTCATCGAAGGACTGGAGGAGGACGCTGTGCAGATCGACCATGCTTGTGGAGATGTGCTAGACGTCGCCCCGAGCATCGCAGAGGCAACCGTCCTCTGGCTGCGTAGCGGCTTCAATCATCGCTTCGGCACCTGGAGGTTCGGCCTGACGAACAGGCCGCTGCGAGCCTTGACGCCGGGAGCACGCCTCGATCGTCCATGGGTGTCGCCGACGGATTCCGTTTGGGAGCTCGAGCCGCCCATGAACCAACTGCGGTACGTCTACGTGCTGGCGAATCCATCCGACGGCAAGGGCTACAGCGACCTGGAATCCGTGAATGGAGCCGTCACGCGCTCCCTGGACGTGCTCTCTTCCCGTGGCGTGCGAACGATCGCGATGATTCACATCCCGCTCGCGGCAGGATCCGAGCCAACCGACGAAGAACAGACAGCCGCCGCGGAAGCGATGGTGAGCGCACTACGTGCATGGGATTCCGCCCATCCAGATCAGATCGACAAAGTGGTTCTCGTCGACCTGCAGGATGGGTTTAGCGGTCTCGTCTAGCGCAACGCACGGCAGCGCAAGAGCGTCTGCCAGAATCCTCCGAGAGGAGGTTACCGCTCCCGCTTCGTATATTGACGGTGGGTCGTGGTCGCCCTGCGCGCGATCTCCGCCCGCAATTCAACCGGCCGCAGCACCTCGACCCAAGGCGACAGACTCATGATCCAGTTCGTGAGTTCGACCGTCCCGCGCACCTTGACCGAGAGCACGGCGCGGCCGTCGCGCCGGCGTGCGATCCGCTGTGTCGGGTGAACCGTCCGCTGGTGGAGGTACGCCTCGGTCTCGTCGTTCAGGATCAGGATCTCGACCTCCGTCTCGGGCCCCTCGACGACACCGAACATTCCATCCGTGTAACGCTCGGGCCGGAAGTTCTTGGGATACGAGAAGCGAACCGGCTTGCCGTCAGCGTCGCGCAACGGCGTCACCGAGCGGATCCGCTCCACGGCGAGCCAAATGACACGACGGCCGAGGTCACTCTTGCCAAGCAGGTAGAGACCGCCGCGGTAGCCGAGCAGCGTGTACGGCTCGAACTGGTGAACACGCCCGTCTCCGAGAAGGCCCGCGTAGTCGATGGCGATCCGGTGCTGGTCGACGAGCGCCTGGATGAGCTCCGCGATCGTCGCGTCGTGCTCACGGTAGTCCTTCGGCGCGAACGACAGCGCGTAGAACTTCCGATCGACGTCGCGGAGACGGTCGCGCTGCGCTGCCGGCAGGTTCTTGAGCATCTTGTCCCAGAGGACGTCCATGCCCTGCTCCAGCACCGTTCCCTCGAGGAAGCGGATCATCGACCACGTGAAGAGGAACGAGACCGCCGCCCACGCCCCGGCCTCGGGCGACTTCCCCCTCTGCGCGAGGCGCAGCACCCGCCGGCCGCCGCGCACCTCGACCTCGATCAGCGGCTCCCCGGTCGAATCGACGAGCTCGCGACGGCAGGCGCCGACGTAGCGGTTCAGCGTCCGCTCGGCGATTCCGAGCTCGCTCGCAATCGCCTCGAAGCTCCAGCCGAAGGGACGTTCGAAGAGTCCGTGCACGATCCGCGCGAGGCGCGTCGCGGCGCCGTAGGTGGGCTTTCTTCCGGTGGGCATCCCTGCCTCCATCGTCGAGGAACGGAGCATTCTCTCTCCGTTCCCGGGCGACGGGTCGCAAGCGGGCCGCTCCGAGGCAACGGCGCGAGCGGGGGCGCCTCTCAGCCCGCGATCGCGCGCGGCACCGTTCCCACCGGCCCGTACCGGGCAAGGATCTCGTAGAGCCGGATGCTGTCGAGGAGACGGCGGTCGGAGGCGAGCAGCCCCTCTTCGCGGAGACCGCGGCGACGGGCGGGAGCGCGCTGCTGCCCCTGCTCCGCCTTGATCTCGCCAGCGCCCGTCTGCACGGCAACGCGACGAGCACGCCTCTCCTCCCGAGCGGCCTGCCGCCGTGCACGCGCCACCTCGCTATCCGGCTTGCACCAGCGAGCATGAGCGGACTGCACGACGATCCCGGGCTCGAGACACCGGGGGCAAGGACGACCGCACGAACGGTCGCGCGGGGGGCCGATGTAGTAGCTGACGGCCGCGTTCCCCCGCCAGGCATTCGCCAGGAATCCTTCCCTGGCCATCGAGGCGACGACCGGCCACTCACCCGTAGTCGGGTCGGGGGCCACGGGGCCGGTCGTCGCCACGGCTTCGCTGCGATCGCTGGTCCTCACCCGACGCGCACCACCACTCGCGGAGCCGCGACCGCTGCCCGACGGTCGACCTGCACGATCATCCTGTTGCCGCAGACCGTGCAATCCGCGCCGACCACGCGGCCCGTCCGGCGCTCCCGTACCTGCCGCCAGCTGATCCCGTCCATCGGCACCACGATGGTCTGCCCGCTCGCGCAGAACGGGCACGGCCCCGAGAGCAACACCTGGAACGAAACAAGGGTGACCAGCCCCGCGAGCGCGACCACGAGCGCCAGCGGGAGCCCGATCACCGGAACGAACGCGATCCCGGGCGAGCACAACAGCAGCTGAAGACCCGTGCCCGCCAGGGAGCGGCGGCTCTCATGCCAGTCCTGCGGGAGAAGCTCGTTTCGGCGCACGGGAGCGGTCGCGGCGCGCGTACTCAGTGCCTGGTCGCCTCCGGCTCCGGGACTCGCACCCTCGGCCGCATGCCCTCGGCGAGCCAGCGCAGGAACCCGGCCGGATCCTCCTCGACGGCGTCGCACGAGCCGAACTGCACCTGCATCCGCCCTTCACCCGTCGCGTAGGCGAGTGCGTCGACGTGTCCGCCGGTCGTGTAGATGTCGACGATCATCGACATCCAGTGCTTGATCGCGTCGCGCGCGCGGTCGTCCGCCGTCGGTGCTGCGGCGGTGTTGTTGTCGGTCGAGTCGTCCCCGACCTCACGTCCCTTCGAGTTCTCGACGCGGTCCTCGTCTGTCTTGGTCCGTCGCGCCTTTCTCAATCGGCCTCCCTTCCCGAGCCGTTGCGGGCTCGCTTGTCTGCATGGGCCGACAAGATACACCGGATCGGATGCCAACCGCTGTCCGCACTCGCGCGCTATCCTCCAGCCGCGAACGAGGAGGTGTACTCGATGGTCGACTTCGTCCAGACGCCCGGCAGTGGAGCGATCGGCATGATCCCGTGCCCGGGAGCGCCCGCGCACGATCCTCGCGCGCTACGGCGGGACCTCGAAGCCATCCTCCGCTGGGGGGCAACCGCGCTCGTCACGCTGATCACCACCCGCGAGCGGACACCGCGCGGCCCCGCGGAGATCGGCGACGCGGCTCGATCGCTCGGTCTCGCTTGGCACTGGCTCCCGATCGACGACATGTACGCACCGGACGCGACGTTCGAGGAACTCTGGCGGGACGACGGCCCTGCGCTGCGCGCGCGACTTCGAGCAGGAGAGCGGATCGTGGTCCATTGCCGCGGCGGGCTGGGTCGCACCGGCACGGTCGCGGCGCGACTTCTCGCCGAGCTGGGAGTCGAGCCCGCTATGGCAATCGCGAGGGTTCGCGACGCGCGGCCGGGTGCGATCGAGACGTCGGCGCAGGAACAGCACGTCGAGGCATGCGGAACCGTCTTCACGGATCGTTCCGCCGAGCGGCGCTGCCCCTAAGGCCTCGCGCGCACCTTCGGCTTGTCGACTGCACGATCCCTTTCGTTGGTCGCGCGCTCGAACGGCATAGCCTTCACGCTGGTCTCGCCGGGCGCGACCGCTCGCTCGATCACGATCTCGTCGCCCTTCAAGCCCACGAGCCCGCGCAGCCGCTCGAACTCGCCGCACCAGATCGTCTCTGCATCCTTGTCCCGCTGAGCGTCGGCAGCCACACCCTCAGCCCGGACGACGCGCACCTGCAAGCGCTCGACATCCCCCGGCGCCGCAAGCTCGACGCCGTAATCCTGCGCACCGGGTTTCCGCACGACGACGCGTCCCTGCTCTGCCCAGGCCGCAGCCATCGATTCGCGGATCTCGTAACCGAGCGCCGAAAGCCCCTCGAGCACCGCCTTTCGCCGAGCCTCGGCCGCGCGCGCCCGGCTCTCGCCTGCGAGCACCTGTTCGGCGTCCCTCACGAGGCCTTCGTCCACGGTACGATCCGAGGCAGCCAGCTTGCGCTCGATCCTCGACGCGATCTCACGTGCGCCAGCTGAAGCGGACACCTGCCGCAGAGCGGCGAGCAGATCCCGCAGTCGCTCCGTCCAGGCAGCGACCTCGCGGGCAGTCTTCCGGTGTGCGGCAAGGTCCAGCGTCAGCGAGTCGATCAGCAGCGTGCGCCGATCGTCCCACGATTCCGACTCCAGCTCCGACGCGCGGGCCCGAAGCGCTGCTGCAGCCTCGGCATCCTCGAGGGTCTCGATCTCCGCCAGCAGCCGGTCGAGCCGCCCCGCGCGCTGCTCCGCGCCGGCATCGCAGGCCGCCCTCCATTCGGCGAGCGACTCGCGTCGCTCGCCGGCCGCGAGCCGCTTCGCCAGCTCGGCAGCTTCCCCCTGTCCCGCGCTGCTTCCGGTCCGCGATCGGGTCAGCATGGCCATGGCCTCATCGATCAGCCGATACGCCGCTGCAAGCTGCCGGTCGTCCGCGCGTTCGAGCGACCGCAGCGCGTCGAGCTGCTCGGGAACGGCGATCCCGGCCGCGACGAGCGCCTCCCGCACCGAAGAAGCCGCCGCCGCCGCGTGCCTCCTGGCCGCACGAGCCGAAGCGCGCGCGGCGATCGCCGCCTCCTCGATCCGCTGCAGTTCCAGGTCGGTGGTGGAGAGCTCGCTGGCGATCCTGAGCTGCAGCTCCGTGAACTGGTTCTCGTCGTAAAGACGTTCGAGATCCGCCGCGCGACGACGCAGGTCTTCCTCGAGCGCCGGGCTCCAGAGATCCAGCTGCTTCGCTCGCGCGCGCACGCGGTCGAGCTGGCTCGTCGCCCGCGCCATCAGGCGCCGGCAGATGGCCTGCAGCTCTTCCCGCGTCCGGACGACGACCACCTTCGGTCCGCTCATGCCGCCATCCCCCCGACGGTCTGCCTGATCGCCTCGGCCAGCCGGCGCTTCTCGGCGTCGCTGTCGTGATACCAGTCGCGGCAAGAAATCCGGTGGACCTGCGGAATACCGCGTCGCAGCATGTCCGCCCGCCAGATCTCGCGCATCCGGGCCCCGGCGAGCCGTTCGTGATCGGGGGCGTCGCACTCGATCGCGAGGCCGAACAGCCCGGTCGCCGGATTCACGAGCGCCAGGTCCAACGCGAATGCGTCGCCGTCGGACACCGATACGGGCTCGTGACCGAGTTCCCGGACGAACTTCGACACTGCCGCGACGAACGCGTCGCTCCCGGCGGGGCCGCCGTTGCCGTTCGTCCGGGTAGTTCGGGTGAAACGCTCGAGCGCCTTTCGCCCTTGCTCGAGCGCCCCATCGCTGACCCGGGTCGCGTAGTCGAGGTACGCTTGAAGGAAGTCTCTGGCGCGTCGCGGTTCGCCGAGATGCGTGAAGAAGTCGGAGACGCGATCGACCGGCATCGAAGTCACGACCTGCACCTTCTGCCGCGCGCGAGTCACCGCCACGTTGAGGCGCCGCTCTCCGCCCGTCTGCCCCAGCACGCCGAAGTTGCGACGGAAAACGCCTCTCGCGTCCGGCCCGAACGTGGTGCTGAACACGATCACGTCGCGCTCGTCGCCCTGGACGTTCTCCACGTTCTTCACGAAGAAGCCGACGTCCTCGCCGTTCTCCATCCGGGTCCGCTCCCTGTCCCAGGCATCGCGAAACGCCTCGTCATCGGCGGCGCGAGTCTGCAGGGCTTCCTCGATCAGGTCCGCCTGCGGGCGGTTGAACGTCACGACACCGATCGTCGGACAGCGCCGCGCCGAAGACTGCGACGGCGAACACCAGTAGCCGGCGAGCAGCTCAACGATCCGCTGCGTCTCCGCTCGGTTCGTCTGCTTCTCGTACAGGCCGTTCACCCGGATGACCTCGATGGGCCTGGCCTTCAAGACTTCCGCATCGGGGTGCCGGACCGGTACGTGAAGCGTCGCGCCGTAGAACGCGTGATTCGAGAACGCGATGAGCTCGCGATAGGCCGAGCGGTAGTGGAACTCGAGGGACGCGGGCGGCAACACCTCCCGGCCCAGGGCGAGAAGATCGGGGCAGTTCGTGATCTCGCGGCGATCCCACTTCTCCTGCGCCGCAACCCGCTCGGCCTCGGTCGCGTCCTCGTCGAACTCGTCCTCGGTGTCCTCCTCTTCCTGATCGAAGCGGCTCGCAAAGAAGCTCGTCGGAGGCATCTGCTTCTCGTCGCCGCTGATGACGATGCGTCTTCCCCGGAACAGCGACGGAATCGCGTTCTGGACCAGCATCTGCGAAGCCTCGTCGAAGACGACGACGTCGAAGAGCCCGCCTCGGACCGGCAGCAGACTGCTCGCCACGTCGGGATTGAGCAGCCACACCGGCCGCAGCCGCATCAGCCCGAGATCGATCCCGCGGTCGACGATCTCCCGGAGCCGCAGTGCGTTCGGACCGCGTTGCAACAGAACCGGTCTCCAATCCGCCTGAGACCCGATCGCGCTGCGATCGACGTTCCCGGCGACGATCGTCCCGTTGAGCTCGCGTACCTTCGTCAGCGACTCGCGAAGCCGCTCGACCGTTCCGCGCAGCGCGTGGCAGTCGCGCAGCAGAATCGGGTCGGCTTGCTCGCGTGCGTTCTTCCACAGCAGCAACGCCTCGCGCCGGAGAACGCGCGTGAACTCCGCCTCCAGCCGATCGGCTGGAAGGCGCTTCAGGCGTTCCGCCACCGAGCGAAATGCCGCAAAGACCGACATCACCTCGGGCGACAAGCGGCCGGCCTGCAGCCGGAACCGCTGAAAGGCTCCGGCGCGAGGAAGGGCTCGCTTGACCACGTCCACGAACTTCGCGATCGACTCGCCGTGGTCGATCGATTCGCCGCAGCCGACGACCCACGGGTGCGCGAACCACTGGGCCGCGCCAGCGACGGCCGCCTTTGCCTCCTGGCGCGCCGTGAAGATCTCGATGCCCGATGCGATCCGGCGCTCGAAATCGAACAAGGCCGTGACCGATCCACGTTCGGCCATCGTGGTTGCGGCTCGAGCGTCGGGACATTCCGCGATGGCCGCCAACGCATCGAGCACCGGTGCCACGAGGTCGAGGATGGCCGCCATCTCGCGCTGCAGCTGACGTTCGTCCGCTTCGATGGGTCCGTCGGCAGACAGTCCGAGGAGCGCGCGAGCGCGCTCCAGAAGCTTCCTTCCCTTCCTGAGCTCGCGCTCGCGCCGCATCGCGGCATCGAGCACGGGGACTCGGGTTGCGCTCCCGGTGGCCTTGGCCTCAGCGAGGAATCGCCGAATCGCGCCACGATCCGCCCACCATGCTGGCGACAGCCAGCGCCAGGGCGACTTCGATGCCAGGAAGCGATCCACGACCTCCTGCAGGATGCGGAGCTCGGTCTCCTTCTGCGCGATCAGCGCCGGCGACAGCGCGGCGTCGGCTTCGCCGTCGAGAGCGTCGACCCGGCTCAGGAACTCGCGAAGGTCCTGAATCAAGCCGTGTCCCGTCGCATTCCCTTGGGGACCGCCGCGAAAGAGCGGTAGCCACGCCGCCAGATTCGACCAGGTCCGAACGTCCAGGTCTCGAAGGAAGCCCGCTCGCGAGTCCAACCATGCACGCCACGGTGCAACGTTCGAGATCTCGACGGCATCTCGTCCTGCGGATCGTGCAGCCAGGTGCGCCGCATCCTTCGCGAGCAGGACGCCGAGGTCGTGCGCGACGTCGGCGGCAACGCTGTCGTCCCAAACGAACGGCCTGAGCACCTCGAGGGGACTCCCCTCGTACTCGGCCTCGAGCCAGAGAGGCGCCAGCGGCGCCGTCGCGTCGACCACCTCGGCCACACGCGAGTGCGACGGCGGCGATGACTGCTTGTCCGGACCGAGCTGCAAGAGCAGGCGCCGCAGACCCGCGATCTCGAGCGGCCGCTCCCCGTCGTGGTCGAGCTCGACCAGCTCGGCGACGATCTCGCGGTAGGTCAGGTTCGAGACGGGATCTCGCCGACGGTTCGCCGCGTGATGCTGATCCAGCTCCTGCTCGATGCTGTCGATGCGCTTCGTGAGAGCTTCCCGATCCCGCCGCATCCTCTCCAGCTGGCTGTCGGCCGGGCCAAGCCCCTCGAGCTGTTGCTTCAGCGTCTTGACGACCGGCACTCGATCGGCGTGCACGTCGGAGACCGACAGCAGCCGCGCCCCGAGCCCGTGGCGCTCGAGCCGCTTCTCGACGACGCGGAGCGCAGCCTGCTTCTGACAGACGACGAGCACCGACTCGCCGCGCGCCACGCTGTCCACGATCACGCTGACGATCGTCTGGCTCTTTCCCGTCCCCGGCGGACCTTCGAGATGGATCCCGGGCACGACACGCGCCATCTGAACCGCGCGATCCTGCGACGGGTCGCTCTCGAGCACTGTCCAGCGCTCGGATTCGGGAAGTGCCCCAAGCGACCGCGCCCCATCGGTAGCGGGCTCCGAGACACGCAGGGCGACGCCGAGACCTGTCTTGTCCGGCGAGACGCTGCGCAGACGTCGCAGGTCTTCGCTGATCGACTGTCCGCTGAACTCGGCGTTGAACAGCGCCGCCGCGCATACCAGGTCGATTCCCGCCTCCGAACTCGGCGCGGTCCCTGGGCCCGGTATCCGGACCAACGTCCGACCGCGCGGCGTCGCGAGCCCGCCAAACCCGTCGATGACGTCGCCCGCGCGCAGCGTCGACCGGCTGAGCAACTCGTCCTTCGCATGGATCCAGCGATCGACGTCGTTCGAACCAAGGATCGATCCGAGAACAGGATTGAGCCGGATCTCCTTCCGTTCGGAATCGAAAGCGATCGTCGCCTCGCCGCGAGTGGACAGGTCCACGCGGACCGGCCAGAGCAGAACCGGCGCGATTCGCGGCTGCCGGCCCTCCGATCGGACCACCACGAAGGGAAACGCGAGATAGCGGCTGTCGACGCCAGTGTCCCTGCGAAACGTGCTCGCGTGGGTCACGAGCTTGCGGAATCGACCGGAAAGGGTCTCGTTCGCGCCAAGTGCAGATGGGTGTACGCGGATGTCCGTCCCGCTGCGCTCGAGGATCCGATCGAGGAGGTCCTGCGGCGTCATGCGGAACAGCCCCGACGTCGCGCCGGCGGCCCCACCCTCGGCCTCCTGAAGCTCCGACAGGTCGACGCGCGCGGTGGTGCGACCGATCAGAAACCGAACCAGCGGTCCTCGCAGCACCGAGCCGACCACGCGCTTCTCGAAGACCTCGAGCAGCCGGCTGAAGAAGTCCTGGCGCGAAGCCCGTTGCCAGAGCTTCTCGTCGAGCGAGAGCAGAACGACCGCCCTCGGCAACGAGATGCGCCGCTCTGCGCGGAGCCCGTCCGCCCAGTCGTCCACCTGCGCATTCCCGCACCTCGCGAAGCCGGCGATGCGCCGCTCGACCTCCGCGTAGAGCTCCCGCCTCGGTCGGCGCAGCCACTCCTGCCCCGTCTCCCGCGCGAACGCGACGCCCGCGGATCGTGCAAGCCGCTCGGCATCTTCGAGCAGGCTAGCGATCGGCGTGAACTGCTTCTCGCGCTGCGCGGCGAGCAGCAGGATGACGTCCTCTTCGGAGAGCCGCGGTCGATCCAGCAGACTCGCAAGGGCAGGATGATCCGAATCCGGATAGATGCTCCGCTGCACGGCGAGGTCCGCGTCGAGGTTCGCCCTCGACGTGGCGAGCAGGATCGGGCGCAGCCGCACCTCGTCGAGCTCGATCTCCTGGCGCTGCGCGCGCTGCCGCACGGAGTCGGCGCGCGCCCGAAGACGCACGAGCCACGGCTCGCGATCGAGGCGGGCGAGCTGCTCGACGAGCGAGCCCGCGATCGCCTCGTATCCCTGCTCGACGTGCGCGAGCAGCCAGCCCGGGTTGACGATCTCTCCCCGCTGCACGAGCGGCAGTGAGGGATTCATGACCATGAGCGCGAGTGCGAGCCGCCAGTCCTCGTTCAGATCATCGAGCGCCGCGATCCTCCGAACCTCGGATGCCAGACGAGCATCGCCTCCCCGCTCCGACAGCCACGTCGCGATCGTGCCGCGAAGCAGCAGATCTCGAGCCTCGTCGAAGTTGCCCTCCTCCGCTGCCACCAGGGCGAACTCGCTCGCTCGGGTGAACGCTCGTCCACCGAGCCCGATGCTCTTCTCCGATGGCACTTCGTCCTGAAGGGCGGCGTCGCCGTGCACCTCCGGGCTGCCGCCGGAGTGCCACTCGGAGACCTCCTGCCAGCCCCACCGCTTGCTCGGATCGCGAACGAGAAGTCCGCGGAGGAGAAGCCGCGCTCGCTCGTCGATCGATTCGGGAATCGAGACCCCTCGCGTGACGACGTGGATTGCCCAGGCCTGCTCGTTCGTCCCCGCGAAGCACTCGCCCCGCGAGAGCTGCTCCAGCAGCACCATCCCGAGGCTCCACCAGTCCGATGCGGCGCTGACGCTGCCGGCGATCGCCTCGGGCGCGGCGTATCGCGTGAGGCGCAGAAGCGCGACGACCTCGAGGTCGAGCTCGGAAAGGCGCGCCGATCCGAAGCCCGTGATCACGAGGTCGAGCGGCGAACGACGACGGATCAGGATCGTCTGCGGCCGCAGGTCGCGATGGCGCAGACCCATCTCCGCAAACGCGGCCAGGGCTCGACCGAGCTCGTCGACGAAGGGGCGCAGCAGCGCCGGATCGTCGGCGAGCATCGAGCCGGCATCCGCGACGCTGCCGCCCTCGATCCGTTCGAAGACCTCGTACGCTTGCCCCTGCCAGCGGCCCGCCGCGTACAGCTGCGGCACGTGGGCCAGGTCCGTTCGCCGCAGGGCGTTCTGCACGTTCGGGTCGGGCTCGGCTCCGCAGGCGTAGAGCGTCAGCACGCCCTTCCGGGCGTCGGCCGCGGACTCCGCGAAGAACTGCTCCCATCGATCGGTCGCGACGGGGATCCGGCTGACGATCTGCCAACCGTCGATCGAGGTGACCGAGGCGGCGTCAGCCGGTGGTTCGGCGGTCACGTCGCCCGGATTCGCGACCGCAGGCCCCGCTCCGCACTCGACGCACAGCTCGTCGCCCGGGCTCAAGGCATGCCCGTTCGCACACGTGGTAGGGACAGGCGGTGCCGCAGGTGTCTCGGGGGGCCCGCCGTTACTGCTCCCGGGCTGAACGAGCGGCACGAGAGAGAGATCGGTCCCGCAGGCAACATCCCCCACCAGGGCGAGACAGATCACCTCTGCGAGCACGCGCTCCGACCTGCAAGCCGGACAAACACGGACGAGATCACTCACGAATGCCGCCCCTCGCTCGTGCGGACCTGGTGTCCGATGCGCGCCAGCATCGTCGTCAAGCGATCGAGGTCACCGCGGCGCGGAATTCCCGCCAGCCACACCTCACCGTCTTCGGTGACGTGGACGTCGAGAGCCCGCTCCGTTGGCTGGAGCGGCCGTGCGTACCCCGAGAGCCTTTCGCGCCCCAGCGCCGTCAGCAGGTGCAGGCGCTGGTTGTCGCTTCCGCGCAGCGCGAGCGTCTGGGGGACGTCCGGATCGTAGGGATCGGTCACGAGCGCGTCCACCAGGTCGGGATGACGAGCGAGCCAGAGTGAGACCCGATCGTAGGGGTAGCCCGTGAACACCAGAACGTCGCCGCGGACGCGCGTGCGGACGGCCTCGAGAAGTTCCGCCAGCGCCTCCGGCTGATCGAACGGCTCGCCACCCGAGACCGTGACGCCGTCGGCTTCTCCCGCCCATGCAGAGAGCGCGTCGGCGACTGCCGCTACCGACGTCTCCCCGGATTCGAAGGACCAGGTGTCCACGGAGACGCAGCCACGGCAGCGGATCGAGCAGCCCTGGAACCAGATCCCGATCCTCCGACCCGGGCCCAGCGTCGTCACCGGGAAGTGTACCCGGGAGAGCAGCATCCTCATCGCGACGCCTGCTCGACCGAAAGCTCGAGCACCGTGACCTGCAGCCCGGGCTCCACGCTCTCGATCGTGACGGTGCTGCCCGGCCCCACGTCGCGGTCGAACAGCGCACGAGCGAGCGGATTCACGAGGTGGCTCTCGACCTTGTTGCGAATCCCCCGACCACCGTGGCTCATGTCCGCCAGGCAGACCTCGCGGAGCCGTTCGTAGGCGCCATCGGACAGCGAGACGGAGATCCGTTGCCGCTCGAGCACGTCGGAGAACAGCGACCGAACCATTCCCGCGAGGATCTCGCTCGCGACGTCGTCGCGGATGAAGTCGAAGACGATGATGTTGTCGCCGATGCGGTTCAGGAGTTCCGGGCGACCGAGTTTGTCCCGAAAGAAACTCTGGATTCCGGTGCGAATCCCGTTCTCCACCTCCTCGAACGGCATGGCCGGGGTCACGCTCCCGACGCCGAGGTTCGACGTGAAGATGATGAATGCCTCCGAGAAGTACACGCGATCGCCGCGGCCCGACGTGAGCACACCGTCGTCGAGAACCTGCAGAAATTTGT
Organism: Deltaproteobacteria bacterium; assembly: GCA_016874715.1. Lineage (GTDB taxonomy): Bacteria > Desulfobacterota > Binatia > UBA12015 > UBA12015 > VGTK01. Next base: position 3,570 of record VGTK01000089.1, on the reverse strand, counting down.
CGAACAGACGCGGGTGCGCCTTTTCGATTTCATCGAACAGGATGACGCTGAAGGGCCGTTCGCGAACGGCGTTGGTGAGCTCGCCGCCGACGTCGTAACCGACGTATCCGGGTGGCGCGCCGAGCAGGCGCTGGTCGGCGTGCTCGGCGTTGAACTCCGACATGTCGAACCGGATGTAGGCGCTCTCGTCGCCGTGCAGCAGGCTCGTCAGCATCTTCGCGAGCTCGGTCTTGCCGACACCCGTCGGTCCCGCGAGGAACGCGACGCCTCGTGGCCGGTTTCCGCGACGCCCGCCGCCGACGCCGGTCGCGGCTCGCTTGACGATGTCGAGCACGCGCGTGACGGCGTGGTCCTGTCCCTTCACGCGCTCCTTCACGTAGGACTCGCCGTTCCGGATCTTGCTCCGCTCGATCCTCGCCCACGGGTCTTCGGTGACGCCCACCTTGTACTGCCGGATCGCGTCGCGGATCCGCGACAGCTCGATCCTCTCCGTCCGCGCGAGCTGCACGATCGCGTTCAGGTCGACCAGGAGCATTCCCTCGGTCTCGTCGACGAACGCTTCGACGGCGGCCGCGACCTGCTCGGGCGGAGCCGAATCCGCACCCGGAAGAGCGCGGAGTAACGAGCGTGCAAGCGGCCGTCGGAAGTGGTGATCGGGACGAGAGACGGGAACGTGCCGGACGCGGGGATTCCCGATCAGCAGCCAATCCGGCAGATCGCCCTCCTTCTCCACGATCCAGACGACCGTGTTGAAGAGTGCTGCGCTCGCCCCTTCCGCACGGCGCGGCTGTGCGCGCTGCGAGAGGATGAGCGCCCGCGTGAAGGCGCGGTGCTCCTCGTTCAGCAGCGCATCCGGGCGTACGACCATCTGCGAGGCGAAGTCCGCGAGGACCGCGATCCGCGGCCCTTCCCTCTCGACGATGCGCCGAAGCGTCTCCGCGAAGAGCTCGAGTCCCGCCGGGGCGAAACCGTCGGCGGGCTGCAGCCCGAGCTCGGTCAGGAGCGTGTCCGCGGACGCGTCACGCTGCTGTCCTGGACGGGGGAGAACGCGAAAGCCCGTCAGCGGGTCGTACGCGATCACGCTGGTATAGCCGAAGGCACGCAGCTCTTCGCAGAGACACTCCACGAGGGGGAGCGGCACCGCCTGCCCGCTCCCGGCGGGGAACTCCGCCAGCTGGAGGTCGCGGATGTTCCCCGAGAGAACGAACTGGCTCTTCAGCGGAAGAAAGCGGACGAGATCTCGGAGCCAGCGCGGCTTCTCGACCGCAGGCTCTCCGGCCGGAGTGCTCGTCACTTGACCAGTGCCAGTACGACGGCCAGCGCGAGCACCACCAGCACAACGATCGCGATCCCCAGCGACGAGGAACGCTGCCCTGCGCTCGACTCGGTGGTGTACGACAAGCCGGTTCCGGGCGCGCTCAGGGTCGAGTAACGGCGGCCGTCGCTCTTGCGCCCGATGCGCACGCCGGGGACGCCGACGGAGTAGCCGACACCGCGCTTGCCGACGTTGACCCGGATCGGACCAAAATTGATGGAACGGCGAAATCTGAAGCCCATGGTTGGTCCTTTCCTCTCAGATCGGCGCTTGCCACATGGGGAAGAGCCGCGTCAAGGCGTCGCGCTCGGAGAATCGCACTCATCGGGCGCTTGTCTGCCGAGAGTCGCACGCGGGAGGGACAACGGCTGATCACGGCGGGTGCTGCTGTAAATCCCCACGCCGCGGCTGCTCGCGACGTCGCGCCCGACCGGCGTCGAACTCACCTAGATCGGGATCTGCCGTTTGCGGATTCCGACGATGCCGGACACTTGGTCCGAGGCAAGCCGATCAGTCATTCCGAGCGAAGCCGATCACCTGGTCCGAGCGATGGCGAGCACCGTCCGGGTCGGAGCGTAGCGACGCTGGTCGGGTTCAGTTCGCCGATGGCGGCTCGTCGGTCAAGTTCGATCGGGTCTTCCTCATCGATTCTCCCTTCAGCGTGATCTGGTGAGCGTTGTGGACGACGCGGTCGAGGGCGGCGTCGGCCACGGCCGGGTCGCCGATGTACTTGTGCCACGCCGTGACCGGCAGCTGTCCGGAGATCACCAGCGAGCGTTCCCCGTGGCGGTCCTCGATCACTTCGAGGAGGTCGTGTCGCTCCTGCGCGCCGAGTGTTGCGAGGCCGAAGTCGTCGAGGATCAGCACGCCGGTCTTCGCCCAGCGCGCGAGCAGCCTCGGGTAGGAGCCGTCGCCGCGCGCGAGCTGAAGCTCCTGCACGAGACGCGGCACACGACGGTAGACGACCGAGTGCCCGTCCCGGCACGCATTCTGCCCGAGCGCGCAGGCGAGGCAGGTCTTGCCGCAGCCGTCGAGCCGGTAATCAGCACGTTCTGGTGCTTCTTGATCCACTCGCCGGTCGCGAGGCGCTTGAGCACGGCGCGGTCGAGACCGCGTGGATGCTGGAAGTCCACGTCCTCGATGCACGCGGTGCGATCGCGGAGCCGGGCGAGCTGGAGGCGACGGGTGAGGCCGCGTCCTTCGCGCTCGGTCCATTCGCGGTCGACGAGCAGCCCGATTCGCTCCTCGAAGCCGAGATCGGCGTAATCGTCGGGCCGGTCGAGCTGCTCCTTGAGGGCACGGGCGAAGCCGTGCATGCGCAGCTCGGCGAGCTTCTGGAAGGTCTCCTGGACGGTCATGCGTCTCCTTTCTCGTAGTACTCGGGGCCACGGATGTGGTCGTGGAAGAGCGGCAGCTCCGGCTCGGGAGCCGGTGCGGGGAGGGGCACGTGGTCGAGTCCGTTCTTCAGGATCGACTTGACGCTGCGGTAGCTCGGCGCGCCGATCCGTCGGGCGCGCTGGCACGCACCCTCGACGCGCGCGGTGTCGTACCGATCCGCGAGGCGGATGATGCCGAGGCAGGAGCGAAAGCCCTGCTCGGGATGCGGACGGCTCTCCAGCACCTGGCGCACGGTGAGCGCCGTCTCGGGACCGATCGTCTCCGCCCAGCGGATCATGCGCGACGGCGTCCACTCGGCGTAGCGACGGTGCGCATCGGGCATGTGCGCGGGGTCGGTCGTGAAGCCGCCACGCTTGTAGCTGCGGCGGTGCGAGGCGACGCGCCGCCCCTTCGCGAAGACCTCGACGATCGTCGCCGTGGCGCGCACGTCGACGCGGTGGCGTCGCAGCGCGTGCGGCACGCTGTACGCGTGGCGATCGAACTCGACGTGGTAGTCGATGTTGACGCCGACGTTGACCTTCCACTCGGGGATCTCGAAGCGCCGCGCAGGGAGCGGCCGCAGCGCAGGGCGGTCGATCTCCTGCCACAGCGAGCGCCGCGAGCCGTCGAGGCGCGACAGCGGCCGGTCGTTGAGCCAGTCGAGGCGCTCCCGGATCGCCCGGTTCGCTTCCGCGATCGAGAAGAAGGTCTGGTTGCGCAGCGGTGCCAGCACCCAGCGCTCGACCTGCAGCACCGCGTTCTCGACCTTCGCCTTGTCCCGAGGCCGCCGCACGCGCGCCGGGATCACCGCCGTCCCGTAGTGCCGCGCCATCTCGGCATACGTCGCGTGGAGGTTGGGCTCGTAGAAGTCGGGGCCG
>VGTK01000088.1 GCA_016874715.1 Deltaproteobacteria bacterium | reverse complement strand
GGTGGCGCCGGGGCCGCGGTGGCGATTCGCGGCGCCTGGGCTGCCGCGGCGGGCAGCGCAACGCCCGCCCCGCCTTCGGCGGGCTCGATCGTCGCCACGAGGTCGCCGACGTTCACCGTGTCGCCGGCCTTCTTCAGGACCTTCAGGCGGCCGGCGTGCTCGGCGGCGAGGTCCATGTTGGCTTTGTCGCTCTCGAGCTCGAGGATCGGCTCGTCGACGCCGACGACCTCACCGTCCTGCCGGATCCAGCGACCGATGACCGCCTCGCTGACCGACTCGCCGAGCGACGGCACGCGAACTTCGAAGGCCATCAGTTGCTCCCGGCGCCGGCTTGGGCGACGGTCGGCTTGGCGGCAATCCGGCGCGGGCGCGACGCCGGGCGCTCGGGTGCCTGGTCGAAGACCGCTGCGAGCAGGGCGGCCTGCTCCTTGCCGTGGCGGCGGTACGAGCCGGCCGCCGGACTCGCGGCCTCGTCACGGCCGGCGTAGCGCAGGCTCCGCCCCTCGAGCAGCGACGGCAGCCGCTGCGACATGTACCACCAGGCGCCCATGTTGACCGGCTCCTCCTGCAACCACACCACATCGCGCGCGTTCGGGTACGCCTCGAGCACCGCGCGCAGTCCGCTCTCCGGGAAGGGATAGAGCTCCTCGACGCGCACCGCGGTCACGCGCAGGTCGGCCCGCGCCTCGCGCTCCTTGGCGAGGTCGTAGAAGACCTTGCCCGAGCACAGCGCGATCGTCGTGACGGTCTCGGCATCGCGGTCGACCGGATCGCACAGCACTGGCTGGAACGTCCCCTGCGAGAGTTCCTCGATGCTCGACGTTGCGGCGCCCAGGCGCAGCAGGCTCTTCGGTGACATGATCACCAGGGGCTTGCGGAACGGGCGGCGCATCTGGCGACGCAGCAGGTGGAAGATCTGCGCGGCGGTGCTGGCGCTGGCAACCTGCATGTTGTCGTCGGCACAGAGCTGGAGATAACGCTCCAGGCGCGCGCTCGAGTGCTCCGGGCCCTGGCCCTCGTAGCCGTGCGGCAGCAGCATCGTGAGACCGCTCGCGCGCTGCCACTTCGACTCGGCCGCCGAGATGAACGTGTCGATGACTGCCTGGGCGCCGTTGGCGAAGTCGCCGAACTGCGCCTCCCAGATGGTGAGCGTCAGCGGCGCGCCGAGCGAGTAGCCGTACTCGAAGCCGAGCACCGCGACCTCGGAGAGCATGCTGTCGATGACCTCGTAGCGCGCCTGCGACTCACCCTCCTGGGCGATCGCGTTGAGCGGCACGTGGTGCTGTCCGGTCTCCTGGTCGTGCAGCACCGAGTGGCGGTGGCTGAACGTTCCCCGGCCCGAGTCCTGGCCCGAGAGGCGGACCGGCGTGCCCTCGAGGAGCAACGATCCGTACGCCAGCATCTCGGCGCAGCCCCAGTCGATGCCCTTGCCCCGGCGGACCATCTCGAGACGTTGCTCGTACTGCCTGTAGACCTTCTCGTGCGGTCGAAAGCCGTCGGGCAGGACCAGCGCCCGCGCCGCGATCTGCTCGAGACGCTCGCGCGGTACCGCTGTGATGGCGCTGCGGTCCTCGGGCGCAGGGCCCAGGCCGGCCCAGGCGTCACCGTAGGTGAACACCTCCTGTCGCGGCCGGAAGTCGCGCGCGTAGGTGAGCGCGAGGTCGAGGATCTCGAGGAACGCCTTTTTGACCTCGTCGAGCTCCCCCTCGGAGAAGGCGTGCTGCTCCATCAGGTGCTTCGCGTAGAGCGCGCGCGTGCCGGGGTGCGCCGCGATCTTCTTGTACATCGACGGCTGCGTGAACGTGGGCTCGTCGAGCTCGTTGTGCCCGTACTTGCGGAAGCACACGAGGTCGATGACGACGTCCCTGCCGAAGCGCTGCCGGAAGCCGAGCGCGAGCCGGATGGCGTGAACGGCGGCCTCCGGATCGTCGCCGTTGACGTGGAACACCGGTGACTCGATGACCCGCGCGATGTCGGTCGCGTAGCGCGTCGGCCGTCCCGAGGTGGGCGGCGTGGTGAAGCCGATCTGATTGTTGATGACGATGTGGACGGTGCCGCCGGTGTAGTAGCCGGGCAGGTGGGTCAGGAGCAGCGTTTCCGGAACGACGCCCTGGCCGACGAAGGATGCGTCGCCGTGCACCAGCACCGGCAGCACGCGCGCGTGGTCGCGATCGCGGATCAGGGTCTGCTTCGCGCGGACCTTGCCCTCGACGACCGGGTTCACGACCTCGAGGTGGCTCGGGTTCGGCGTGAGCGAGACGTGGACCTTGTTGCCGCTGCGCGACACGTGGTCGCGCGAGTAACCCTGGTGGTACTTGACGTCGCCGTCGCCCTGTACCCAGTCCGGCAGCGAGCTGCCCTCGAACTCGGACAGGATCATCTCGTACGGCTTGTGCACGATGTTCGCGAGCACGTTCAGGCGTCCGCGGTGCGCCATGCCGAGGACGACGTGCTCGATCGCCGCGTCGGCGCAGCCCTCGAGCAGGACGTCGACCATCGGGATGAAGGTCTCGCCGCCTTCGAGCGAGAACCGCTTCGCGCCGGGGAACTTCACGTTCAGGAATTGCTCGAAGACCTCCGCTTCCATCAGCTTGCGGTAGACCTGCAAGCGGGTGTCGCGATCGAGCTCGGGCTGGTTGCGGACCGGCTCCATCATCGACTCGAGCCACTCGCGCTGCTGCGGGTCGCGGATGCCGGTGTACTCGACGCCGACCCTGCGGCAGTACGTCTCGCGCAGCGCCGTGACGAGCTCGCGCAGGGTGCGCGGGGGGTCGCCGCGGAACCCTCCCGCCTCGCAGGGCTGGTCGAGGTCGGCGTCGGTGAAGTCGTACTGCGCGAGATCGAGCAGCGGGTGCGACAGCGGCGGGTCGCTCAGCGGGTCGATGTGCGCGAGCAGGTGGCCGAGCTCGCGGTACGCGTTGACGAGTCCGAAGGTGCTGCGTCCGGCGCTACGTCCGCCCGCTCGCCGGTCCTCCTCGCGGGCCAGCTCGAGCCCGGCGAAGAACGCCCGCCAGGTCGGTTCGAGCGATTCCGGGTCGGCCCGGTAACGCTCGTACTGCCGGTCGATGAACTCCGCGTTCGCGCGGTTCACGAAGTCAGGCGCTGCCACTCCTTCTCCCTGCCGTCATCCCCGTGCGCCGCAGAAACCCGCTTCCTGGCGGCTAGGGAACTCCAGACATCTCTAGCGTGTTTGCCGCGGATGCCCAACCTCGAGGGCGCCGTTCGGGCGGCAATCCTGCGGCGAGGACGCGGTTCCGGCGCGGCGGAGGGCCGCGCGCGGTCCGTTTCGCTCGCGGACCACGTGCCGCCGCTTGAAGCCCGGCGCGCCCCGGTGCACACAGAACGCGCATGTCGGAGCGCAGCGGAGGCCGCATCGCCGTCGTTCTCTCGGGGGGTGGGGCCCGCGGTGCCTACGAGGCGGGCGTGCTGTCCTGGGTGCTCGACGAGCTCCCCGCGTTCCTCGACCGGCCCGCGCGCATCTCGGTCGTCACGGGTACCAGCATCGGCGCGATCCACGCGTGCTACCTCGCAGCGATCGCCTGCGCGCCCGGGGGTGGTGCCGCGCTCACCCGCCTGTGGCGCGAGATGTCCCTGACCGGCGTCTACCGACTCGGCATCCGGGACGTGGTGCGCATGCCGCTGTGGCTGCTCGGACGCCTCGGTGGCCTGGCGAGCGGCGGCGGTGAACGGGAGGAGGGGTTCAGGGTTCCCGGCCTGTTCGATACCGAGCCGCTGGAGGAGATCGTCGCGCGCGAGGTCGACTGGGCACGCATCCACGGCAACATCGAGAGCGGCTACGTGCACGCCCTCGCCGTCACCGCGACGGAGATCGCGACGGGGCGCTCCGTCGTCTTCTTCGACAACCGCGATCGCACGGCGCCGAGCTGGCCGAACGATCCGTTCGTGGTCGCGCGCGCGACACGCGTCTCCTACCATCACGCGCTCGCGTCGGCGGCGATCCCGGTGCTGTTCGCGCCGCGCCGGATCGACGGCGCGTTCTACTGCGACGGTGGGCTCCGCCTGAACACGCCGCTCTCGCCGGCGCTCCGTCTCGGCGCGGATCGCGTCCTGGTGATCGGGCTCCGCCACCGCCGTCCGACCTACATCGAGGACCGTCTCGCGAGGCACCGCGAGACGTCGTTCGTGAATCCGGCGTTTCTCGGCGGCAAGATCCTCAACGCGCTGCTGCTCGACCGCGTCGAGAACGACATCGACCAGCTGCGTCTGATGAACGACGTGCTGCGCACGGGCGAGCTGGAGTTCGGTCCGGACTTCCTCGAGCGTCTCAACGGTCACGTCTCCGAGCTCGGGCACCCGCCGATGCGGCGCGTGCCGAACGTCTTCGTCCAGCCGTCGCAGGACCTCGGCGAGATCGCGGGCGAGGTGCTCGCGTCGCGCGACGGCGAGCGCGCGCTCGCGGACCGCGTCGCGAACCTCGCCATGCGCGCTGCCGCGCGCGGCGCGTTCCCCGACAAGGACCTGCTGTCGTACCTGCTGTTCGACGGCGCCTACACGAACCGGCTGGTGGACCTCGGCCGCGCGGATGCAGCGGCGGCGAAGGACGAGCTGGTGCAGCTGTTCGCCATCGACCCTTGAGCGCCGCCGCCCCGCGGAATGGCGCGACCGGCGGCCCGCCCGGTCAGCCGAGCGCGCCGCGCACCAGCGGCCCGAGCAGCGCGACCACCGCGATCACCGCCGCGACGCCCGCGACGTCGAGCCAGATGCCGTGCCGCATCATCGCCGTCAGCGGCACGCGCCCCGACGCGTAGACGATCGCGTTGCAGGGCGTCGAGACCGGCAGCATGAAGCCGAGCGACGCGCCCATGGTGGCCGCCACCGCGGGCAGCACGGGGTCGATGCCCGACGAGTGCGCGAACGCGATCACGACCGGCACCACCATGTTCGCCGAGGCCGTGTTGCTGGTGGTCTCCGACAGCAGCGTCGCGATCACGGTCGCGAGCGCGATCAGTCCGAGCTCGCTCTGCACGCCGAGCAGCGACGTCAGCCGGTAGCCGAGCGCCTCGGCGAGCCCGGTCTTGAACGCGAGCGTGCCGAGCGCGATGCCGCCGCCGTAGAGGAAGACGATCCACCAGTCGATCTGCACCGCTTCGCGCCAGTCGAGCGTGAACTCCATGCGCCGGAGGTCCGTCGGCAGCAGGAAGAGCAGCCCGGCGGCGAGCAGCGCCACGACGCCCTCGGGCAGCGCGCTCGCGAGCTGGCGGCAGAGTGGGTGGTCGCCGCCGAGGAGCAGCGCCAGCACGCCGGGCAGCACCCAGAAGGTCACCGCGAAGGCGAACGCGATCAGCGTGTTGACCTGGCCGCGCGTCCACGGGCCGAGGGCCGCGCGCTCGGCCGCGACGAACGCCGCGACGCCGTCGAGACGCTGCGTGCGGTCGACGACCGAGACCCGGAAGCGGGTCAGCATCGCCGCGAGCGTCAGCACGACCACGGGCACGCCGAGCGCCATCCATGCGAAGAACGAGACGTCGACGCCAGTCTCCTGCCGGATGAAGCCGATGCCGATCAGGTTCGGTGGCGTGCCGACCGGTGTCGCGAGGCCGCCGATCGAGGCAGCGAAGGCGTTCGACAGCAGCAGCGCCGCGGCGAAGCCGGTCGCGCGTCCGCGCGACGACGCCCCGACGGACAGCGACTCGAGCGAGCGCAGCAGGGCCACGCCGATCGGGAACATCATCGCGGTGGTCGCGGTGTTGCTGATCCACATCGAGATCGTGCCCGCCGTCACGGCATACGCGATCAGGACCCGGCCCGGGCGCTCGCCGACGCCGCGCATGCCGAGGATGGCGAACGCGAAGCGCCGGTCGAGGCGGTGGAAGAAGATCGCGCGCGCGAGGATGAACGTCCCGACGAAGAGGAAGACCAGCGGGTCCGCGAACGGCGCGAACGCCGCCTGCGCCGGCGCCACGCCGAGGACGACCGCCGCCGCGACGCCGAGGAACGCCGTGATCGCCATCGGCAGCGCTTCGGAGACCCACAGCACGACCACCGCCGCAAGGATCGCACCGAGCCGGCGCGCCGGTGTCTCGAGCCCGGTCGCGAGCAGCCAGACCGCGGCGAACGCGACCGGTGCGGCGGCGAGGCCGATGCGCCGCCGCCAGAGGTCGAAGCGCTCCTCGGCATCGCCGGCGGGAGCTGCGGGCGGGACGGTCTCCATCGCTCGCCGCAGGTATCTGCCAAGGAGCGCGCGGAGACAAACCGCCGCGGCCGGGGCGCCACGCTGGGCGCGAGCGGTTGGCTCGACCTCGGTGCGCCGTCGCTACTCGAGGTCGGGCTCTGGAGAGGAACTGTCGGGGCCGTCCCGGTCGGGTCTGGTCGACGAACCAGTCACGGATCCTTGGCCGCCTTGACGCATGCCGCACCCGCGCCGGGCGCCGCAGCCGTGTCGACGTGAACGCGTGCCACCCCGACGGAGAGCTCCGGGGCCTCCGCCGGTGCCAGCGTGACGCGGTAGTCGCCCGGTGTCGGCGGCACGTCGAGCTCCGCCACGACGCTGCTCCGTGCGCCGGCTGCGAGGGCCAGGGGAAAGACCGTGCGGGCGCGCTGCTCCGTGGCGGCGCCGGTCTCGTCGTACCAGCGCGCCACGAACTCCCGCGGCCGGATCGGCGGTGGCTGCCGGAACGTCCTGGCGCCCCCGTTTCGCACCGGGATCTCGATTGCCTGACAGGTACCGACCGGGACGTGGACCGGCGTCTCGGAAGCTGTCGCCCCCTCGTCCGGCTGTGCGACCAGCTGCCAGTCGGCCGCGGCCGGCGCGCGGCTCACCAGACGAAACGCCTCGATGACCGCCGTACCACCGATCCATTGCACGCGATCTCTGGCCGCGGGCCCTGCGAGCTCGCGACGGAAGCGGTTCAAGTATGGAGGCCAGAACTTCTCCGGATGAACGAGGACCGTGCGGAAGCCGAGTGCGTGGAGAGCATCGGCCGCCCGCGGATCGGGCAGCTGGTTCGCCAGCTGTGCGATCGGCTCGGCCAGCGGCGATGAGAACGAGTTGTAGCAGGCAGATGTCGGACGCGGCGCCCAGCTCTCGAGCCGCAGGTAGTCGGCGGTACCCATGCCGGCGACTGTGTTGGAGGGCACCGGAAGGTCGATGATCGGCCCGCTGGTTGCGCGCAGCAGCCGCACGTCCTCGTCTCGCGGGCGCGCGTGCCACGCACGAAACTCGGGCCGCACGATGAGCACGCGGCTGCGTATCGCGGGAACGCACCGCTCCGCGACGACGTACGCGGCGATCGCCGCCGTCAGCGCGGTGCGCAGCGCTGGGCGACGCACGAGATCGCCGAGTGCCGCCACGCCGTACGAGGCGAGCACGGCACAACACAGCCACGCCGCTTGCGCCACCAGGTAGGGAGCCCGCACCGCATCGAGTCCCGGCAGCAGGCCGTACAGCATGCCCAGCGTAGACGGGAGCACGACGAAGCCGCCGAGCACCAGGGGCACCCCGGACATCGATCGCGCGGCCATGCTCGCGACCAGAAGGGCGAAACGCGGGTCGTCCCGCCGCGCGCGCCACCGCCCGCGCCACACGCGGTCGACGAGCGCGATCGCGGCCAGCACGGTGCTCGATTCGATCAGGAGCGGCTGCGGACCGATCGGCAAGGTGACTCGTCCTTGAAGTACCCCGAACTCGTCGCGAGCGTTCAGGTACGGCTCGAACAGCATCTTGGCGAGCGCCAGCAGCGCGAGTGCGACCAGCAACAGACCGGGCAGGCGCGCGCCGACGGACCGGCGGTACGCCCACAGCAGGTGCACCGCGTAGGCCACGAGGAACACGGTCGTTGCGAGGAGCGCGTAGAGGCTCTCCAGCATCACGAGCGCCGAGGTGATCCCGAGGCCGAGCAGATCGCGCGCCCGGCCGCGGTCCATCCAGCGATGGAGGAAGAGCGCCACCAGCGGTGCCCAGTGGTCCCCGTGTACGAACGGGTGGATCGTATCGAAGGTTCGCTCGGGCGTGAGGAGAAACAGGAGGCCCGCCAGAAAGGCAGGACCCGGCCGCCCGACGATCTCCCGCACGAACAGAAACATGCTCGCGCCGGCGATCCACATCGTGAGCAGCAGCATCGCGTTGTACGCGAAGATGGGTTCGTCCGAGAGGCGAAGTGGCACGCTCGCGAGCAGCCCCGCGCCCACCATGTGCTCGCCGAGCACGTGCGCGCCCGCGAGCGGGTAGCACTGGCTGTAGCCGAAGAGCTGGAGCGGATCCGACTGCAGCACCGTGGCGTTGCGCGTGACCACCCAGAGGACCATGCTCTGGTCGAGTTCGGAGATCGTGCGGATCGCGGGCGATGTGAAGTCCGGCATGAGCAGGAGCGACGACGGGTCCGGCAGCACTCCCCGCAGCGTCCAGAGGGATACCGCCAGGTACGCGAGCAGCGCGAGGCTGGTCACAACGCGGTCGCCTTCAGGCGGTGGACCGGACGGTCTGCGCTGGGGGTCGTGACAAGGGCCGCCCGGCCGTCGTCGAGCATCGAGTCTCCCGCTGCGCTCGCCAAGGCGCCGGAAGGTACGCGGCGTACGAAGCGGCTGTCAACGAGAATCCGGCGATGACGCTGCCCGCCTCGCACCGGTCGCAGCGCCGCCGCCAGCGACGCCCCCGACCCGACCCGACGCGACCGAAGACGCCACCCGGCGACTCGTTCTGAATGTCGAGGGTCAGCGAGCCGTCCGGACTGTCCTTCAGCTTCGGCAGCATCGGCGAGTCGATGACGTACGTAGCGGTCGATCGGGTTCCGGATCAGCAGCTGGGTCTTGTCGTCGTACCGAGGAGGCTTGCCGGGGCGCGCCGTGCGATCCGGCCGCTGGCACGGGCGTCGGCGGAGGGATGGTCCCGCGCTCGTGCCCGGGACCGCTGGAGTGGTGACCCGGCCCCTTCATATCTGCCTGGCCGCGCTGTACTGCTGGACGTGGTGGAATGGTCGCGGACGGCAGCGTTTATCGGCGCGTTGTTCCTCCTGCTGCTCGTCGCGTCCCCGTCCGGCGCCGCGGACGCCGGCTTCGTGCCGCTCGACGATATCGACACGCGCCGCTCGTGGCGGGTCACGACCGTCGACGTCGAGGGCCTCGACGTGCTGCAGCGCTTCCTGTGGGTGCCGCGCCTGCAGACGCAGACGCGGCCCTGGTGGGTGTTCTGGCGCGCGCGCCCCGAGTTCCAGCCCGGCGACCTGCAGGCGGACGCCACGCGTCTCGCGCGCGAGCTGCACGCGCTGGGCTTCTACGAGGCGAAGGCGCGCGCCGAGGTGGAGGTCCTCCGTCCCCCTGGCGCGACCGAGGCAGAAGTCCTCCGTCCCCCCGCCGCGACCGACGACGGCCCAGGTCTCGTCCGCGGGCGCATCGTGGTCGATCTCGGCGAGCGGGTGAAGGTCTGCCGGCTGCACATCGACTTCGGCGACCTGCCGATCGAGGCGGACGGTATCCGCCGGCTGCGCCGGCAGTTCGCGATCGTGGTCGGCGAGAACTTCACCGAGAGCGACTACCAGGGCGCGGCGCAGCAGATCGTCGACTACCTCGGCGAGAACGGCTACGCGGCCGCGACCGTGACGCGCGACGCGGTCGTCGACGTGCCGCGCCGCTGCGTCGGCGTCACCTACCGCGCCGATGCGGGCCGGATGGCGCTGTTCGGCCAGACGTCGATCGACGGCCTCAGCGACGTCGCGGAGAGCGTCGTGCGCAACGAGATCGTCTACGAACGCGGCGAGGTCTACGATTCGCGCAAGGTCGCCGAGACCGTTCGCCGGCTGCGCGGGCTCCGGCTGTTCAACATCGTTCGTCTGGTCCCCGAGGGCATCGACGAGAACGACGAGGCGCCGATGCGCATGTCGCTCACCGAGGGACCGAAGCGCGAGATCCGGCTCGGCGCCGGGTACAGCACGGACGACGGGGTGCGCGGGCTCGCGTCGTGGACGCACTACGACTGGCTCGGGGGCGGGCGGCAGCTCGGCTTCACGGCGCGCGTCTCGCAGGTGCGGCGACTCCTGAGCGCCAACTTCACGCAGCCCTACTTCCCGGCGCGCTCCACCCGGACGCTGGTGAACTTCACCGTTGGACAGGACGACGAGTCGACCTACGTCGACGACTTCGTGCGGGTGATCCCGCGCATCGAGTGGCGTGCCGCACCGAACGTCGACGTCAACTTCAGCATCATCGCGTCGTTCGACTCTCTGTCGAGCGTGAGCGACGCCTCGAAGGCGGACCTGCCGGGCTTCGTGACCTCGGGCTTCACCGTCGCCCCCGGCGCAGGCGTGCGGTGGGTCGAGGTCGACGACCCGATCAACCCGACCAGGGGGTTCGCCGTCTCGTTCGCGACCGATGTCGCCAGCACCGGCTTCGGCAGCGACTTCGACTGGTACCGCCTGTACGCCGACTCGCGGACGTACGTGCCGATCGTGGGCGACCTGGTCGCGTCGACGCGGCTCTCGGGCGGAACCATCGTGCCCTACGGCTCGACCGACCAGATCCAGTTCTGGGACCGCTTCTACGCCGGCGGCACCGGCATCAATCCGGTGCGCGGCTATGCGCGCCGGCGGGTCGGTCCGCTGTCCGGCTCCGACGACCCGCTCGGCGGACGGAGCGTCGTCATCGGCAGCCTCGAGCTGCGTCACCCGATCTTCGGGCCCGTCCAGGGGGTCGCGTTCGTCGACGCGGGCGACGTCGAGCTGTCGGCCTGGCAGTTCCAGGTCGCGAACGTCCAGACCGGCGTCGGCTTCGGCGTGCGCGCGAATACCCCGGTCGGCCCCGCGGAGCTGGGCGTCGGCTTCGGGCTGAACCGTCGGGCCGACGACGCGCTCATGCAGGTGTACTTCAACATCGGACCGGACTTCTGAGGAGCGGACGTGCGTGTGCTGCGCTGGATGACGATGACGATCGCGGGGCTGCTCGGCCTCGCCGCGCTGCTCGTCGTGGCGATCCTGCTCCTGTCCGATCGCCCGGCGGTGCGCGCGGCGCTCCGGCCGCGCCTCGAGACGCTGCTCTCGCAGGTGCTGCGCCTCGACGTGCGCATCGACGACGTCACGGGCCTGAGCCTCGCGAAGGGCGTGCGCGCGACCGGCGTGTCGCTGTCGCACGGCGGCGAGCGCGTGATCGCGGCCGACGCGCTGCACGTTCGCCTCGGCCTCGAGCGCGTGCTGCCGCCGCTGGTCTCGATCCGCGCCGAGGGCGAGGGCGTCGCGGTCGATCTCGCGCGACTGCCCGACGGCGAGTGGAACCTGGTGCGCGCGTTCGCCGGCGAGGACGAGGCCACCGCGGAGTCGCCGCCGCCGGCGTGGCTCGACGCGATCGACGTGGTGGTGCACGCGGGCCGGCTGCGCGTCCGCGGTCTCGCCGACCAGCCGCTCGACCTGTCGGCGATCGACGGCAATGCGGTCGTCGTGCTCGGAGATCCCGGGCGGCTCACGGTCCGGCAGCTGTCGGCAGAGCTCGGTGCCGGGTCGCGGCTCGGCGCAAGCGGCTGGCTCGACCTCGGTGCGCCGTCCCTGCTCGAGGTCGGGGTCGACGTGCGCGCGCTCACCGGCGCCGACCTGAAGCCGCTCGTGCCGCAGCTCGTGGAGAGCGCCGCGGTCACCGGCACGGTGCATCTGACGGGCTCGCTCGACGCACCGAGCGTCGAGCTGCACGTCGCATCGGGGGCCGCGACCGTCGACGTGTGGGGGAAGCTCGCCGAGGTGCCGGCGGGCCGGCCGTCGACCTCCGCGCCGGTCGCGCCCGCAGCGACTTCGCCGGCCACGCGGGATGAGCCGCCACGAGCGATGCAGCTGACGGCGTCCTGGCAGGCGCTGGCGCTCGACCCGTCACAGCTCGTCGCCGGTGCGCCGCCGGCGAGCGTGTCGGGCGCGGGCAACGTCGACACGGTGCTCGGCGACGGCTGGCCGAGCGCCCTCGCTGCAGATGCGCGACTCTGGTCCACGGCGGTCGCCGGGGTCGCGGCGGACTGGCTCACCGCGCAGGCGCGGCGCGACGGCGAGCGCATTCTCCTCGACGCGCAGCTCGCAGCGCCGAACGGGGCCGCGAGCGCCGAGCTCGCCTCGTGGATCGGCGTCGGCGAGCCGCACCCGGCGGGCGGCGAGCTGCGCTTCGCGCTGCTGCGCCCGGCGGAGCTGCCGGAGCCGGTGCCGGCGGTGCTCGCCGACAGCGAGGTACGTGGCCGGGTCACGGCGACCGCGGACCGCGTCGCGAGCGACGACCGCGTGGTGCGCGCAGAGCTGGAGCTCGAGCGCGGTCGGCTGCGCGGCGTGGCGCTCGATGGTGCGTCCGCGCGCGGTGCGCTCGAGGCGGGCGTCGCGTCGCTCGACGAGCTGCGTGTCGAGGGTGGTGCCACGCGCCTGCTCGCGTGGGGCTGGACGCAGATCGCGGGCGCGCCCGAAGAGCGCCACCTGCGCGCTGGCATCGTCGGTCCGGTCGACCTGGGGCTGCTGCCGGGCGCGCGTGGCAAGGCCGTCGTGCGCGCCTCGGCGTGGGGGACCACGGCGGCGATCGACGCGGAGGCGTCGGTGAAGAGCGACGGCACGGTCGTGCTGCCGGGGGCCACGGGCACGTTCTCGATCGCGGCGCAGGCGCGCGACGTAGCCTCGGCGCGGCCGAGCGCCGACGTCGTCGCCGACGCGCAGCTCGCGCCGACGGCGGCGCTCGCCGACGCGATCGGACCGGCGCCGCGCGACCTCGACGTCGAGCTGAAGTGGCGCCGCCCGGCGCCCGGCGAGCCTGCGCTGCTGGCGCGCGCGAGCGCCCGTCCCGACGACGGGGACCCGGATCAGGTGACCCTCGTCCTTGCCGCGAAGGAGCCCGACCGCAGGACGCACGCCTTCGCGGGTCTCGTCGAGCGCCGTGGCGAGACGCTCCTCGCACGCCTCGACGAGCTGCGCGTCGCGCCGCCCCGCGGGCCGCCGTGGGCGCTCGCGCGACCGGCGCAGGTGTCGTACGGGCCCGAGCGCATCGCCGTGCAGCAGCTGGAGATCACCTCGCGCGCCGGCCGTGTGACGCTCGACGGCGCGCTCGCGCGCGACGGACGCAACGACCTGTCGCTGGCGATCGCCGACCTCGATCTGAAGGACGCATGCGCGACCGCCGCCCTCGCACCGTCCTGCGCCGGCGACCTCGACGCGACGCTGCGGCTCGCCGGGACGCCGCGCGCGCCCGATCTCTCGGGCAGCGTCCGGGTGAGCGACCTGGCTCTATCCGAGCAGACGTACGGCGGGGCCGACCTGACGCTGGCGACCGAGGAGCGTCTCGTGGTGCGCGGCAGCATCGGGCGCGAGCCGTTCGGTCCGCTGACGCTGGTCGCGCGCCTGCCGCTGGCGGGCGGCTGGCCCGCCCCGACCCTGGACCTGCAGGGGCCGCTCGATGCCCGTGTCACCGGCGACGACATCCGCCTCGACGGCTTCCGGACGTTCGCCGCGACGGCGATCTCGGAGCTCGCAGGGCAGGCGAGCCTCGAGGTGGCGGCGGCCGGCACGCTCGCGGCCCCGCAGCTGTCGGGCGGGATCGAGGCCTCCGACGTGCGTCTAGGCCTGGTCGCGGCCGGTACGAGGTGGCGGGACGGGCGGCTCCGTCTCGCGTTCGCGGGCCAGCGCGTGCGCCTCGACGAGATCGCGTTCCACGACGGCCACGGCGGCTCGGTTTCGGGCGGCGGCGCGCTGTCGCTCGCCGGCGTCGGCGAGGGCGAGAGCCTCGAGATCGTACTCCGCGGCCTGGAGGTCGCGGCGCGTCCCGACGTCGACGCGCGGGCGAGCGGCAGCGTGCGGATCGGCGGCAGCGTCGCGAACCCTCGCGTCACCGGCGATGTGCGCGTCGACTCGGCGACCATCCGCCCGGCGCTGCTGCCCGGCGGCAGCGGGCCGCCGCCCGATCCGACGATCCACGTGATCCGCGCCGGTGACCCGCCGGCCGGCGAGCGGACGATCGGTCCGGCAGTCGCGGACACGCAGGGGGTGTCGCCGACGCCCGCGGTGCAGGGCGCGGCCGGGTCCGGGGCGACGCTCTTCGACCGCGCGAGCATGCTGGTGACCGTGCGGCTCGGCGACCCGGTCGTGGTGCAGCGCATCGACGCCCACGTGCGCCTCGGCGGCGAGCTCTACCTGACCCGGGCCCCGGGCGACCCGCTGCGCGTCAGCGGGCTGATCTCCGCCGACCGCGGCTGGTACATGTTCCGTGGGCGGCGCATCGTGCTGCAGTCGGCGTTCGTCTCGTTTTCCGGGGAGACGCCCATCGACCCGTACTTGACGATCACCGCGACCTTCCAGGCACCCGAGCACCAGGTGACGATTCGTGTCGAGGGCACCGCGACCACGCCCCAGCTCGTGCTGTCGAGCGATCCGCCGCTCGACCAGAGCGACGTGCTCGCACTGCTGCTGTTCGGTCGCACGACGTCGCAGCTCACGGGCGGGCAGGGCACCGAGCTCCGGCAGGAGGCGCTCGGCATCCTGGCGAGCTACGTCGCCCCCGAGCTCGAGCAGTCGCTGGTGGACACCTTCGGGCTCGCGAGCCTGACCTTCCAGCTGCCGACGGGAACGTCGTACGGCTCCGTCGGCGTCGGGCGCTACTTCGGCGACGACATCTTCGTCTCGATCGGGCAGACGTTCGGTGGTCCGCAGGGCGGGACGACGCGGCAGCTGGGTGGACTGGTCGGCTCGTCGGTGACCGTCCAGTACTACTTGACGCCGAACGTGACCATCCAGACGTCGTCGTCGACCGAGGGCGAGAGCGCGCTCGATGCGGTCTGGCACAACCGCTACTGACGCTCGCACCGGCCGCGGCGGCCACGGCGGGCGCCCTCAGCGGCATCGCCGACCACGAGGGATGAACCTGCACGGCGTGTTCACCTGACGCCCGCGCGGGCCGCGCCGGCCACGTCGCATGGAACCGGCCGGGCGCTGGATGCGAGGTCCGTGCCGGCTTCGCCGGCCCGCGGGGCGAAGCGGGCAAGGTGTTCCATCCGGGGGCGTCCGAGGCCGGAATACCGCGGTCATGCATCGTGCGCCGGTGCCCGATGCTTGCGCGGCTGCCGCGCCGACAGCCGGCGCGGCCTCGCGTGCGGGCCCGCAGCGAGTCGGAATCTCGGCGTTTTCCCGGTCGCGACGAAGCCCGCTGTGGCATTTGAATTGCTGCACGGCGCCGTGGGCGCGGACGGACGACTGAATGCGAATCGCGGGGTGTGAACAAGAAGGTCGGATGGGGGTCATCCGACGGATCGTTTCGATCGGCTTCACCTGGGCGATCCTCCTTCTCGCCACCGTCGCGCGTCCCGTCGCAGCGCAGACCCTGCAGTCGGTGACCGTCACGCCGGAAGACAGCACGCTCCGGGCGGGCTTCACGCAGGCCTACGTCGCGACCGCCCGTTTCAGCGACGGCAGCACGGCGAACGTCTCGCAGCAGGCCACCTGGAGCGTCAGCAACGTCGGCGTCGCGATCGTCGCCGACATCGCGCCGTTCCGTGGGCTCGTGACGGCGGTCGCCCCCGGAACCACCCGCATCTCGGCGTCGTTCACGTCGGGCGGCGTCACCTTGCGCGGCAGCACACCGCTCGAAGTCACCGACGGCGATCTCGTCTCGATCACCACCAAGCCGACCACCAAGAGCCTCGAGGTCGGACAGCAGAGTCAGTTCAGGGCGACGGCTCTCTTCCTCGACGAGTCGACCGACGACGTCACGAACGACGTCACGTGGACGTCGACCGACCCCTCGGTCGCATCGGTGAGCAACGCCGCGGCGACGAAGGGGCTGGTCACCGCGCACAAGGTCGGTACGGCGACGATCTTCGCGCTCGACGAGGCGAGCGGGATCAAGAACTCCGACGGCGCGACGACGGTCCGCGCGCAGGTGTCCCACCTGTCGTTCGACCCGCCGCGGGTCGTCATCGGCAAGGGCATCGTGTTCCCGATGCGCGTCTACGCGAACCGCGTCGACGGCACGCGAAGCCAGATCACCGGCGACGTCGAGTTCTCCGTCGTGTCGGCGGGCGTCGTCCGGATCGGCACGGGCGACCAGGCCGGGATCGTCACCCCGATCACCAACGGGGCGGTGAAGATCTCGGCGTACGACCCGAAGAGGAACCTCTCGACCGCCGGCAGCGGCAACGACGCCAGGCTCGAGGTGCGCGGCACGCTCGTCGGCCTCGAGGTGCAGTCGAACCCCATCCGCATCGCGGTCGGCGAGGAGAAGAACGCGCGCGCGATCGGCCTCCTGAGCTCGGGCAAGGAGACCAGCGACCTGCGCCGCATCGTCTCGTGGTCGGTCACGGACCCGACCGTCGCATCGGTCGGCAACACGCCCGCGGGCGTCGGCGAGGTGCTCGGCAAGAAGGCCGGCAAGACGACGCTGCGCGCGACCTACGGCGGCGTCCAGTCGCAGCAGACCGACAACCTGGTCGTCCTCGGGAACCTCCAGTCGGTGAAGATCGAATCGGTCGACGATCTGGTGCCGACCAACGAAGAGGTCGAGCTCAAGGCGCGCGGCACCTACGAGGGCGGCGTCGAGCTCAACATCACCGACCGTTGCGCCTGGTCGGTGGTGAATCCGCTCCTCGCCGAGGTGGACAACGCAGGCTCCGAGGTCGACGGTGACGGCAAGGGCTGGGTCAAGGGCAAGCAGCTCGGCCAGACGACGGTCAACGTCAACTGCGACGGCAAGCGGGCATCGCTGCCGATCACCGTCATCGGCACGTTGACGGGGCTCGAGGTCGACCCCGTGGCCTACGACGCGACTGCCCTCGAGGACAAGAAGTTCCGCGCCTGGAGTCAGTACTCCGATGGCTCCCAGAAGGACGTCACGAAGCTCGCGGAGTGGACGTCGAGCAACACGCAGGTCGCGAGCGTCGACGACGACGAGGATCCCGGTCGTGTGACGGCGCTCGGCACCGGTGTCTCGACGATCACCGCGCAGTATCGCGGGTTCGTGGCGAGCGGCCAGTTCACGGTCGCAGCCGGCCTGGTGTCGACGTTCGTCGTGCCCGACGAGGCGACCGTGCGTGGCAGCGACTACCTCAAGCTTCGAGCGAGGGGCCGGAACGCCGCCGACGACGTCATCGACGTGACCAAGCGCGTCGTGTGGTCGTCGACCAACGAGCAGGTCGCGCGTGTGAGCAACCGCGAGGGCGAGCAGGGCCTCGCGTTCGGCGGCAGCACCGAAGGCAGCGCGCAGATCGTCGCGTCGTTGCCGGGTACGACGTTCGTCGCGCGCGCCGACATCACCACGGCGTGCCTGCTCACGAAGCTCACGCTGGTGCGCGACGCGACGCCGATCCCGGCCGGTGAGGCGCGACGCATCAAGGCGCGCGGTACCTTCTGCGACGGCTCGACGCGCATCATCTCGCAGAGCGTCGTGTTCAGCTCGAGCAATCCTGCCGCGGTGCTGGTGAGCAACGATCCCAAGACCTACGGCGTGCTGACCGCCGTCGCGCCGGGGAGCTCCACCATCACGGCGGTCGACGTGTCGAGCGGCAAGAGCGCCTGGAATCCGACCCTGGTCACCGTCGTCGCACACTGATCGAAGCCCCGTCCGACGTGCGCCGCAGCCCCGGCGGTCGCGACGCACGCCGGACGGCGGCGCGTGCGGACGGGCGCCGGACCCGGCTCGACAATCCGTACCCGCCCGGATAGCCAGAATCCTTCGTGTCCGCTGATCCGATCCGCCGACGCCGGTACGGCCGCTGGCGCGCCACCCCGGCGCTGCCCCTGCTCGCGCTCCTCGCCGCAACCCTCCCGGGCTGCGCGCCCGCCGACGCGCCGCTGACGCCGGTGTTCCGCCTGACGCAGGACCTCGACCCGCCGCTCGACCAGACCCCGCTGCACTGCGACGTCGCGGACGATTTCCGTCCCGCGGTGGGCTGCGTGCCGACCATGCCGCTACCGATCCAGGGAATGCCGCGGCCCGAGGGGCGTGTGCTCACCGTGCCGGTGAAGATCTGGCCGCACGTCAAGCCGGACCTCGTGGTCTTCGAGCCGCGCGTCCGGGGTCCGCGCGAGGAGTGGCGGCGCACGCCGGTGATGCTCATGGAGTACCCGCCGGGCGGCACCGTCGACCTCAAGGTCCCGCTGCCCGAGCAGGTGAAGGGCGACCAGCTCGAGGTGCAGGTGCTCATCCGCCCGGTCCCGCCCAACCGGCAGGAGCGGCTCACCCGCGCGCTGCCGATCGGCCGCGGCGCCGTGCTCCAGGTGGCTCTGGGTCTCGATCGCACGGCGGGCGGCGTGCGGGGCTCGCCGGTCCGCTTCCGGCTGATCGCCGACGCCGAGTCCGGGCCCGTGCAGCTGCTCGAGTCGAAGCTCGTCCCCGGGGAGGATCGGGGGTGGCAGCCGCACGAGATCGACCTCGGGCGCTTCGCCGGGCAGAGGGTCCGCTTCCGCCTCGAGAGCGAGGTGATCGGTCGCGCCGGTGCGACCGCCAGCGAGACGTTCGGCTTCCCGCTCTGGGGGAGCGCGCAGATCCTCGAGCCGCGCGCTCGCGACGGACGCCGCAACGTGATCCTGATCTCGCTCGACACGCTGCGCGGCGATCAGCTCGGCGGCACGCTGGACGGCAAGCCGCTGATGCCGAAGCTCGCGGCGCGCTCGGCAACGGGGGCGCGCTTCACCGACGCGTACACGACCTACCCCTCGACGACCGCGGGCCACATGTCGATGCTGACCGGGCTCTACCCGGCGCGGCACGGCATGGTCTTCGCCACCGGCTACCTCGACAAGGCGATTCCGACCCTGCCCGAGATCCTCGCCCGCAACGGCTACGCGACCGCTGCCGTGACCGAGGACGCCATGCTCACCGCGTACGTCGGGTTCGTGCGCGGCTTCGACGAGTACCGCGAGATCAAGGGCAAGACGATGTGGGAGACGTCGGGCGAGATCGAGCAGACCTTCGGCGCCGGTCTCGACTGGGTCGAGAAGCACCGCGACGAGCGCTTCTTTCTCTTCCTGCACACCTACCAGGTGCACGTACCCTACACACCGCCGCCGGCGCACGACGTCTTCCGGCACTGGGAGAAGGACGGGCAGCGCGTACCGATCGACGCCTCGACGCCGCCCGCGGTGCGCGACCGCCACCTGTACGCCGGCGAGGTGCGCTACACCGACGACGTGCTCGACCGCCTGCTCGAGCGTCTCGACGCGCTGGGCGTGCTCGACGACACGATCGTCGTCGTGACGGCGGACCACGGCGACGAGTTCGGCGAGCACGGACTGATCGGGCACGCGAAGACCGTGTACGACGAGGTGCTGCACGTGCCGCTGATCATCCTCTCGCCGCACCTCGTGCCGGCCGGCCGGACGATCGACACGCCGGTCTCCCTGGTCGATCTGCTGCCGACGCTGCTCGATCTCGTGCGCCTGCCGGCCCCGCGCGAGCTGCACGGCGAGAGCCTGGTGCCGCTGCTGCACGGCGGGCGGTTCCCTGCGACCCGCGTGCTGTACGCGGAGGCACCGAAGTGGGGCAGCGGCACCGGGCCTCGCGTCGCGGCGCGTGTCGCGGGCCTCAAGTGGATCGCCAGCGGAAACCGGTCCCACGGCGTCAAGCATTTCGATCTCACGACCGACCCCGGGGAGCAGAAGCCGCTCGACGGTCCCGACATCGAGGCGATCGGGCGCGTCTTCGAGGACGCCTACCGCAGCGTCCTGGCCGCCGCGCACGAGGCCCCGGCCGCGGAGTCGAAGCCCGGTACCGCGAAGAAGCCCGAGATCGACGACGCGACCGTCGAGAAGCTGAAGGCGCTCGGCTACATGGACTGACGCTCGCCCGCGCTTCGCTGACGGCGGAGGTGGAGCCGGCAGAGCGTTCCTTCGGACCGCGCGCCGCCGCGCGGCGCTCAGGGCTCGCCGAGCTTGCGGCCGTCGGGCGCGAGGAAGCGCGGCTGTGCGAGCCCCATCGTCGCGAGCCTCGCCGCCAGTGCCGTGCCGAGCACGCCGAACCCATACTTGACGCTGCGCCGGAAGTTGATCGACGACGAGTCGGTCGCGTAGCGGGTCGGGCAGGTCACCTCGGCGATCCGGAAGCCGAAGTGCAACGTCTGCACGAGCATCTCGTTGTCGAACACGAAGTCGTCGTCGTTCTCCTCGAGGGGCAGCGTGGTCAGCAGCCGACGCGAGAACGCGCGATATCCGGTGTGGTACTCGGACAGCTTCTGCCGCATGAGCAGGTTCTGCGTGAGCGTGAGCACCCGGTTCGCGACGTACTTGTAGAGCGGCATGCCGCCGCCGCGAGCGCCGCCGCCGAGGATGCGCGAGCCCAGCGCCGCGTCGAACAGCCCGCTCGCGATGCAGCTCGCGAGCGCCGGGATGAGCAGCGGCGTGTACTGGTAGTCGGGGTGGACCATCACCACGATGTCGGCGCCGCGCCGGAGCGCCTCGGTGTAGCAGGTCTTCTGGTTGCCGCCGTAGCCCCGGTTCTTCGGGTGCACGATGACGTGCAGGCCGAGCCCGCGTGCGACCTCGACGGTCGAGTCGTGCGAGCCGTCGTCGACCAGCACGACGTCATCCACGAAGTCGCGCGGGATCTCCGCGACGGTCTGCTCGAGGGTCTGCTCGGCGTTGTACGCCGGCATGACGACGCACACCCGCTTGCCCGCGATCACGACGCACCCCCACGCCGCGCCGCGGCGGAGACTCCCCGCGCGGTCCCGAGCGACCTGTGACGTAGCCATTGCTGCACGAGGAAGATCCCGACCACGGCGGGTGGTAGCGCGAGGAACGGCCACAGCGCCAGTAGCGGGGGCAGGGGCGGCTCGACCGTCACGTCGGCCGCGACGGCCGCGCGCGCGATCCCGCGCCGCACCTCGGCGACGATCCGGTACGGACCGGGGACCGGCAGGACGACCGTGGCCGCCTGCAGCAGCTTGTTGGCCGCGGACTCCCGGTCGAGCCGGGCGGTGAGCGGCAGCGCGCCCTCGTGCTGCGCCGACACCCGCACGGTCACCTGCGCGTCGAGCAGGGTCTCCCGGGTGGCCGCGTCCTGCACCAGCACGCTCACGTCGGCGGGGCCGGCGCGGAGCGGGGTGGGCGTGGTGAACAGCGTCACGAGGAGCCCGCTCTGCCCGCTGCTCGCGCGCACGAGCCCGCCGTCGGCGCGGGCTGCGCGTCCCGACGCGGCCGTCACGACGGCCGCGAGAAGCAGGGCTGCGACGCGCACTTTCATCCGTGCACCATCGTGCCGCGCATCTCCATCGGCTGCAGCAGGATCCAGACGGCCGCGAGCCACAGCGCGCAGGCGAGGCCGCCCCACGGTAGCAGGAGTCCCGCGCCGCGCGCGGGGCTCGACGCGTATGCGTCGCCGCCGTCGCGCGTGACGCGCCACGCGACCCACAGCGTCATCAGCAGGCCCGCGTCGAGGATCAGCAGAAGAGTCGGCAGGAGCCAGCCGTGGCCCGGCATGGGCGTCGCCATGTCCCACGACGGTGCGCCGAGCAGCGTCACGCCGAGGTCGGCGGCGGCGCGCTGCACGACGGGGAGCAGCGCGCCGCCACCGGTCGCGAGGTGGAAGACGAGGTGCGCCGTCCACATGCCGGCGCCGAGCGGGACCAGCGCCAGCGCGTAGCGGCAGAACAGCTCGCGCACGCCGGCGCGGGCGCCGGAGAGTGCGCGCCCGAGCAGCGTGCAGCCGAGCGCCACGGCGAGCGGCAGCGGGACCAGGGCCAGCACGAGCGTCGCGATCGTGACCGTCGCGCGCGACAGCCCGCTCGCGTCGGACCACGCGCCGATCAAGCCCGCGACCGGCGCGGTCATCGTGGCCGCGTTGGCGAATGCGCCGAACACCAGCACCAGAGCCAGCACCGCGACGTCGGTTCGTCTCGACAGCCGGCCGAGTGACGAGCGGCGCACGTCGCGCGCGAGGTCGGTCGCGGGCGTCACGGCCAGGATGCCGACGTTGTCGTGCGGACAGGCGTGCACGCAGTCGAGGCAGAAGGTGCAGTCGAGGTTGCCCTGCTTGCGCGGCAGGTAGAGCTCGAGCTCGCAGCCGCGCTGCGCCGGGTTGCCGCGGATGCAGTCGTGCGTCGTGCAGGTCGCGCAGGTGGAGAGGTTCCGGACGCGGACCTCGAGCGGCGACAGGGTCGACAGCACGAAGTCGAACTGGCCGATCGGGCACAGCCACTTGCAGAAACTCGCGCCGCGGAAGAGACCGTCGACCGCGAACGCGGCGCCCGCGTAGCCGATCAGGACCCACGCGGTGGCGAGCGGGCTGTCCCACAGGTCGGCGGCCTCGTAGGCGCACAGGTAGGCGACGATCAGCGCGGCGGCGACGAGCTTCGAGCGCAGGACGCGCGGCCAGTGCAGGCGGGCGGGCAGGAAGCGGCGACCCAGCTCGCGCGGCACGAGGAACGGGCACGCCATGCAGAACCAGTTGCCGGCGGCGAGCAGCCCGACGACCAGCAGCCCGCGCACCCACGTCCACGGCAGCACGCCGGCGAGGTTCATCGGCGCCATCGAGGGGCCGAGGAAGCCGTCGAGGACGATCAGCGTCGCGAGGACGAACGTCGCCGCGCGCAGCGCACGCACGAAGCCTGGCCGGCGGAGCCAGCGCCCGACCAGCGGCGCGGCGAGCAGGTCGAAGGGCCGCCCGCGGCGGCGGAGAACCGCGGCGCGCGCCGCCGCAA
>VGTK01000087.1 GCA_016874715.1 Deltaproteobacteria bacterium | reverse complement strand
TGCGCGTTGGCGCAGTAGTGCTGGAGCTTCCTCCGCCGGCTCGCCTGACGGCTCGGCCGCTTGCCCTTCGGGCTTCGCGGAGGGGTTGGTGCCGGTGGGGCTCGGGCGGCGGTGGCGGTGCGTGCGCCAGGGCGCTTGGTCGATTGGATGCGAATTGGGGTCGCCTGATACGATCGGGGCGTGGAGGACGGTGCGGAGGTTCGGCGCCGCCGGGTTCCGCGGTTGCTGGTACGGGGGCTCCTGCTGGCCCTGGTGGCGGCTGCTGGGGTGGTGCTCTGGCTCGACCGCAAGGTCGTGCAGGGTTTCGGGGCGGCGCGGTGGCGCCACCCGGTGCGGCTCTACGCCGCGCCGCGCAGCATCAACGTCGGCGATGACCTCGACGACGGCGGCATCGCCGACGAGCTGCACGAGCTCGGCTACCGAGCGGTTGCGTCGCGCCCCGAGGAGCCGGGGACCTTTCGACGAGGTGCGCAGCACCTCGAGCTGTACCTGAACGCGGCGCCGGTCGCCGACGGTTTTCGCGACCGGCCGCCGCGCCGCGCGGTGCTCGAGCTGGAGTCGGGCCGCCTCGTGCGTTCCATCGAGCTCGCACCCGGCGGGGCGCGCGTCGACTCCGTGGATCTTGAGCCTCGTCCACTCGAGGGCCTCTACACCTCGCACTGGACCGGTCGACGCCCGCTCGAGCTGGTGGACGTCCCGACCTTCGTCGTCGACGCCGTGCTCGCCGCCGAGGACGAGCGCTTCCTGAGCCACCACGGAGTCGACGTGCCGTCGCTCTTGCGCGCGGCACGGGTCAACCTGAAGGCCGGTGAGGTGCGCCAGGGCGGCAGCACGATCACGCAGCAGATCGTCAAGAACCACTTCCTCACGCAGGATCGGACGTTCAGCCGCAAGCTGCGCGAGATTCCCATGGCGATCCTGCTCGACGCGCGTTTCGACAAGCGCGAGATCCTCGAGTGCTACCTCGCGACGGTCTACCTGGGCCACGATCGCCTGGTCGGGATCTTCGGCCTCGCCGAGGCATCGCAGGTCTACTTCGGAAAGCCCGTGGGCAAGCTCACGCTGGGCGAGGGCGCGATCCTCGCGGGCATGATCCGCGCTCCGAACGTCTACTCGCCGATCCGGCATCCCGCGGCGGCCCTGCGTCGGCGCGACGAGGTGCTCGACAAGCTCGAGGCGCTCGGCTGGATCACGAAGGCGCAGGCCGCCGAGGCCCGTACCGAGCGCCCCAAGCGACCGGTCGGCCGGACGGCGCCGCCCGAGGCGTACTTCATGGAGCACGTGCGGCGGGCACTGCACGGCGAGCAGCTCGACCCCGCGCGTCTGGGCTTCGGGAGCGCGATCTTCACCACCCTCGACCCGCGTCTGCAGCGCTTCGCCAGCGAGGCCGTCGACGCGGTCGGCCGCCGTCTCGACCGGAACCGCAGCGGCGCGCGGACCATGCAGATCGCCGTGGTCGCGGTCGACCCGCGCAACGGCGCGGTGCGCGCGCTGGTCGGCGGGCGCGACTTCCTCGCGAGTCAGCTGGACCGCGCGACGCGAAGCCGGCGGCAGGTCGGCTCGCTGTTCAAGCCGTTCGTCTACCTGGCCGCGATCGCCGACCCGGCGAGCGGGATCACACCCGCGTCGCTGCTCGACGACGCGCCGATCACCGTGCAGTACGATCGCACGACGTGGACGCCGCAGAACATCGACGAGAAGTTCCGTGGTCCGGTGACCGTCCGCTACGCCCTCGAGCACTCGCTCAACGTTCCCACCGTGCGGCTCGCCGAAGCCTTCGGGATCGCGCGCATCGCCGACTTCGGCGACCGCCTCGGGCTGACGAGAGACCCGCTGCCGCGGGTCCCCGCGCTTGCGCTGGGTGCGTTCGAGTCGTCGCTGCTGCGCGTCACGGCAGCCTTCACGGTGTTCGCGCGCGGGGGCGAGCGCATCGAGCCGCATGCGGTGGCGTCGGTGAAGGCGCCGTCCGGTGTCGTGCTGACTCGGGCCCACCCGGCCACCGAACGCGTCGCGCCTCGCGACGCGACCTACGTCGTCCACACGATGCTCGAGGGGGCCGTCACGCGTGGCACCGCGGCGGAGGTCGGGCGCTCCGGGCTGAAGGGGGCGTTCGCGGGCAAGACGGGCACCAGCGACGAGAGCCGCGACGCCTGGTTCGTCGGCTACACCCCGTCGCTGGTGGTCGGCGTCTGGGTCGGCTTCGACGACGAGCAGTCGCTGCCGGGCAGCGCCGCGCAGCTCGCACTCCCGGTGTGGAACCACGTGATGCGCCGCGCGACCGCGGGACAGCCGCGCGAGCACCTGCCGGTTCCCCAGGGTGTCGAGCTGGTCTCGGTCGACGCGGCGAGCGGCAAGCTCCCCGATGCCCGCTGCGGTGCGGCGATCACCGAGGTGTTCCTCGCCGGAACGGCGCCGCGCGAGTCGTGCGTCGCGGGGGAGGCCGTTGCCACCCGCGTCGACGGCGATTCGCCGGTCAATCAACTGGGGCAGGCGATCGGCAGCTGGTTCGCCCGGCTGCCCGAGACGATCGGCGCGCTCTTCGGAGGCGACGGCCGTTGAGGCCGCCTGCCGGGGCGACCGCCGGATTTCTGTCGCTGGCGCGGCGCGCGTGGTATTCGGGGGGCATCGTCGGATGACCGAGCCCCGGCCCACATTCGTCAGCAGCGCGGGCCGCCGGTGCCTGGAGCTCGTCGCTTTCATCGGCAGCCTGGTACGCTTCCTGTGGTCCGCGGCCCGGACGCTCTTCCGGCGCGGGTTCCCGTACCGCATCGTCGTGCTGCAGGTGTACGAGATCGGCCTCAAGTCTCTGCCGCTGACCGCCGTCGCCGCGTTCGCGATCGGCGTGGTGCTGGCCCTGCAGACGCTCGTCATGCTTCGCAAGTTCGGCGCCATCCACTACGTCGCGGTGGTGGTGGGCCTGTCGGTCATCAAGGAGCTGGGACCGGTCGTGACGGCTCTCATGGTCGCCGGGCGTGCCGGTTCCGGAATCAGCGCCGAGATCGGCTCGATGAAGGTGACGCGCCAGATCGACGCGCTGCAGGTGCTGGCCGTGGACCCGCTGCAGTATCTCGTCGCGACGCGCATCCTCGCGTGCGTGATCGCGGTGCCGCTGCTCGCGGCGCTGTCCGACCTCCTCGGCATCCTCGGCGGCGCGCTCGTCGCGGTGACCTCGGGGGGAGTTCCCCCGGCGACGTACTACGAGACCACGCTCTATTACGTGACGCTCGGCGGACTCCTGACGGGCCTCGCGAAGACGCTGGTGTTCGGGCTCATCATCGGCACGACCGCGGCGTTCTACGGCTTCGCGACCGAGGGCGGCACGAGCGGCGTGGGTCGTGCGACGACGACGACGGTCGTCACCTCCTCGCTCATGATCTTCATCACCGACGTCATCATGACGCAGATCCTGGTGAGCGTTGGCTTCTGAACGCGCAGGGAACGCCCGACCGGGCGGCGGCGCGCCGGGCTCGCGCACGCTCATCGAGTACCGCGACCTGTGGAAGGCGTTCGGTGACAAGCAGGTCCTGTGCGGGGTCGATCTGGTCGTGAACCGTGGCGAGACGCAGGTCATCATGGGCAGCAGCGGGTCGGGGAAGTCGGTGATGCTCAGCATGCTGGTCGGTCTCCTGACCCCTGATCGAGGCGAGGTGTGCTTCGACGGCGAGGACGTCGCGCGCTTCGCGTCCATCGAGGAGTGGCGCCGGGTCTGGCTTCGCATGGGCTTCCTCTTCCAGGGCGCGGCTCTGTTCGACTCGATGAACGTCGGCGAGAACGTCGGCTTCCCGCTCCGGCAGCACTCGAGCATGACCGAGCCCCAGATCGCGGCCCGGGTGGCGGAGGTGCTGTCGTGGATCGAGCTCGAGGGCATCGAGCAGAAGATGCCGAGCGAGCTGTCGGGTGGCATGCAGAAGCGCGTAGGCCTCGCGCGCGCGATCGTGCTCGAGCCCGAGGTCGTGGTCTACGACGAGCCGACGACGGGCCTCGACCCGCTCACGTCCGACACGATCAGCGAGCTGATCCGCCGCCTGCAGCGCGAGCGCAAGGTGACGTCCGTCGTCGTCACGCACGACGTGCGCTGCGCCTTCCTGGTGGCCGACCGGATCGCGATGCTGGACGAGGGGCGAATTCTCGTGGAGGGCACGCTCGACGAGATCAAGAACAGTGCCCAGCCGAAGCTACGGGCCTTTCTCTATGGCTGATCCGGAAAACGACCGAGGAAACTGCTGATGGCGAGGGAGACGGAACGCCGCCGCGAGGTGATCACCGGAGTGTTCGTGCTGGTCGGACTCGCGGCGGTGACGTTCATGGTGGTGCTGCTCGGATCGCAGCAGCGCATCTTCGAGAAGCGCTTCAACGTCAACGCCATCTTCGGCACCGTCAGCGGGCTGCGCGCCGGCGCACCGGTCTTCGTGGCAGGCGTCAACGTCGGGTCGGTCGAGCGCCTGCGCTTCGTCCTCGCCGATACGTACCAGCCAACCGTGGATCAGCCGTCCGACGCGGCGCCGCAGCCGATCGGGCTCGTGGGCAAGGTCGAGGTCCAGATGAACGTCGAGGAGCGCTTCCACGACCAGATCCGCTCGGATTCGGTCGCGACGATCGCCTCGGTCGGTCTTCTCGGCGACAAGTCGATCGAGATCTCGGTGGGCGCTGCGTCGGCGCCGCCGGTCGAGCCGGGCGCCACGCTGCGCAGCCAGGACCCGCTCACGCTCGCCGAGATCATCGACCAGATCGAGCCCATCCGCGCCAAGCTCGACAAGATCCTGGGCGACATCTCGGCCGCGACCGGCAACCTGACCGGCGAGGACACGCCGATCGCGAACTCGCTGCGCAGCATGAGCAACATCCTCGAGAAGGTCGACCGAGGCGACGGGACGATCGGCAAGCTCATCAACTCGCCCGAGGTCGAGGACGAGCTCACCGGCACGCTGAAGAACGCGCGCGAGCTGCTGGTGTCGGCCCAGAGCACGGTCGACCAGATCCGCGCCGCGACCGTCGATCTGCCCGCGACCATGGTCTCGGTGCGCAAGGTCGCGGACGAGGTCGCGCACCTGTCCGTGACGCTGCGCGAGAGCGCGGACCACTTCCCGAAGATCGTCGCCGACTTGGAGGTCGTGGCGCAGAACCTGAAGACCGCGTCGGACAGCTTCCCGCAGCTCGCGGTGGAGACGCAGCGTGGCGTTCGCGAGGCGACGACGGTGTTCGACGCGGCCGGCAAGACGATCTTCCTGCGCGGCTACGTGGACCAGACCACGGCCCGGCTGCCCGCGGCGATCGAGCGCGTGGATCGCTCGATCGATCCGCCCGCGGGCGGAGCCACGCCATGAGCGGGGCCGCGCGCGGCGCGCGCCGACAAGTCGTGTGGCTGGTCGGCATCGCGTTCTGCGCCGCGTGCTCGGCGACGAAGGACGCGAGCCTGCTGGGAATCCGCTCGGACGCCGCGTCGCTCGAGCAGACGAGCCTCGAGTACGCGCTGCGCGGGGACTTGCCGCGTGCGCTGGTCACCGAGGAGCAGGCGCTGCTGGCCTACCGTAGCGTCGACGACACGGTCGCGATGACGGGGGCGCTGAACCGCGTCGGCAACCTGCGCCAGCGGACCGGCGACCTCGCGGGCGCGCGCGCGGCGTACGTCGAGGCGCAGAGCCTCGCGACGGTGACCGGCGATCGCGCGGAGGGGGCGGCGGCGCTCAGCAACCTCGGCACGCTCGACGAGGAGGCGGGCGACCTGGTCTCCGCGGACGCGCAGTACCGGGCGGCGCGGCTGCTCGCGGAGGCGGCGGGGGCAAACGCCACGCTGGCGACCATCCTCAACAACCAGGCGATGCTCGCGCGACGGCAGGGCGACCTGGAGCGAGCCATCGCGCTGCTCGACCAGGCGCTCGAGATCGATCGGGACGCCGACAACGCGGGCGGCATCGCGAACCGGCTGCGCAACCTGGGCGCCGTGCAGGCAGCGGCCGGACGCCGGACCGAGGCGGTCGCCTCGCTCGAGGAGGCGCTCGAGATCGACCGCAGGCGCGAGAACGTCCCCGAGATCGCCCTCGATCTCGTGACGATCAGCGAGATCAACGCGCAGATCCCGGGGAAGCTGGTGGTCGCGGTGAGCCAGCGGCGTCGGGCGGCCGACATCCACCAGCTGCTCGGACGCGACGCCGAGCTGGCGCGCGACCAGGCGGCGATCGCCGTCTGGTGCACGGAGTTCGGCGACGCGACGACCGAGGCCGCCGCGGCCTGCGCGTCGGCGGCTCCGCCTTCCGGAAAGGGCCGCGGCTCGCGGGTACCCTGAACGATCGCGCCGGCAGCAGCGGGGCGCACGGCGGACGCGGTGTGCTGGGCGTGGGCGGTCGCCAGGAAGGGCCGCCGCGCCGGATTCCTCAGAAAAGCGCCGATTTCCGGGTACCCTTCGGCGTGCGGGACCGGTACACTTCGCGCCCAGCATGGATGGCTCTTCTTCGTTCGTTGGTTCGATCCTCGCCTTCTTTCACCGCTTCGGCGAGGTCATGGGCGGCATCGTTCTCGGTGCGCTGTACTTCCTTCTGCTCGGACCGGTCGCGATGGTGGTTCGCCTCGCCACCGACCCGCTGCGCCGTCGGCCGCCGCGCGACACGGCATTCGTCGAGTGGCAAGAGGACAACGAGACCCTCGGTGCGGCGCATCGCCAGGGCTGATTCCAGCTCGAGTCTCGCTCCACGTTGACGTTCGAACCCGCCGTGCTGGCGCCGGCCTCCGCCGCTGCTCCGGCCGTGCGATCCGGGTGACTCCTTGAACCGATTCAACCAGATTCTCGCCGTCCTGGTCTCGATGCTCTTCGTCTTCCTCGTGCTCGAGGGAGGACTCCGTCTGCTGGGCTTCGCGCCGCGCCGCACGATGAACCAGTTCGACGCGACGCTCGGCTGGAAGAAGACGCCGTCGACGTCGCTCCGCCGCCACACGGGCGAGTTCGACGTCACGCTGCGGACCAACTCGCGCGGGCTGCGCGAGGACGAGTCGATCGTCTACGACAAGACGAAGGACGTCGCGCGCATCCTCATGGTCGGCGACTCGTTCACCCTCGGCTACACCGTCGAGCGCC
Source organism: Deltaproteobacteria bacterium (assembly GCA_016874715.1). Lineage (GTDB taxonomy): Bacteria > Desulfobacterota > Binatia > UBA12015 > UBA12015 > VGTK01. Next base: position 15,765 of record VGTK01000087.1, on the reverse strand, counting down.
CGGACACGCTGTCGCAGCTGCTCGCGGCGCGGATGCGCGCCGAGGGGCGCAGCGTCGAGGTCATCAACGCCGGCACCGAGGGCTACTCGACGGACCAGGAGGTCCTGTGGCTGATGACGGAGGGGGGCAAGTACAAGCCCGACGTCGTCGTGCTGCAGATGTACGAGAACGACATCTTCTGGAACAGCCAGGACCGCTACCTGCGCTACCCGAAGCCCAGGCTCAGGGGCGACCTGCCGCCGCGTGTCGCGCTCAAGGGGACCGAACAGCTCGGCGACCCGGGACAGGAGCCCTGGCTCGAGCGCAACACGGCGCTCGGCAACATGCTGGGCGGGATGGCCGGCGGTCCGCAGGTGCCGATGCTCGCGGGGCCTCGTCCGCTGCCCGCCGAGTGGGCGGTGCGCATCCGTGACGACGATGGCGACGGCTGGGCCGAGACGCGCAACGCGCTCAAGGCGTTCAAGGTCATCGCCGAGGAGATGAACGCGAAGCCGATCGTCGTCGTGATCCCGGACAAGGCGCAGGTCGACCCGGCGGCGCGCGCCGCGATGTCGGCCGCGATCGACAACCCGGCGTACGACCCGGACCGCCCGTACCGCGGCATGGTGGAAGCCGCGAAGGCGGCCGGCCTCACAGTCGTCGAGCCGCAAGCCGCGATGGTCGCGGCGTCGGAGGGCGGCGCGCGCCAGCTCTACTTCGAGCGCGACTGGCACACCAACGCGGTCGGCAACCGCGTTCTCGCGGCGCAGATCGACGCTGCGCTCGCGGCGCCCGAGTTCCTCGGTCCGTCCCCCAAGGAGGCGCCACCGGTCTCCCTGTCGAGTGCGGCGGAGCACCCGAGCACGCTGCCGCGCAACCTGCTGATCGCCGTGGCCGTCTGGGCGATCCTCGGCACGCTCTACCTGCGGCGCTTCCCGGCCGAGGGGGCGGCCCGCAGCTACGGCTCGGTCGGCGCGCTGGTCGGTACCGTCGTCGGCTTGATCGTGCTGGTCAGCCTCCTGACCTCGCTCCTGCCGATCTGGATCGGGCGCTGGGTCTCGACGATCGTGATCGTCGGCATTCTCGGTGCGGCGCTGTGGTATCTCCGCGAGCGACTGCCGGTGATGGGTGAGCTGTTCGCAACGTTCGTACGGCGCGGGCAGTGGTACATGCTGCCCGTGCTCGTAGGGCTGCTGTCGCTCGGCGGGCTGCTCGTCGTCGCCGCGTCCTCCCCCTGGCTCGCGCCGTTCATCTATACGCTGTTCTGAGCGCTGTTCTGATCGACGCTCGCGCGCGGCCACCCCCGCGGGCTCCGGTGCTCGCGGTCAGCCGGCGGCAGGCCGCCGGCTACAACAGCCGCAGCTGTGTCCCGTTGCGCAGCGGACGTTGGAAGGCAGCGGCGGAGAGCGGGGGCAGCGGCGCTGCGAGGCGGTGGCGGCGCGCGCTCGCGTCGAACAGCAGCGCAATCTGCTTCGCGTACTCGCCGTCGCCGCGCATGCGTACGCCGAAGGTCGAGTCGTTGAGGCGCCCGGCGCGTGTCGCGCGGATCCGGTTCAGAACGCGCTCCCGCTTCTCCGGATAGTGGCGGGCGAGCCAGTGCGTGAAGAGCTCGTCGAGTGGTGGCGCGAGGCGCAGCAGCACCCAGCTCGCACTTCGCGCCCCCGCGCTCGCGGCAGCCTCGAGGATGCGCGGGATCTCGGAATCGTTGAGGCCCGGGATCACGGGAGCGACCATCACGGCGACGGGCACGCCAGCCTCGGCGAGGCGGTCGATCGCCTGCAGCCGGCGTGACGGGGTGGCGGCGCGCGGTTCGAGGCGGCGCGCGAGCTCCGCATCGAGGGTCGTCACCGAGATGCGCACGTGCGCCGCATCGTGCGTGGCGAGGTCGGCGAGGAGATCCGTGTCGCGCGCGACCAGCGCCGACTTGGTGATCACCCCGACCGGGTTGCGGAAGTCGCGCAGTACCTCGAGAACGCCGCGCGTGATCTTCAGCCGGCGCTCGACCGGCTGGTAGCAGTCGGTGTTCCCCGAGAGTGCGATCACGGACGGCTCCCAGCGCGGCGACGTGAGCTTCTGGCGCAGCAGCTCGGGCGCATCGGTCTTGACCAGCAGCCGGGTCTCGAAGTCGAGGCCCGCGTTCCAGCCGAGGTACTCGTGGCTCGGGCGCGCGTAGCAGTTGTGCGTCGCGAGGCCGGCCGCGAAGAAGGTGCGCGTCGAGGTCTGGATGTCGACCACGTCGCGCACCGGACCGCGCTCGATCGCCTCGACCGGCTCGGGCTCGGCGTCGAGGTCACGGTCGAAGAGCGACAGCCAGCGCCGCCGGATCGCGGGACGGCAGACGGCGAAGAAGCGCATGCGGTCGACCAGGCCGCCGGCAAGGCGCAGCACCGCACCAGCGCGCCCGGTGAGCGGGTCGACGTCGGGCGCGAAGCCGAGCGCGCGCGCATGCCGCGCCACGCGGGCGAGGACTCCCTCGCTGCCGCGCGCGAGGCAGAGCGTCGCACCGTGCGCGCCGCCCGCGTCGAAGAAGCCGGCGAGCAGCCCGCGGCGCCAGCCGCGCGACTCGAGCTCGAGCGACAGGATGCGGCGCACGACCGCGAGCATGCCCGGCGCGCGCACCTCGACCTGGCGTAGTGCCTGGCGGTCGTCCCGCGTCTCGAGGAACGGCCGGATCGCGGCCGCCACGCCGAGCGGGGCGAGATACGCGACCAGGCGTCGCAACGGCTCGTCGTCGGGTAGCGCGATGCGCCACGCGGAACCGTCTCGATCGATGGGCGGCGACACGCCGTCGGCTGTGCCGTGCGTCGCGTGGTCGCCGAGCGAGAGGCCCGCGACGTAGCCGACGCGGTAGTCGTCGTCGGCGGGCTCGTGCCGCGTGACCGGCACGTGGCGCAGCCGCCGCCCGCGCGACAGGTCCGAGGTGCGCGACCAGCGCAGCTCGCTCCCGCCCAGCCAGCGGTGCTCGGCCGTGGTGACGACGTCGCTGCGTCGCGTGGCGAGGCGCAGCGTGGGACGGCGCGACCAGACCACGTGCTCGACGACCGAGGTGCGGATCTTCCGCCGCCGGCCGGCCGAGGGATGCTCGTCGAAGCCCGCGAGCACGTCGCCCGCGCGGACGGCACCGATCGGACGCCAGGTCAGGTCGGCGTAGAGGATCGGGGTGTCGGGCTCGAGGCAGTAGACGCAGCCGTGCTCGCAGCCGCGATACGGGTTCACGCTGAAGCGGAAGCCGACGTCGGGGCTCGAGTTCTCCGCCAGGATGCTGCGCGAGGCGTCGCGGTAGAGCCGTGTCGGCAGCGGCGCGGGGCCGTCGTCGTCGGGGTCGGGGAGGAGATCGGGGTCGGGCTCGAAGCGCAGCTCCTCGAAGCGATTGGGGGGCATCTGGTCGGTGCCGCGGCCGGGCAGGTCAATGGTCGCCATGTTCGCCAAATCTTCGCCACGGTGCGGAAGCCGATGCAAGAGGTGTCGCTCGGGTCCGCGTCATCCGATGCAAGAAGTGCCTCTCGCGCCTGCGTCATCAAGGGCGGCGACGGCCCGGTCGATGAAGGGGAGGCGATCGGCTAAAGCTCGGCGCGGCCGTGACCCGTTGGTCGTGCGGTCGATGCCGAGGACGGAAGGAATGCCCAGCTTGAAGAGACAGGTGCTGCGGGCGACCCGCGTGCAGCTCACCCGGGTGGCGAGCAAGATCGACCGCGTCCTCACCGGCGAGACGCCCCGTCCGCCCTACGTCGCGCGCCTCGGCGAGGCCTACGCCCGTGGCTGGAAGGGCTGTCCGTGCGTGTTCGTGCTGTCGACCGGCCGCGTCGGCAGCCAGACGCTCACCGCGCTGCTCGCGCTGTCGCCGGAGGTGGTCTCCGAGCACGAGCCGTTCCCGCGGCTGGTCAAGGCGTCGATCGACGCCTACCTCGAGGGCGGCGACCTCGGCGCCAGCGAGAAGTGGCGCGAGGTCGTCTACGGCGCGCGCGACGACCTGGTGTGCGAGGCGAACCGTCGCGGCAGGATCTACGTCGAGACCAACAACCGCCTGACCTACCTCGCGCCGATCCTCGCGACCTGCTTCCCGGACAGCAAGTTCATCCACCTGCACCGCCACCCCTACGAGGTCGTGCGCTCGGCGATGCGGCGCGGCTACTACGAGAGCCACAACTGGGACTTCGCGCGTGTTCGTCCGCGCGCGTCGGAGCCGCTCGCGGCGCAGTGGGACGCGCTGCCGCGCCTCGAGAAGTGCGGCTGGTTCTGGGCGCGCATCAACGAGGAAGCGGCGAGCTTCATGGCGACGCTGCCGTCCGAGCGCGCGCTCGACCTTCGCGCCGATCTGCTGTTCGGCGGCGACGAGGCGACGATGCGACACATCTTCAGCTTCGTCGGCATCGACTTTCCCGCGCAGGAGCTGGTCGAGGAGGTGCTCGGGCAGAAGCTCAACGCGGCGGTGCGGGGCAGCTTCCCCGGCGCCGGTGACTGGAGCGAATCCGACAGGCAGGCGGTGTGGCGGCAGGTCGAGGCGGTCGCGACGCGGCTCGGCTACGGCGGCTAGACCGACGAGGCGAGGCGTGCCCGGGTACGCGGTCGCTCGATCCGCGCGGAAGGTCCGTACGGGGTCCGCGCACGGTGCTCTCTTGGAGCGGCGCTCCTCACGCGCAGGTGCGCAGATCGTGCATCCCCGGCATTGCCTACGGCCGTCAGACCCAGCCCGCGAGGCGGTAGTACGCGAGGCCGATCAGCTCGTGCAGCGTCTGTCCGACGATGGTCGCGCGCGCGGGATCCTCGTCCGGGGCCTGCGGGACCGGTGCCGGTGCGGCGGCGAGGCCCTGGCGCCGGAAGCAGAACACGGCGCGCCGCATGTGCAAGGCGCTCGTGACCAGCAGTACCTCGCGCGTCCCCGGGCCGAGCAAGGCTGCAACCTCCCGCGCGTTCTCGGACGTGCGGCTCGAGAGCTCCTCGACGAGGATGCGTCGGGGCGCGACGCCGAGTCGCTCGGCGAGGGCGCGCATCGCCGGCGCGGCGCTCGGCCGCCCGCGTCTCCGCGGGCCGCCGCTCACGACCAGCCACTCCGCGCGCCGGGCGTGCAACAGCGAGACGGCGTGCCGTACCCGTGCGACGGTCGTTGCGTTGAGGTGGCCGGTCGATCGGATGCCGCCGCTGAGCACCACGACGTGTTGCCGGGGCGAGAGATCGGGTGCGAGCAGGAGCGGACGCGCGACGTGACGCGCGAGCGCGTCGACACCGGCGCGCAGCGCGATCATGCCCATGGCCTCGATGGTACGCTCGACGCGACGGCGGAGGCGTACCTCGAGGTCGTGCCTCGAGGGGGCCAGCGGCGGCCGATGGCGGCACGGCGGAGTTCGTTCGTTCATCGCCCTTCCGGGCGTTCGCTAGCCCGAAGCGCACACGCGGGCAACGGCGGCCCGCTGCTCCTCACTCGAGCGCAAGGCAGCTGCTGTGCGCGAACGCGCGGCGGGTCGTGGAAGCGAGCTCCGTGGGCCGAGCCGTCTTGCCTTCCGGGCGCCCGCGACCGATCATGTAAGGACTCGATGCAGGGCGCCCCCGAGAGCGCACGTGGGATGTCGTCGGCTTGCGCCTCGGCGGCGCCACTGCGCACGTTCCCAGTCCCCTTCCCGACCGGAGGCAGAATGACTCTCCCGCGATACGATCGGCCGCCTGCGGTCGTGCTCGGCCTCGGCCAGAACGGCCTCGGCGCGGTCCGCGCGCTCGGCCGGGTCGGCATCCCCGTGATCGGCGTCGACGACGACCTCACGCAGCCGGGTGCTGCGACCCGCTACTGCCACAAGGTGCTCGCGAAGGACTTCACGAGGGGCGGACCGGCGCTCGTCGAGCAGCTCGTGGAGCTCGGCGTCGAGCTCCAGCGCATGGGGCAGAAGGGCGTGATCCTGCCGAGCGGCGATCTCAACGTCCAGCTGGTCTCGGAGGAGCGCGAGCAGCTCGAGCCGTACTTCCACCTGTCGTTGCCCTCGAAGGAGGTGCTGCGGCTCTTCCTCGACAAGAAGTCCTTCTACAAGCTGGCGATCGAGCGCGGCTTCCCGCTGCCTCGGACGTACTTCACCGACGGCGAGCACGACATCGACCAGATCGCCCGCGAGATCGAGTGCCCGTGTCTGATCAAGCCCTTCCAGCCCAACGCGACCTGGCGCGAGACCTTCGACACGAGGCTGTTTCTCGCCGACTCGCCCGAGATGCTCAAGGAGCTCTACGGGCTCATCTACCCCGTGCATCAGGATCTCATCATCCAGGAGTACATGCCGGGCGATGACAGCCAGGTGAAGTGGGGCGTCACGTATCTCGACACGAACCATCAGCCGCTCGCCGTGTGGACCGGACGCAAGCTGCGCATGTACCCGCGCGGCTTCGGCACGGCGACGCTGGCCGAGAGCGTGCGCGAGCCCTGGATCGCGGAGAGCGTGGTGCAGATCCTGTCGGCGATCGGGCACCGCGGCTACGGCGTCATCGAGTACAAGCAGGACCGTCGCGACGGCAAGCTCAAGATCACCGAGGCGACCGGCGGACGCACGTGGTTCCCGCACTCGCTGGTAACGCGCTCGGGCATCAACCTGCCGCTCGTCTGGTACCGCGACGTCCTCGGCCTGCCGCCGATGCCGGTGCAGACGCGCTTCGAGGAGCACATCAAGTGGATCCACGAGGAGCGTGACTTGAAGACCGTGCAGCTCTACTTCCTGCCCGAGAAGCGGCTGACGCGCTGGTCGTGGCTCATGTCGTACCGCGGCAAGCGGACCTACGCGTACTCGGCGTGGGACGATCCGGGCCCGATCCTGAACTCGCTCGGGCGCATCGTCGAGGCGGGCGTCAGTCGGGTCAGGCGCCGGCTGAAGACGAAGGACACCGAGCGCGCGCGCATCGAGAAGAACCGTCCCAAGAAGGCGATGCAGCCGATCCTGCTGGCGGCCGACCCGACCGTCGGGCAGGGGCTCCGCCGCGTGACCGTGGATTGACGGTGGCGCGCGCGAAGGCCGGCGCCCGCGCCGGTGGACGAACGCGCGGGCAGGGCGAGGGCGCGCGGCTCCGCGAAGGGCCGGCGCCCGAGCTGATGCGCGCGTCGTTCGCGCTCGAGATCGCGGACGCGCCGATTCTCCACGACGGGCTGCACCTCGCGGACCTCGCGCACATCCTCGTGCTGCGAGACGCGGGCGTGATCCCGCGCCAGGACGCCTCGAAGCTGCTCGCGCTCCTTCTCGAGCTCAAGGAGCTGCCGCTCGCGAGATTCCCGCTCGATCCCGCGCTGGAGGACGTCTACAGCAACCGCGAGGCCTGGCTGAAGCAGCGCGACGCGAACGTCGCCGGCTGGATGGGCACGGGGCGTCCGCGCCGCGAGCCGGCGACGATCGCCTACCGCATCGCGGTGCGCGAGCGTCTGCTGCGGCTCTCGTCGGCGACGACGGCGCTCGGCGACGCGCTGGTCGCGCAGGCGCGGCGCCATGTCGCGACCGTCATGCCGGACTACACGTATCTGCAGCCGGCGACGCCGACCAGCCTCGCGCACTACCTGCTGTCGTTCGCCTATCCGCTGCTGCGCGACCTCGACCGGCTCGAGAGCGCGTTCGCGCGCAGCAACGAGTGTCCGGGGGGCATCGGCAACATCAACGGCACGCGCCTGCCGGTCGACCGCGCGAAGCTCGCCGAATTGCTCGGCTTCGACCGCGCGATCGCCAACACGCGCGACGCCATGTGGCAGGTCGATCAACCGATCGAGCTGATGGCGCAGGTGACCATGCTGCTGCTGCATCTCGACCGCCTCGCCGAAGATCTGCAGATCTGGAACACGGCGGAGTTCGGTCTGGTCGAGCTCGCGGACCGCCACGCGCGCATCAGCATGATCATGCCGCAGAAGAAAAACCCTTACTCACTGGCCTTCGTTCGTGGCATGACAGGAGCAGTGACGGGACGGCTCACATCGATGACGGCCGTCGGCAAGACGCCGTCCGCGCAGATGGACAACCGCATCTTCGCGCTGGGCGAGGTTCCGCGGACGCTCGACAAGGCCGCCGAGACGGTCGAGCTGATGGCCGGCGTCGTCGCGGGGCTGACCTTCGACACGAAGCTCATGCGCGAGCGCGCCGGACGCGGCTTCACGTGGGCGATGGACCTTGCCGAGACGATCATGACCGAGGGCGGCGTCCCGTACCGCGCCGCGCACCGCGTGGTGGGCCTCGCGATTCGCGAGACCCTCGAGCGCGATCCGCGGGCGCAGCGCATTTCCGAGGACGTGCTCGCGTCGGCCGCACGCGAGGTGCTCGGCCGCGAGCTGCAGCTGTCCACGCGCTCGCTTGCGGACCTCGAGAACCCCGCGAAGGTGGTCGCGACGCGCACCGGCCTCGGCGGTGCCGCCGCCGGGCCCGTCAAGCAGATGCTCGCCGAGTGCGGTGCCGTGCTCCGCAAGTCGGCGCGCTGGCGCAGCACCACCGAAGCCCGCCTCGCTGCCGCCGAGCAGCGCCTCGTCGACCTGGCGCGCAAGCGCACTTCTTCCAACCGTTCCCGAGCCCACCGAGTAGGCCCCCCGAGCAGGAGACTCGCATGATGGATCTGTTCGATACCCCGCAGCGCAGCCCGAAGCCCCGCGACGTCGGCGTGAGCCACATCATGGACAAGGGACTCGGACTGCGGCAGGTCGAGGACCTGCTGTCGACGTGCTCGAGCTGCATCGACATCGTCAAGCTCGGCTGGGGCACGGGCTACGTCACGCAGAACGTGGCCGAGAAGATCGCCGCGTACCGCGACGCGGGCATTCCCGTCTGCTTCGGCGGCACGCTGCTCGAGGTCGCGATCCTGCAGGGTCGCTTCGACGCCTATCGCGGCATGGTCCGCGACTTCGGCGTCAGCCACGTCGAGATCTCGAACGGCGTGATCGACCTCACGATGAAGGAGAAGGCGAAGTACATCCGCGAGCTGGCGAAGGAGTTCACCGTGCTCTCCGAGGTCGGCAGCAAGGACTCGGAGAAGATCATCGCGCCGTATCGCTGGGTGGAGCTGATCCAGTCCGACCTCGACGCCGGCGCCTGGAAGGTGATCTGCGAGGCGCGCGAGAGCGGCACCGTCGGCCTCTACTTCGGCTCGGGCGAGGTTCGCGCCGGCCTCATCGACGAGATCGTCGCCAAGATCGACCCCGCGGACCTCATCTTCGAGGCGCCGCAGCGCGCGCAGCAGTGCTTCATGGTCCGGAAGCTGGGCAGCGAGGTGAACCTCGGCAACATCGCCAGCACCGACGTGATCGGCCTCGAGACGCTCCGTCTCGGGCTCCGCGCCGACACCATGGCGCAGTTCCACGCCGTCGAGGCCTGGAACCGCAAGCGCGACGCCGACCTCGAGGCACAGCTGCCGCATCCGGAGCGCCGCTCGCGGGTGTCCGCGGATGCAGCCGCGTCGCCGCGGCCCCGCCGGCACCTGAGCAAGATCCGCTGAGCAGCGCGGCGATCGGTCGCGCTCGAGCCGCATGAGCGGACCGTCCGCAGGCAGGCGGGGGGACGCCGGTCACCTCCATGGCCTCGATGCCCTGCGTGGTCTCGCCGCGACGGTCGTCGTCGTGTGCCACTGCCTGCAGGCGGTGGCGCTCCCCGCAGGCACGCGCCACCTGCTGTCGCACGGTGCCCCGGCACTCCTGCTCAACGCCCAGGGGGCGGTCCAGCTGTTCTTCGTGCTCAGCGGCTACGTTCTCGCGCGGTCGCTGGCGCGCGGCGCCGTCGGTCCGGGTGAGTTCTGGATCCGGCGCATCTTCCGGATCCATCCGCCGTACGTCTTTGCGGTCCTGTTCGCCTGGTACGCGAGCAGCCTCTTCCCGCCGATCGTGCGGGGTCAGGGGCTGACGCGCTGGCTGGAGCTGGCTTCGCGTCCCAACGTCGGCGTGGGGCGGGTCCTGGCGACGCTCGGGTTTCCCGGCGAGGCGGACGGCCTGCTGTGGGTCGGGTGGACGCTGCGGGTCGAGATGATCTTCTCGCTGCTGATGCCCCTCCTGGTCGTCTTGGCGCGACCGAGGAGGGGAGTCCCGCTGCTGCTCGCGTGCGCGGCGATCCTCACGCTGCGGCTCGGCGCCGAGTGGCCCTGGTACGCCATCGACTTCGCCCTCGGTCTGGTCATCTTCCAGGAGCGCCGCTCGCTCGAGACCTGGCTCGGCGGCCTGTCCGGCGCCACCGGGACGCTGCTGCTCCTGCTTGGCGCGGCGCTCCTCGCGGCACCGCACTGGCTGCACTGGGCGCCGCGCGGCGCTGCGGTCGTCTCCGGACCGAACTTGCCGCGCGCGATCCTCGTGATGGGGCTGGGCTCGGGGCTCGTCGTTGCCGTGGCGTCGTCGGTTCCGGCCATCGACCGTGCGCTGTCCGTCCGGCCGTTGCTCTTTCTCGGCCGTATCTCGTTCAGCCTGTACCTGCTGCACCTCGCGTGGATCAGCCTGCTCGCGCCGCGCATCGTCGTTGCCGGGTCGCCGACCTCGACCCTCACGCTGGTCGCGGCCGTGCTCGCCGCCTCGGTGGCGAGCGCCACGGTGGCCGAGCGCTGGGTCGAACGGCCGTCGATCTCCTGCGGCAAGGCCCTGGCTGCTGCGCTCTGCCGAAGACGCGCCGCGACGGGCGGGCCCGACCCGGGGCGGCGGGAGCCTGAACGTGAGTCGGCAGGTGGCGCGTTCGGACGACGAGTCCGGAGCAGGAGAGAGCACCCATGAGCCTACCTGAACCTCGCCGCGGGAACGCTCTGCAGCCGCGTCGCGTTCGAGGTCGCGGCGTCGGAGGTCGCGGCGTCGATGGTCGAGCGGCAGCGCGCGAGCTCGACGGCGCCACGCGCTTCGCGACGGCGCTCGCCCCGGACCGGAATTCCGGCGCCCGGAGCCCTCGAGAGACCGACACACGCGCGCGAGTGCAACGGCCGCAGGCGGGAGGGAAGACCCGATGAGCAGCACACCGACGAACGACCTCTAGGATCCGCCCGGACGAATCCTGGTCCACGGCGCCGCGTACCAGGACCTCGAGCGCTGGCACCGCGCCGCCGAGCAGCTACGGCGCGCCGAGACGCTGCCGCGGGTGGGCGAGCCGGGCTGGCGTTCGTTCTGGGCCGTCACGCGCCACGCCGAGGTGGCCGAGATCGAGCGCCAGAATGCGCTCTTCCCGAACAGCGAGACCAGCGTCCAGCTGCCCGACGCGGCGCTCGCGCAGCAGAAGGCGAGCGGCGTGCAGATCAAGACGCTGGTGCACATGGACGACCCGGAGCACGCGAAGTACCGCAAGCTCACCAACGAGTGGTTCAAGCCGAGCAACCTGCGCACGCCCTTCGAGGTGCGCGTCGGCGAGCTCGCGAAGCGCTACGTTGACCGCATGGCGGAGTTCGGCAGCGAGTGCGACTTCGCGCGCGACGTGGCGCTGCTCTACCCGCTGCACGTGATCATGAGCATCCTCGGCGTGCCCGAGGAGGGCGAGCCGCGCATGCTGCGCCTGCCGCAGCAGCTGTTCGGCAACGAGGATCCCGAGTTCGCCGGCGAGGACCGGAACGCGGCCCTGCTCGCCGCGGCGCTCGACTTCAAGCAGTACTTCGACCGCATGACCGACGACCGTCGTGCGCACCCGCGCGACGACATCGCGACCGTGCTGTCGACGGCACGGATCGACGGCGCGCCGATGCCCGAGAGCGAGCGCCTCGGCTACTACATGATCGTCGCGACCGCCGGTCACGACACGACGTCGGCGACGCTCGCCGCCGGTGTCGAGGCGCTGATGAACGACCCCGACCAGATGCGCGCGCTGCAGCGGGACCCGTCGCTGATCGACAACGCGGTCGAGGAGATGATCCGCCGGGCGACGCCGGTGCGGCACTTCCTCCGCCAGGCGACCGAGGACTACACCCTGCGCGGCGCGAAGATTCGCGCCGGCGACTGGCTGATGCTGGTCCAGCTGTCGGCGAACCGCGACGAGGCGATCTTCGAGAACCCGTACCGCTTCGACGTGCGGCGGAGGAACGCGAGCGAGCAGATCGCGTTCGGCGCCGGCGTGTACTTCTGCCTGGGCGCGCACCTCGCGCGCATGGAGCTCAAGGCGTTCCTCCGCGAGCTGCTGTCGCGGCTCGAGTCGATCGAGCCCAACGGCGCGCCGGAGCACGTGGTCGCGAACTTCGTCGGCGGGCTGAAGCGGCTGCCGGTGCGCTACCGGATGCGCTCGGCGGCCTGAGCGCGCTCACGCTGCGGCGTGGTGCGCGCCGAGGATGATCACGGCCATGGTCGCGGGCTCGGTGCCCCGGTTGTGCCAGCGGTGACGCGTGCCGTTCTGCACCACGACGTCGCCCGGTGAGAGCAGCACCTCGGTGCCGTCGTCGAGCTCGAGCCCGATCGTGCCGGCGAGCACGACCTCGTAGTCGATGGTGGCCGTCCGGTGCATGCCGGGCGCGTCCTTCTCCATGATGTCGCCGAGCGAAGCCTCGAGCTGGTCCGCGAGCTGGTCGCCCGCGTCGCGGCTCGACGCGGGCGGGATGGTCATGAGCAGGAAGCGGTGTCCACCGACGGGTGGGAAGGGTGCCGTCCACGCGGGAGCGGAACCGTCGTCCGGGAAGCGCGCGGGGACGTCGGAGCCCCACAGCACGTGATACGCGCCGCCGTCGCCGAACGTGAACGGCTCGACGGCCGCGTCGCTCGCGACCACGGCCTTGCCATCGGGCGTGTGTCCGGTGACCACTCGGCGAACGTTCATCTTCAGCTCCCTCGCGTCGCCTGATCGGAGAAGCCGACCAGCGGGGTTTCCAGGACTTCGTCAGCCGACTTCTCCGGATCGCGCGGTCGTGCGTCGCCGGCGGGAGGCGATGCGCGCACGGTGGCGACGATGCGTCGGTCCGCGAAGCGCTTCTACTCGGGCCGCCCTCGAAGAATCAACCCAGACGATGCGTCGGTGTACGATGCGTCGGCTGGCCGCGTGGCCGCCGGCGTCGGGTCGCTCGGCGGCTGGCGCGGATTGACGGATCCGTGAGTCAATGCTAATTTCCGCACGTATCTACGCGTCTTTCGGCCGATCTCGGCGATCCCCGCCTCCGTCCGCCGCAGTCGGGCGATCGCGGAGCTCCGCGAAGCGCGCCAGCGCGCGATCCACGTGCTGCAGGTCGTAGCTGTCGAGGCGCACGATCCGCCCGTCGGGGCCGTTCTCGGCGACGAGGACGAAGGGGCTCTCGAATGCGCCGCCGTCACCGGTCCCCGACCACGCCCGCTGCGTGAGCCTGCCGCGGCGGCAGGCGCGCACGTGGCCCATGCGCAGCCGCGCGTCCGGCGCGCGCGCGGCCATCGCCTCGGCTGCGCGAATCATGAACGCGCGTCCGTGCGCGACACCGAAGCCGGCGAGTCGGTGGTCGTTGATGATCACGTCCGGCGCGCAGGGCGCGGCATGGCCGGCCCAGTCGCCCTGCTCGAGCGCGCGGAAGCGGCGGATGACGAAGAAGGTCTCCTCGGGCGAGCCGGGCGAGTCCGCGAGGAGTGCCGCGATGCCCGTCGCGATGCGGCCGCGCTCGGCGTCGGCCTCGGGCATCGCCGCGGCGATCGTCTCCTGCACGGCGCCCTCGCTCGCGCCGGCCTCGATGTGGAGGTGCTCGCGCAATGCGGCCGCGATCGGCGCAAAGGTCGCACCGCCCGCGGCGTCGCAGTGCGCCGTCAAGACGCTCGCCGCGTCGCCGAGACGGCGTCCGACCTCCTCGATGAGGCGCGACTTGCCGAGCCCCGGCGAGCCGAGCAGGACGGCGAGGCGTGCTGCGGGAGTGCCGCGCGCCGCTTCGTACACCGTAGTCAGGCGCGCGAGCTCGTCGTCGCGTCCGACGAAGGCCGCAGCGGCGACGCCGACGGGACGCTCGAGCGACTCGACGCGGTACGCCTTGACCGACTCGGCGCGTCCCTTGAGCGCGAGGCGTCCGAGCGGCGACAAGCTCACCAGCGACGAGACCAGGCGCCGCGTCGCCTCGCCGATCACCACGTCGCCGTCGCCGGCCTCCGCCTGCAGGCGCGCGGCGACGTTCACCGGGTCGCCGACGACGTCGGCATTGTCCGCCGCGACCACGACCTCGCCGGTGTTGATGCCGACGCGCAGGCCGACGTCGGCGATCGCGGCGAGCTCGTGGCGAGCGAGGTCGCGGAAGGAGTCCTGCATGGCGACGCCGGCGCGCACGGCGCGGAGGGCGTCGTCCTCGGCGACGCGCGGCACGCCGAACGCGGCCATCACGCTGTCGCCGAGCAGCTTGACGACCGTGCCGCCGTGCTCCGCCACGGCGGTGCGCATGGTCGCGTAGTAGCGCTCCATCAGCCGGCTGACGGACTCCGCGTCGAGCTGCTCGTGCAGCGACGTCGAGCCGATCAGGTCCGCGAACACGATCGTGACGACCTTGCGTGCGTCGGTCGTGCCGGGCGAGGGCGGGGGTGCGATCGCCGCCGTCGCGGCGGGCGTCGCTGGCGTCGGGGTCGGCGTTGCCGTCGGCGACGCGGGAGTGCCGGTCAGCGCGGCGATCGGCTTGAGCAGGCGCTTCCGGTGGCCCATCGAGACGCCGAGCTCCGCGAGATCCTGCTCGGACAGGCTCGGCAGGACGTCGAGGTCGATGTCGTCGGCCGCGAAGCGATCGGCGTACTGCGCGAGGCCCAGCGTCTCGAGCCACTGACGGAGTCTGGCGCTCACGCCGGTACGGTCCCGAGCAGCGGCGCGGCATCGAGCAGGTCACCCGGTTTCCGACGCGGGAAGACGCGGAGTCGTTGCGCAGGGCGGATGGAGACCGCGTGCATCATGGCAGGAGGTCGACGAGCTTCGCTACCGCCTGTCGTCCCTCGAGCCGCACGGCTTCGGGAACCGGAGCTCGGTCGCGTTACGACAGGACGATCGCCGTTGCCCTACTCGCCTGCCGGCTCGGAGGCAATCGGCGGTCGTCGCCGAGCTACCCGAAGGCGATGCGGGACCGCCCCCGGCGAGCATGCGCTGCGCTCGCCGGGGGCGATCCCGATCCGGTTCAGCGGTGTGACAGCTGCCAGCCGAAGCGCCGCGGCGACCACGTCTCCGTGTACGCGATGCGGCGCGCGCCGACGCGGATCTCGACCGTCATCAGCGGGTCCGTCGCAGCGGCGAGGTCGGCGAAGGCGTCGACGTTGATGCGTGTCCCGGTGCCGCCGGGCACAGGCGCGATCCGGACGGTGCTCAAGCCGTTGCGGATACCCTGACCGCGGCGCGCGCCCAGGTCCTTGAAGGTGAAGCCGTTCGTGCTCTTGACGAAATCACCCGGTGACAGACTGGCCTGGTAGAGGATGCCGCTTGCATTGCGCACGATGATCTCGAAAGGCTGCGTGCTCGGATCGAGGGCGGTCGTGGGCGCGAAGCCGGATCGCACCTGCAGCAGATCGCCGGTGGGCCGACGTCGAATCTTGTCCGGGCAGGGGTGATGGCAGACCGGCACGGTCGGCTCCGGAGACGGCGTCGGACTCGAAGTCGCGACCGGCGTCGGCGTGGGCGTCGGCGCCGGTGACGCGGTGGGCTCCGGCGTCGGTGTCGGCGTCGGCGCTGGTGACGCGGTGGGCTCCGGCGTCGGCGTGGGCGTGGGCGCGGGCGTGGGCGTCGGCGCCGGTGACGCCGTGGGCTCGGGCGTCGGTGTGGGCGTCGGTGCCGGTGAGGCAGTGGGCGCCGGCGTCGGTGTCGGTGCCGGTGAGGCAGTGGGCGCCGGTGTCGGCGTGGGCGTCGGTGCCGGTGAGGCAGTGGGCTCCGGTGTCGGCGTGGGCGTCGGTGCCGGTGAGGCAGTGGGCTCGGGCGTCGGCGTCGGCGTCGGCGTTGGTGTCGG
>VGTK01000086.1 GCA_016874715.1 Deltaproteobacteria bacterium | reverse complement strand
GCGACCGCTCGCGCCCGAGGCCCGCCTGCGGCGCGCCGCCGGCGAGCTGTCCGAGGCCCGCCTGCGGCGCGCCGCCGGCGAGCTGTCCCATGAGATCGTCGAGCAGCCCCATCGGTCCCTCCTGTCGCCGGCACGCGCTCCGGGCGGCGGCGCTCTTACCTTGCCTTCGGGAAGGGCTCTGGCAAGAGGGGCTGCTCTCCCCCTGGTGAGAAATCCGGGTCAGGGCCGAGGGCTCGACCGCGGATCTCGGCGCTCGGGCCGAGGGCTCGACCGCGGATCTCGGCGCTCGGGCCGAGGGCTCGACCGCGGATCTCGGCGCTCGGGCCGAGGGCTCGACCGCGGATCTCCACCGGCGGTCGCGACCAGCGCGCGATACGGCGCGAGGTGGTGGATCGCGAATCCCGCGAACGACGGATCGGGGCGGAAGGCGCGCTCCGTCAGCGCAAGCTGCTCTTCGAGCTCGGCAGCGCTCTTGCCGAAGAAGGTCACCTTCGGCGGCGTGGTGTCGAGCGTCTCGACCCCGAGCACGACCTTGCGGCCGGCCGCGTTGGCGTGCTCGATCTCGTCGCGTGCGTGCGCGATGATGCGGTCCCGCCCCTCGGCGAAGTTGCGGTCGTCCATGATCGCCACGTAGTCGTAGAGATCCTGCGTGTGTGCGCTGAGCGGCCGCGTGGCGCCGTTCCACTCGACGTCGATGCCGTCGAACCAGAAGGGCATCGCCGGCCCGACCGCGAGCGTCGCACCCGCCGCCTTCTTCATGTGCATGAACTCGGCGCCGAGGTCGAGGTACTGCCGGGCGCGCAGCGGCCTCTGCTCGCCCCAGTCGTCGAGCAGGTCGGGCTCGATGTCGAGGTTCGCCCCGTCGAAGCGCGACGCGGCCTCGCTCGCGGCGTTGAACGCGAGGACCTCGCCGAACATCCGCACCGCCGCCGCGCGCTTCTCCGGCAGGACGTACTCCTGCGTGCGCAGCGGCGCCGAGCCGAGCAGCGCGTAGACGCGAATGCCGCGGTCGCGCAGCGCCGCGATCAGCCGCCGGTAGCGCTCGGGCTCGTGCGCGAGGATGTTCCGGCCCTGGAACGCGTCGGCGTAGAGGTAGAGCGTCGCGATCCGCTGCCGCCCGGGGAACGCCACGGTGTCGTCGCGGAAGCGCTCGTCGTCGAGCAGGCGAAAGGAGTCTTCCTCCCAGACCCAGACGGCACGCGGCGCCTGGCTCGCAGCGTACGCGCACGCTGCGAGCGCACACCACCCGCGCAGCGCCACCGCGACGGCGCGAAGGATCACCGACGCCACCGTGCGCGGGATCCCCGCACGGGCGCGGACGCCCGGTGCCGCGCCGAGCACGATGCCAGATGGCTGCGAATCTCCGAGATCGTGCCGGCGCGAAACGTGTACCGACGCGGTGTCGCGTAGCAGCTCGGGTTCGCCGCTGCCGGCCGCCGGGGGCCAGCGCATCGACCAGTCGATCACCGCCTCGTCGCCTTGCACCATCGCGAGGTCGAGCGTCCAGCGCACCGCTGACGGCGGCGCACTAGCCGCGCTTGCGCGCCAGCCACACCTCCTCGCACGGCCACTGCCGTGCCCAGGCCGGGCTGACGAAGGGATAGCGCGTGGTCGCGTCGGCCGGCGGGCGCAGCTCGATGAGACCCTCGACCTGCAGGCCGTTCCGGCCGAGCAGCCGGATCCAGTCGCCGTGCGAGAGATGAAACTCGACGCCGTGGTCACCTGGCCACTCGATCCGGTACATGCCGAACGCGGGCCGCAGCAGGCTCTCGGCGGCCGCGACGCCGTCCTCCTCGGGCATGCAGAGCATGAGCAGGAACGAGTTGACGAGGAAGTGCAGGCGCCCACCCGGCCGCAGGACCCGAGCCGCTTCGGGTACCCAGCGGTAGGGGTCAGCCCACAGGCACGCGCCGTACTCCGAGACCGCGAAGTCGACGCTCGCATCGCCGAGCGGTACGGCCTCGGCCATGCTCTGCACGAGGGCGAAGCCGACTCTGTGCTCGCGCTGCAGCCGTCGCGCGGTGGCGAGCTGGCGCGCGGAGTTGTCGATCGCCACCACGCGCGCCCCGCGCCGAGCGAGCCACGCGGAGACGTATCCCGTGCCGCAGCCGAGCTCGATCGCGTCGCAGCCGGCGAGGTTTCCGGGGAGCATTCCCACGGTGGCTTCGGGCACGCCCCAGATGCCCCACGTCGGCAGCTCTTGCGCCCAGGCACGCTCGCCCTCGGGGGTAAAGTCGGCGGCCCACCGGTCCCAGAGCGCGCGGTTGCGAGCAGCGTGGCCTGCATCGTCATCTGTCATTCGCACGACCTTCGTGGAGAGCGCGCGGCGGGCGACCGGGCCGTTTCCGCACACGCTCTTTGGTGATAGCCCCGTAGCCCACTGCCGGCGCGACATAAAGCGACGACGTGGGCGATGCGCCAGGGCGACGGGGGACGTGATGACCGTTGCGGAGATGATCGGCTCGGCCGGTGTGGCCCTCCTGCTGCTCGCCTTCGTCCTGAACCTGCTCGGGGTGCTGGCGCGCGATTCACCGACCTACCACGGCCTGAACGCCGTGGGCGCAGGTGTGGCAGGATACGCGTCGTACCTGATCGGCTTCGTGCCGTTCGTCGTGCTCGAGGGGACGTGGTGCCTCGCAGCCGTGGTCGCCCTGCTGGGGGCCGTCGCCCGGCGACCGTGAGACGTCGCACGGGCGTGGCTGGTCGGGTGTGGCTGGTCGCTTGACCGACGCGATCCTTCGCGGCTCTATGGCACCGGTCCGGGCCCGGCCGCCCGAGCGAGGGAATGATCCATGGAAGCAGGGTACGCATTGCAGCCGCTGTGGGACTGGATTCTCCGGCACGTGGGCGCGGCGGGGGTCGCGTCGCCGGCTTTCCTCCTCACGGCGGTGGTCGCTGGCATCTACCTGCCCGGCATCGTGTTCTCGTTCGTCGACGTGGTCGTCACCCGGCGGTTGACGCTCGCGGAGTGCTGGGCGGTCTACTGGCGGGCCATGAAGTGGTACGGCACGTCGTACGTGGTCGGGATGCTCGCCTTCTGGGCGGTCCCGATGACGCTGCTGTCCATCGTGCCGACGACCG
The DNA here is from genome assembly GCA_016874715.1 of Deltaproteobacteria bacterium. Taxonomy (GTDB): domain Bacteria; phylum Desulfobacterota; class Binatia; order UBA12015; family UBA12015; genus VGTK01. The sequence continues at coordinate 19,925 of VGTK01000086.1, read as the reverse complement.
CACCGACGTCGTTCGAGGTGGCCCGGGACCTCCTGCTGTACTTCCTGCTCGGTGACTTCGTCTCGTACTTCTGGCACCGCTACGAGCACGCCAACGCCTGGTACATGAAGCGCGTGCACTCCCGGCACCACGTCGACACGCCGCCGCTGTCGATCTGGACGGCGATGGTCGTGCATCCGGTCGAGGGCATCTCGGTCTTCCTGTGCTTCCACCTCTACGGGATTCTCTTCCCGATCCATCCGCTCACGTTCGCGATCGGCGCGTTCTCCGTGACGGCGGTGAACATGATCACGCACTGCGGCTACCGCCTGCCGGTCTACGACTGGTTCTTCGCGACCGCGCGCGAGCACGACATCCACCACGCGAGCCGCGAGCCGCGCAACATCTCCGTGATGCTGTCGATCTGCGACCGGATGTTCGGGACCTTCCAGAAGGCTGCCCGCTGAGCGCCGGCGGGCGCGGTGCCCACGCCGGCGCCTCGCGCTCGCGTCCTCACGCGCCGAAGAGCGCGGTGAGCAGCAGCCCCACGATCCCCGCCGCGATGATCACCAGCGGCTCGGGGATCGACTTCGCGTAGATCAGCACGAGACACGTCGCGACTCCGATCGCGGCGGTCGGCAGGTCGATGATGGCCCGCTTGCCGAGAACGAACGCGGCGCCGGCGATCGCCCCCGTCGCCGCCGCGGTCACGCCGTCCACGAACGCCCGGACGTGCGGATGGTTGACCGAGCGCCGGAAGTACGTCGCGGGGATGACGACGAAGAGATAGCAGGGCAGGAACACGCCGATCGCGGCGACGGTGGCCCCGAGCGGGCCGGCGACCAGGTAGCCGATGAACGCGACGGTGATCACCACGGGTCCCGGCGTGATCATCGCGACCGCGACGGCGTCGAGGAACTGCCGCTCGCTCAGCCACTGGAAGTCGTTGACGACGCCGCCGTGCAGGAACGGCACGATCGCGAGCCCGCTGCCGAAGACGAACGCGCCGGCTTCGGCGAAGTAGACGCCGATTTTCCACAGCACCGAGTCCGGGGCCGGGCCGTCGAGACCGCTCGTCAGCCACGCCCAAGGCAGGAGCGCGCCCGCCGCTGCCGGCGCCGGACCGAGCCCGCGCCACGCGATCGCCAGCACACCGGCGAGCAGGAAGAGCCACACGATCTCCGACTCCGTCCATGCCGTGATGAGCGCGCTCGTGCCGAAGATGGACCACGCGAGCACGTCCTTGCCGAGCGTCGTGCGGCTCAGCTTCCACGCGCTGCGGCCGATGATCGCGATGACCGCCGCCCCGATGCCGTAGAACGCGCCCTGCATCCACGTGAGGCCGCCGTAGCGCAGGTAGACGGCCGACAGGATCAGGACCATGACGAACGACGGCAGGACGAACGCGACCGCGACCAGCGTCGCGCCGAGCGTGCCCGACTTGAGCCAGCCGAGGTAGATCGCGAGCTGCGCCGCGAGCGGCCCCGGCGCGAGCTGTGCCAGCGCGAGCCCCTCGAGAAAGTCCGGCTTCGCGAACCAGCGCCGCCGCTCCACCAGGTCGCGCTGCATGTAGCCGACCAGCGCGATGGGGCCGCCGAAGCCGAGCGTGCCGAGGCGGAGGAAGTATCGCACCAGCTCGGCGAGCGAGAACGGCTCGACCGCGACCGACGCTTCGGCTGCGGCGGGGGCGGCTTCGTCGGGTGAAGTCGTCATGCTCTCCTCTTTGCGAAGCTGGCTAGAACGGTTGCATGCTGCGCGCAACACTTGTTTCGCCACTTGCCACCGGCGTCGCGCGCCGCGCAGTGGCGGTAGCACGCGCACCCGCACGACCCGCCGGTCGCGGGACCTGCCCTGCAACGCGGCCGGCGAGGCCGGGGCGGATGTCGGTAGTCTTCCATCGGTCGGAGACCGACCCCGACGGAGGAAGCCTCGACCTTGCTCACGACAGCGCCGGGTTGGGTGTAGACGGCGTGGGTGCGTCGCCCTGCGAGCACCCCGGACCGTGTCCAGGGGTCGCAAGATCCGAGGGCACGTTCAGTAGCGGTACGACACCCCGAGATTGAACGTCACGCCGCTGCGGAAGCGGCTCTGGACGATGTCCGACTGCGTCCACAGGTAGTCGTCGTTCAGGATGTTCTCGACGCTGAACTTGGTCGCGAGCGGCAGCCCGCTCACGTCGAAGGTCCTGGTGACGACGAAGTCGAGCTGGTCGCGCCGCTCCTCGAAGATGTTCGGCAGCCCGTTCGCGCCGCGCGCGTCGAGTCGCGAGCCGACCGTGTTGTAGATCAGGCGGAAGATCCCGATGTCCTGCGGCGCGTACTCGAGCGCCGCGTTGATCGTGAAGGGGGCCTGGCCGACCAGCGGCCCGCTCGTCGAGGTCGTGACGTCGCCGGTGCGCTCGGGCGTGGCGCGCGTGCTCTCGGAGTCGATCCAGCTCGCGTTCAGGTAGAGCGACAGGTTGTTCAGCGCCGCATCGATGAAGCCCATGTGCTTGCGCGCCTCCCACTCGAAGCCCCAGAGGGTGGCCTCGTCGAAATTGGCGAACGAGGTGGCCGCGGTCCCCGAGAGCGTCAGCACGACGGTCTCGATCGGGTCCTGGATCTGCTTGTAGAAGAAGCTCATCGACGCGACCTCGAGCGGGGAGAAGAACCACTCCCAGCGCAGATCGAGGTTGTCGATGGTGCTCTGGATCAGGTCGGGATTGCCGACCACCGGGCGCAGGCCGAACGGCTCGGGGAACTGGATCGGCGACAGCTCGCGGAACTCCGGGCGCGACACGGTCTGGCTGTAGCCGGCGCGCACGTTCAGGTCGCTGCGCGGGCTGTAGATCAGGTTCGCGCTCGGCATCGGGTCGAGATTCACGAGCGAGCGGCGGCTCGGTGAGCCCTGCTGGTCCTGCTGGAAGAAGGTGATGTCGATCACCGAGTTCTCGCCGCGGACGCCGCCGACGAAGCGAAAGCGATCCTGGACGATCGGCAGCTCGAGCATGCCGTAGCCGCCGATGATCGACTCGCGCGCATCGAAGCTGTCCTGGTTGGTGGTCTCCTCGAGAAAGTCGACGATGCCGTCGGCGACGTTGCCGCCGTTCAGGATGTCCTCGGGGGGTTGCTCGAGGAACGCGGTGTCGCCGGTCCGGGTAGGACGGAAGAGGAACTTCCGGAGCTGCGAGTCCCGCTCGCGGTAGGTGAACGCGCCGCCCATCTGGAAGCTCGCCCGGAGCCCGTCCCACACGTCGGTGAACGGCAGGCCGGTGAGGAACGGGATGGTGAAGTCCGCCTGCGTGTCGCTCATGTACTCGACGACGTCGAGGAAGAGCCGCGTGCCGCTCCCGGCGGTGCGCGAGTAGCGCGGGACGGGGTTCGCCTCCGAGCTCTCGTAGACGTTGGTGCGCGTGTCGGGGCGATCGAGGGTCGAGCGGCCGAAGGCGCTGCGCCAGGCCACGCCGATGTCCTCGACCTCGTGCTCGCCGCCGAGCTGGCCGAACGCCAGGTCCTCCGCTTGATAGGTGAGGCGCGTCACGTCGAGGTCGATCTCGGGATTCTGCCGGCGAAAGCCGCGGCCGAGCTGCACCTGGTCCGCGGTCATGCGCTGGTAGAGCGCGCGCAGGTTCAGGCGTCCCGCCTCCTCGAGATCGTACTCCGAGGTGAGGACGCCGCCGGTCTCGGTGAAGAAGGTCGAGAAGTCGTAGCGGAAGTCCTCGGCGACCACCGCGTCCGGGTTCTGCGGGGTGCCTGCGTTGATGAACTGGCGCTCGATCTGGTCGAGCACGGTGCGGTACTTGTTCTCCCAGAGGAGGGCGACGGAGACGCCGAGCGGCCCCCAGCGGTTGCCGATCTGGAAATCGAGCCCGCCGTCGGGCGGCGCCGTGATGCCCTCGGCCGACCAGACGTCCTTCAGCGACGACGCGAACTGCGTCATCTGCTCGCGGCTCCGGATGACGATGCGTTCGTCGCCGAAGAGTCCGGGCAGCTCACGCACGCTGCTCGCGCCGAAGAAGTTCGGGAACTCGCGCGCGGTGTCGTAGGTCTGGAAGTCCTGGAAGGTCGTGTTGGTGTTGAGGCCCATCGAGGTGCCGAGCTTCCAGGTGAAGGTGTCGGGGAACTCGAGCAGCTTGATGTCGATGAGGCCGCCCGAGAAGTCGCCCGGCAGATTCGGCGTGTAGGACTTGACGATCGACAGCGAGTCGATGAAGTCGGCCGGGAAGAAGTCGAGCGGAATCACGCGCTTGTCGGGATTCGGACTCGGCAGGCGGTTGCCGTCGAGCAGCGCGCTCGAGTAACGCTCGCCGAGCCCGCGCACGTACACGAAATCGTCCTTGACGGTCACCCCGGAGACGCGCTGGACGACCTCGGCGGCGTTCGAGTCGGGCGCCTTCGCGAAGGTCTCTGCGCCGATCGTGTCGACGACGACGTCGGCCTTCTGCCGCACCAGGATCTGCGCCGCCGCGGTGGACTGCTTCGCCTTTGCGACCACCTCGACGACGTCGATCGCGGCCTCGGCGGAAGGCTTCAGCGCGACGTCCACCTTGGCCGGCGCGCCCGCCGCCACCTGGACGTCGGTCAGGCGCGCACCGGTGTAGCCGGGAGCGAACACCCGCACCTCGTACTTGCCCGGCGGAACCGCGAAGCGGAACTGGCCGTCGATGTCGGTGCGCGTGCGCCGATCGGTGCCGACGATCTCCACGCCGGCGTCAATCACTGGCTCGCCGGTCTCGTCGTCCAGGACGGTGCCGTCGATCCCGCTCGGTCGCGGGGCGGGCTGCTGGGCCGCGGCCGGTCGCGACGGCAGTGCGGTCGCGATGAGGACGAGGCAGATGACCGCCGCGAGGCGGCGCTGGCGGCTGCCGAGCATGAGCATCGATGGTCTCCGGGCGTTTCGGCGCGGCACGGCGCGCGCGCCTGGAGCGCACGGGACCGGTCCACGGCAGATCGCGCGGGGAACCTAGCGGGCATGTGTGAGCGTCTCGTGACGCAGACGTGACGGGCTCGCGAAGTCGACCGGACTCGTCACGCCGGCTTCATGGCCGAGTCACTCGTGCGTAGCACTGCCGTGCAAATCTCTGTGACCGTAACCGAACCGAAACATCGGCTGATCGCTCCAGCCTGGAGCCAGTTCCGTCGCGTGTTCGTCGCGATGATCGCAACAGAGGAGGTCCAGACATGAACGTCGTAGTCCCCGCGCGGCTCCGGGTCGCGCCGAGCCGGGTGAGATCGAGGTCGCTCGCGCACTGCATCTGCGCGCTCCTCGCGCCCGTCCTCCTGACGGCACCCGCGGCCGCACAGACCACGGTGCCCGCCCCCGACGTGAGCGGCGATCAGCTGCTGTTTCTCTACGACGCGCGCACCGACCGCGTTCCCTTTCTGCTGGTCTCGAACCCGGCGGACGAGGCCGTCGTGGTCGAGGTCGCGTTCTACCCTGCGGACCTGTCGAGCCGCCTCGGCTCGGCCGTCATCGAGCTGGGCTCGGCTGCGAACGAGATCATCGACCCGACGACGTTCGCGGGCGGCGTCGCCAACGGCAACGCCGGCCTCGCCGTGGTGACGCCGGTGGCATCGGCCGGCAACCTGCAGCCGATCGTCCCGCCGCGGCCCCTCATCGGCGGCTTCACCCTGGCGAACCTCGCCCTGGGCGCGGGCTTCGGCCAGAATCCGTTCGCGCGCTTCGCCGTCACCGGCGGCGGCCAGCCCGCCGCTCCGGGCAGCAACGTCGACGGCAGCTCGGTTCGCTACGAGCGCTTCACGCCCGGCGTGCTGGCGATTCCCGCCTACTTCAACCCCGACACGCTGAGCTCGCCCCAGAACGACGGCAACCGCGTATTGCTGGCGGCGTTCACCGACCAGTACGGCGTGCCGTTCGACGTGGACCCGCTCACGACCGGATACACGGCGACCTTCTTCAACGCCGGCGGGCTCAAGATCACGGAGCAGGCCGGTCAGCTCACCGGCGTCCTGCCGAGCGACCTGCAGGCGCTCGCGGGCTCCGCGAACATCGGCGGCTCCAGCGGCAAGGTGTTCTTCTCGGTCGACGCGGGCAACGGTAACGTCTTCGGACTGTTCGCGCAGTCCGTGGGCACGTTCGCGGCCGGCCAGAGCATGCCAGCGGTGGCAGCGGTACCCGCGGGCTTCAACGGCGGTCCGGTGATCGACTGTCCGGGCGGCAACGCCACCATCTCGAGCAACGTGACGTTCAGCCAGGTGTGGCCGCGGAGCTGCAACGTCTTCCTCGACGGCACGATCTTCGTCGAGGACGGGGTCACGCTCACGATCGAGGCGGGCACGACGGTTCGCGGCCTCAAGTTCCCGAACAACCCGCCGCCGACCGCACTGATCTTCCGTCGAGGCTCGCAGATCAACGCGAACGGCACGGCATCGCAGCCGATCGTCTTCACCAGCGACCAGCCCGCCGGGCAGCGGGCCGCAGGCGACTGGGCCGGCCTCGCGCTCAATGGCAACGCGCCGGTCAACTGTCCCGGCGGACAGTGCGAGGCCGAGGGGCTCGTCAACACCTTCTTCGGCGGCGGCGATCCGAACGACTCGAGCGGCGTCGTCCGCTACGTGCGCGTCGAGTTCGCGGGTCGCGAGCTGAGCCCCGACAATGAGCTCAACGTGTTCACCATGAACGGCGTCGGCGCGGGCACGACCGTGGACCACGTGCAGGCACACCTCGGGCTCGACGACGGCATCGAGTGGTTCGGCGGCACCGTCAACGCGCGATACCTGGTGTCGAGCGGTGCAGCCGACGACCTGTTCGACTGGCAGATCGGCTACACCGGTGCCGTCCAGTTCGCCTACGGCGCGCAGTTCGGTGGCAACATCGACACCAGCGGCAGCGAGGGCTTCGAGGGCGACAACAGCGAGGACGGCTTCGACTTCCAGCCGCGCTCGAACCCGAAGCTGTGTAACGTCACGCTGATCGGCGCCAAGGGCCAGCCCGGCGGCGACGTCACCAACCGTGGCATGATCCTGCGCCGCGGTACGGCGGCGAAGATCGCCCAGACGATCGTCACGCAGTTCAACTCGACGGGAATCGAGGTCCGCGACCTCACGACCGTCAACAACGCCTGCAACGCGCAGGGGCAGCCGAACGGCAACCTGCTGGTGCAGAACTCGATCTTCTTCAACCTCGGGGCCGACGGCACGAACTTCGCCGCGAACCACCCCTCGACCGAAGGCGGCAACTGCCAGACGACCGACCTGTTCTCGTTCTGGCAGGCCAACACGGGCGTCGCGACCTCGAACCCGGGCCTCCCGGCGTCCTGCGAGGACTTCGGCTGCACCCCGATTCCGATGGGCGACGTGAGCGCCGACGGAAGCTGCTCGTCGCTGTCGCCCTTCCTCGCCAACACCGGCTACGTCGGCGCCTTCGCACCGGGTCAGGCCGCGTGGACGAGCACTCCATGGATCAGCTTCGCGACCAACTGAGCGGCCGCGCGTGCGCGCGAGCGACGTGCCGGACTTCGGTCCGGCGCGCCGCTCGCGCGACGGCGCGCCCGCGCGCAGCTGCGACGCTCGTCGTGACGCTCGCGCTGGGCTGGGCGATCGCACCGGGCGTCGCACCTGCATTCGCTGCAAGCACGGCGGCCGGGGCACCGGCCGTCGTGGCGGGTGCGCCGGGCGGCGACGCCACGCCGGTCGCGGTCCGACCGGTCGAGCGTGTCACCGGCGGTGCGGGGTCGCTCGAGGAGCTGATCGCGCGCTTCCTCGACGCGCTGCGCGTGCAGGACACGGACGCGCTCGAGTCGCTGCGCCTCACGCGCGACGAGTACGTCCATCTCGTCATACCGGGCCACGTCCCGCCGGGCGAGCCGCCGCAGCGGATCGGCCCTGAGGCCGCCGAGTACTTCTTCGCGGTGATGGATGCGAAGAGTCGGCACTTCCGCAACGCACTCGTCGAGCGCTTCGGGGGACGATCGCTCGAGCTGCACGAGATCGGCTTCGAGAAGGGGGTCGCCCGGTACGCCGGCCATCGCGCGCACCGGCGTGCGGCGCTCTGGCTGCGCGAGGCGGACGGCAGCTTGACCGAGCTGCGCACCGGATCGGTCGTCGAGCGCGACGGCCGGTTCAAGTTCGCGTCCTACACCCGGGACTGAGGGATGGCTCGGCGACGGACACCCGGGACTGAGGGATGGCTCGGCGACGGACGCGCCCGGGCCAGAGGCTCTCAGGGCGAAGGAAGAACATACAGTGAAACCTTGCGGCGGTGGACATGAGCTCATCTGTCGAGGCTAGAGCCGGCCGGTTCGGCTGGTACGACGGCGACGATTCGCGCGGCACGAGCTGGCTCAGCGCGTCGCTCTCGTCGCTCGCGATCTACGGCGGGATCATCGCCGCGGTGGTGCTCGTCGGGAGCGCGACCAGGCAGGTGATCGCACCCGAGAAGAAGGTGGACGTGACCTTCGTGGAGAAGGTCGCCAAGCCCCCGCCTCCACCGCCTCCCGCACCGGTTGCGGCTGCGAAGCCGGTCGAGGTGAAGCCGCCGGCCGCGTCGGCGCCGGTCGTGCGCCCGGACCAGAAGATCCGCAAGCTCGACAAGCCGCCGCCGGTGAAGGCGCTGGCGGCGCCGAAGGAGATGCCGCAGGAGGCGCCGCGCGAGGCCGACCCGAGCGAGGACAAGGGGATCGCCGTCTACGGCGAGCCGGGAGCGGGCGACCCCGCGGGGCTCGAGGGCGGGGTGAGCCAGGGCGGCGTGGCCGGCGGCAGCGTCGGCGGTGCGATCGCGCTTCCCGAGGACGCGACCGCACCCGTGGCGCTCGCCTCGAACGAGGTGCCCGCGTACCCGCAGGAGGCCCGCGCCAGCGGCACGACCGGCACGGTCACGTTGAAGCTCGTGATCCTCGCCGACGGCAGCGTCGCCGACGTCGAGGTGATGCGCGGCGAGGAGCCCTTCGTCAGCGCCGCGGTCGCGACCGTCAAGAAATGGAAATACGAGCCTGCCCGCCATCAGGGCCAGCCGATCACCGTCTACCGGGTCGTCAAGATTCCCTTCAAGCTCACGGTCTGAGCGAGCCCCCAGAGAGGAAACGAGAGGAGAACACGCATGTCCTTCAGCTACAGTGAGATTCTGGCCCACATGGGGATCCCGGCGATCGTCATCGCCTCGGTCCTCCTGCTGATGGGCCTCGCCTCGCTCACGGTCCTGCTCGAGCGGACCTTCACGCTGCGCCGCTCGCGGCGCGAGTCGCGCGCCTTCGCCAGGGCCATCGTCGAGCACGTGCAGGCGCGCGATGTGGACGCGATGCTGCGCGAGACCGAGAGCTACCAGCGCAGCCACCTCGCCCGCCTGGTCCGCTCGGGCCTCACCGAGTACCTGCACGCGCGCGCGACCGCCGACGTATCGGGTCTGACCCCGGCCGAGCGCTCGCGCAGGCATCTCGAGCGCGTTCTCGAGCAGCTCGGCGAGGACCTGCGCAAGGGATTGCCGGTGCTCGCGTCGGTCGGCTCGGTCGCGCCCTTCGTGGGGCTTCTCGGGACGGTCGTCGGCATCATCTCGGCCTTCCAGGGCATCGCCTCCAGCGGCTCGGGTGGCCTCTCGTCGGTGTCCGCGGGCATCAGCGAGGCGCTGATCGAGACCGCGCTCGGCCTCGCCGTCGCGATCCCCGCAGTGCTCGCGTTCAACTACCTCTCGACCGGCATCGCCGCCGACGAAGGCGCGCTCGGGCGCTCCGCCGGCGAGCTCGCCGACCAGATCGAAGACTGGGAGGAGGCCCGTGTCGAGCAGGAGCGCGAGCGCCCGCGCGACCTCGATCGGCGGCGCGAGCGGGTGGCCTGAGGGCCGGGCCGCGCCGGTCGCTACGAGGCGAACGCGAGATGAAGAAACCCGCATCCGTCGTCCCCGACATGAACGTGACGCCGCTGGTCGACGTCGTGCTCGTGCTCCTCATCATCTTCATGGTGGTGGCCCCGCGCATGGACCAGGACGTGCCGGTCGAGCTGCCCGGAATCTTCAACCCCGACCCCGACGTCGACGGCCAGATCGAGCCGCTCAAGATGTCGCTCGCGAGCGACGGCAAGGTGTACGTCGAGCAGGACGAGCACACGCTCGACAGCGCCGTCGAGGTGCTCGGCTGGAAGTACGCGGAGAACCCGCAGCGGCGCCTGGTGATCCGCGCCGACCGCCGTGTCAAGTACGGACAGGTGCGCGACGTGCTGGCGCGCACGCGCAAGGTCGGCTTCCCGGGCACCTCCTTGGTGGTCGGCGAGAAGGCGCGCCCGGACACCACGCCGGGCCAGGCCGCCGCCGGCGAGCCGGCGCCGCGAGGGTGATGCGATGGCGATGAACATGGAGACCGGGGGCGGCAAGAGCGTCGCTCCCGCGATGAACGTGACGCCGCTGGTCGACGTCGTGCTCGTGCTGCTGATCATCTTCATGGTGATCACCCCGCTCCTCACCAAGCGCTTCTGGGTGCACACGCCGAAGCAGGAAAAGGAGGAGGTCACGCAGCAGGAGATCCAGAGTGATCCCGACCCGCCACTGGTCCTGCATGTTGCGGCGGGCGGCACGATCAGTGTCAACGGCACCACGGTGGGCTTCGACGAGCTCACCGAGCGCCTGAAGCGCTTCTTCGCGGCGCGCGAGGACCACATCCTGTTCTTCGACGCCGACGCGGACGCCGAGTACGGCTACGCCGTCGAGGTGATGGATCGGGCGCGCGCGGGCGGTGCGGTGACCATCGCGACGCTGACCGAGGGGCTCTCGTCGGCGCCCGGCGCCGGCGCGCCGACCGACACCGCGGCACCGCTCGCGGCGCCCTGAGGAAGGCCGCCGTCCTGCCGGCCCGAAGGGAACTCACCCCCGCCCGTCCGACATCGCTGCCGGCGATGTCGGATCGGGGCGGTTGCGCGCGGAGCACCACCGCCGTCGCGGTGCCCCCGTAACAACCAGGCCGGCAGCGCGTACTTCTCCCTCGCAGGCCGGGCGCTCGGACCCCGGCGTGTGCCGGCGCGTCGATGGCGCCTGCCAGGAGGGGAAGAGATGAAGCGAATGCCAGCCCGTGCGGCGATTCTCACGGCGACTGCCTGGCTCGCGGCGAGCGACGTCGTCGCCGCGGTCCTGCCGGTCGCTCCCGGCGCGTCGATCCAGGCCGCGATCGACGCGGCGTCCGACGGTGACGTCGTCAGCGTCGCCGCCGGGAGGTGGGTCGAGGACATCGACTTCCGGGGCAGGGCGATCACGCTGCTCGGCACCGGCGCGGACTCGGTGCTGCAGGGGACGGGCGGCGGCCCGGTGGTGACGTTCGCGAGCGGGGAAACGCGGGCCAGCGTGATCGACTCGTTCACCATCACCGGTGGCGTCGCCGAGCGCGGCGGCGGTGTCCTCGTCGACGGCGCGAGCCCGACCGTGCCGCGCAACCGTATCGTCGCGAACCGCGCACGCCGGCAGGGCAGCGGGGTCCACCTGGCCGCGTCGGGCGCCGAGCTGCGCAACGACCTGATCGCCGACAACGCGACGGTGTCGCTCTTCACCGGCGATGCGCACGGCGTCGAGGTCGAGGGCGGTGCACCGCTGCTGGTGAACAACACCATCGTCGACGGCGACTCGAACGGGATCATCCTGCGTGCGTCGGCGGCCGCCGTGATCCGCAACAACGTGATCGCCTTCAACGGCTCGCAGACCGCCGGCGCGGCTCGTGGGCGCGGCATCTGCGACTTCCGTGGCGGGGCCGCGACGATCCAGCACAACCTCTTCGCGAGCAACCGGCGCGGTGCGCTGCTCACCGCCGACGGGTTCGACTTCAGCCGGATCTCGGTCGCCGAGCGCAGCATCGGTGACCCGCGGATCGCCGGCAACCGCGACGGCAGCCCGCGCTTCGAGAACCGGCGCGACGGCGACTACCGGCTGAAGGTCCGCAGCCGCGCCATCGACCTCGGTGACCCGGACCCGGCGTTCGCCGACCACGACGGGTCGCGCAACGACGCCGGATACACCGGCGGGCCGCTCGCCCCCGACTGGTGAGGACCATCGGGCCGCGCGACGCGGCCGCGGCCGCGCGGCCCCCGGGCGGTCCCGCCCGGAGCGTTGCACCGGGGATCGTCGAGACCTCGTGCAGCGGGCTGCCGGACCTTCGTTGACAGGTGCCGCGCCCGCCGCGTACCGTCCGCGCGTTCGCCCGCGCTGGCAGCCGCCGCGTCCGATCCGCTCGTGATCCGTCGGCCGGACACGCTCGATCACGGCCAACCCGATCGTGGCTTCCGAACAGACGAGACAACCGCCCACCCGCGCCGCAACGCTCGAGTACCACCCCGCATGAGTGCGCCGGCCGGAGCGGTTCTGGCGGCGGCGTGCCGCGTGCGCGACGGCACGAGACGGGCGTTTGCCTCCGGGGGGCTGCGCGGCGTGTGGCTCGGCGTGCTCAGCACCGGGGTCTACCGGCGGCTCCTCGTGCTGGAGCGGCGTCTCGAGCAGCCGCCGCCGGACTTCGGCGACGAGCCCCCGCTGCGGGTGATCCTGCTCGAGGACGAGGCGGCCTATCGGGCCTTGCGTCCCGACCAGAAGCCCCGACCAGTTCGCGCGCCGCCTCGCTGCCGGCGCGGTGTGCTTCGCCGCCGTGGCGGGCGATCGCGTGGTCGGCGCCACGTGGGCGGCTCCCGGCGGCGCCTGGTGCGACTACCTCGAACACCTCGTGCAGCTGCCGGACGACGAGGTCTACCTGTTCGACACGATGGTGGCTCCGGGATGGCGCGGCCAACGGGTCGCGGCGCGCATCGCGAGCGCGCAGATTCGCTGCTATGGCGAGCGCGACATCGCGACCGCGATCCCGTTCAACGTGCGCAACGTCCGCGACGTCGTGCGGAGCCGCGCCGTGGCGGCGCGCCGCCGTCAGCTCGATCGGGCGCTCACCGTTGCTCTCGGTGCGCTTTTCGCGGACGCAACGCCGCCCGTGATGTTCCCCGCGGGACACTGGTGGTATCCGGCGGGAAGCCATCTCGGCTGGCACACGAACGAGCGCTTCCCCGGATGGCGGTTGTACCTGAGCCACGCGGAGCAGCCGGGAGCGTCGTTCTTCCGCTACCGGGATCCGCACAGCGCGGCGATCGTGACGTCGCCCGACGACGCGTGGAACGTGCGCCTCTTCGAGGTGTCGCCCGAGAGACCGCTCTGGCACGCGGTTGCCTCGGACACGAACCGCCACAGCATCGGCTGGATCGTCCGGCCGTGGTCGCTACGCGACGCCGCCGCGCTCGCGGTCAAGCGCACGCTCGCCACTCTGTGCGGCTGACCGGCGGGCCCGGACGGCCGCCGTGATGTGCGTCGCGTCGTTCAGGCCTTCTCGGTCTTGGGCACGAAGCGCGGGATCCGGGGCGGCGTGAGGCCGTCGCGCGCGGCGAGCCGGGCGGCGATCGCGATGCCGCTCTGCAGGCCCCCCTCCATGTACTGAGCTTTACCCACAAGTCCGCGCTGGACATAGCGAAGGCGTTGCAAGCTTAACCTCACGGCCCTTCGGCGAACTTCGTGAAGATCTTGACGGTATCGATGATGTCGTCGGCGCGCTGAAGTCCCCCCACATCGTCGGCGTGCCCGGCGGGCGATCGGACTTACGACCGAGATGCCCGCCGAGCTTCGCAATCCAGCCGATCACTTCGCGAATCACGGGCACCGTCTGCTGCGGTGTCGGCTTTCGACTGATGTCGATCGTGTACGGCACATCCGGACACGTGCGGCCAAGCCAGGTGAGATGCATGATGCGCGCCGCCACCATCATGGCGATGGCCAGGCAGTTCTCCAGGCGATGCACGTTGCCGAGCTGGCGGTGCTCGATCCGGCAACCGCTCTTGATCGTGCGGTGGAAGACCTCGATCATCCAGCGCTGCACGTACCAGTCGAGCTTCTCACAGGCTTGGTCGAAGTCGCTCACCGCGATGGTGGTCAAGAGCATCCATTTCACGGGCGCGACGCCCGTCGGTGCCCGCCGCTCGCGGGCGTGAACCGCCCACAGGCGAATCGCGCCCAGTGCGCTCTTTCCCTGCGGCGGGCGAAGCGTCACCTCGCACGAGCGTACCGACAGCTGTGCCGTCCGCGCTTTGCGCCCCGGTCGCGGCGGCACCGCGATCTCGCGATACCCGGCCACGGGCTGTGCCTCGACCGCCTCCCACAGCTTCTTGCTCGTTTCGGCCAGGCGACGGTCGTCGGTCGCCCGCACCAGAAGATGCGGCCCGCCTGCCTCGATGTGCTCGCGGGCGAGCGCGAAGAGCTCGTAGATGTCCGCCTCGCGATCGCCCACGCTGACCACTTGCGTGTGCTTGAGCTGGGCCTGCACCCGGGCCGCCGCCTCATAGCTGCGCAGCCACTTCGCGCTCTCCTCCTGCTCGATCGAGCACCCGGCCTCCTTCTCCTCCCAGTCGCGCACCCACACCTGCGCATCGACGACGCCCAGCGCGAGCCCGGCGGGCGTCACGGCCACCGTGTCGTGCACGATCACACCCAGACCGCCGCCGTCTTTCCTGCCGATCGGCCCCAGGCCGTTCATGATCCACGCGTGCGCGGTGTAGTTGAGCGACGTGCTGTCCTGCACCGCCAGGACCACATCGTGCTCGGCCATCCGCTCCAGCGTCTGTCTCTGGTGCGGCTCGAGCAGCTTGGCCAGCGTCACCCCTGGGTTGTCCAAGAACCGATACACCGCCTTCGTCTTCGCCCGATCCCCGTTACACGCCTGCGCAATGTTCGCCTGCGGGCGACTGAAGAAATCCCGCGCGATCGACACAAAGCGCCGCGCCAGCCGCGGGTCCCCGAGCCGCACCCCGCCCAGCTCCCGCTCGGCCCAGTCTCGCGAGTCCTCTTGCGCCACGACGCCCAGCTTCTCGCGCCACCGCCCGTACAGCGGATACGCGAACACCTTCTTTGCCGTGCCCCGGCACGCGTGCTTGCGGTCCTGGCGGCCTCGCCCGCTCGTCCGGCCCAGCTCGATCCAGTTCGCGGCCCGATAGCTGATGCCCGCGAACCGCCCCTCCTCGACGAAGCTCTCCAGCAGCACCGGCTCGTAGCCGTAACTCGCCTTCCAGTCCCTGGGCAGTCGACGCGCCGCAAGGCCCAGCACCCGCGACGCCAAGTTGCGCACGCGCACCCACGGCAAGATCAGGAAACGCGAGTTGCACACCACGAGGTGTAGCCGCTCGCTGCGGACTTCATCGCTCCACGTAATCCACTGATCGCGCGCTGCGATCCGCCACGCCGCGGCGCTGAAGCCCAGCGCTCCCAGAACCCCGTGGCGCTCGCTCACGATCAAGTAGCGCTTCTGTGCCCCGACCAAGGGCGTGTAGCCCAGGTAGTGGTGGCTCGCGATCAGCTCGTTCCACTCGCGTGAAAGATCTCGGTCCTCTGCCGCACACATCTGCACCAGATCGAGCTCGCCTAGATCCGTCAGCTCACAGGCCACCTTCCCGCCGCCGCTGCTCTCGCTGCGTCGTGCAGGCATGCGGCTGCGCGCGCACGAACGCCGCGCAGGAAGCGCCAGCTCCCCACGCTGCTCGAGCTCGAGCAACGCCAGACGACACGTCATCTCCCGCAGCTCGCCGTTCGGTGCGCGCCAGTCCATCCACTCGCACGCCTCACGCGACAGCTGCGTGCGCGTCAGCTCACCGTCTTCCTCGATCCGGGCCCGGGTGTTTCGCAGCAGTGCGGGCGAAAACGCTGGCCCGCACGCCTCCACCACCCCCGCCACGCATCGCGTCTACCAGAGGCCGCGCGCTGTGTTTAGCGCCGATTTGTGGGACGCCATCAGCTCCATGTAGCCGACGAAGGCGTGGCAGCAGTGCTCGCCCGCGAAGTGCAGGCGCCCACCGTGGCCGGCACGCAGGATGGGGCCCGTCCGCATGAGCTCGCCCGGGGCGGGGAACGAGTAGCCAGCCCCCGCCAGCGGGTCGCGCGGCCAGTCCATGAAGCGCGACCGTGCGAAGTTCTTGCGCATGCCGGGGTAGATGCGCTCGATCTCGGCGAGGTAGCGCTCGTCGAGCTGCTCCTTGTTCCAGGAGAGCGTCACGTCGGCGGAGGGACCGCCCGAGAAGGCGACGAGGAGCGCGTCCTCGTCGCCGGGCTGGGCGTCGGTGCCCTCCCAGGTCTGGGAGACGGGGCCGTCGGTCAGCGAGTACTGGCTCGGCCCATCGCCGTGCCAGAAGCGCCGCTTCACGTGCGCGAGGTACTTGACCACGTTGCCCATCTGGGGCGTGAGCGCGCCGGGCAGGCCCGGCTCGAAGGTGATCGCGCGCCATGCTGCCGGCGGCACCGCCAGCACGACGTCGTCGGCCTCCAGCACGGTACCGTCGGCGAGCGTCACCCGTGCGCCCTCTTCGTCCTGCTTGATGGCGGCGACCGGCGTCCGCAGGCGCACGCGGCCGTCGCCCAGCGAGCCGGCGAGCTTCGTGGCGAGCTGGTCGTTGCCGCCCGTGCAGCGCCAGACCTCGGTCTCCTCCCAGTAGGCCTCGACGCCACCGCCCTTCACGGCGGCGAGCATGCCCAGGTAGGAGCTCTTGCGCGTGTCCTGGCCGTTGTCGCTCGAGAAGAGCGCGTCGAGCGCGCGCCGCGTGGTCTCGCTGGCCTTCGTCGCGTCGATCCACGCGCGCAGCGGCCGCGCGTCCAGGGCCTTGGCCCCAGGCGACAGCCACGGCTGCTCGGCGTCCACCTTGCGGGCGTCGGCGTTGATGGACTCGAGCATGCCGCCCTCGAGCGCCTCCCAGATCCGGGCCTCCGCCTTCTCGCCGAGGCGCTTGCCACCGATCAGGATCGGGGCGGCGTAGTCCTCCTCCTCGCTCATGTCGGCGAACTCGAGCCCGAACTTCTCCGCGTAGGCGACCCAGGCCAGCTGGTTGCTGCCCACGAGCTCGCCGCCGCCCTCGACGTACTTGCCGGGTACGAGATCGCGGAACGTCAGCACGCGCCCGCCCACGCGGGCGCCCGCGTCGACCACCGTCACGTCGTAGCCAAACGCGAGGAGCTCGTGCGCCGCGGCGAGTCCGGCGAAGCCGGCCCCGACCACGACCACGCGCTTGCCTCGGGGCTTCTCGTCGGCGAACGAGACGCGCCCGCGGCTGAAGAGCAACGCGGCGCCTGCGGCCGCGCCGGCCACCAGGACCTCGCGACGTGTGGTGCCGCTGCGCGGCTCGTGCTCGACCGGGCCTCCGTTCTTCCCGAACTTGCGCTGCAGCATCCGGATCCAGGCCCTACGCATCTCGTCGTCCTCCGCTCTGCGACCCGCGACGCCTCCAGGCCGGCGCCGTCCGCACGATCTGGTCCGGAGGTACGCAGCGGACGGTGCGCCTGTCGATGAAGACCCCGCCCGGACGCTGCCGCGGGCGCGCGCAATCTCGGCACGATCCTGTTTCGTGGGGCGCCGGATGCGCGACCGAGGAGCGGTCACGCCGACGATCGTTCGCGATTCCCGGACGTCGGGTGACGCACGGCTGCCCCGATCCGCGACGCGAGTCGCGGTCGTGCTGGTCACGCGGGTCGCGCGATCAGCACGTGCGGCGGCGTCGATGAGCTTCTCCGGCGGCGAGCGAGCGGCGCTTCTTCGCGACGGTCCTCTTGATGTAAGAGCGAACCGCCGGGCGTCGTCGCCCGGCGACACGAGCTGCAGGAGGACGCATGAGACCACGCTTCGGCGGAGCCATCGGCCGCACCTACGACGACTCGACGCCGTGGTGGCCGGAGCTGCCGTCCGCGCCGGCCGGCGCACCCAACGTGATCGTCGTGCTGCTCGACGACGTCGGCTACGCGCAGTTCGGCTGCTACGGCTCGGACATCGCGACGCCGTGCTTCGACCGGCTCGCCGCCGCGGGCCGACGCTACGCGAACTTCCACACCACGGCGCTGTGCTCGCCGACGCGCGCGTGCCTCCTCACCGGCCGCAACCACCACTCGAACGGCATGGCGCGCATCGTCGAGCTGGCGGCGGGCTTCCCGGGCTACAACGCGACCATCCCGAAGGAGAACGGGTTTCTCTCGGAGATCCTGGTCCGCAACGGCTACGCCACCTTCGCGGTCGGCAAGTGGCACCTGACACCGGCGACCGAGATGACCGTCGGCAGCCCGCGCGACAAGTGGCCGCTCGGGCGCGGCTTCGAGCGCTTCTACGGCTTCATGGCCGGCGAGACCGACCAGTACGTGCCCGACCTGGTGTTCGACAACCACCCGGTCGAGCCGCCGCGCACGCCGGAGGAGGGCTACCACCTCACCGAGGACCTGGCGGACAAGGCGATGCGCTTCGTCAAGGACCTGCGCGCGGTCGCGCCGAAGAAGCCGTTCTTCCTGTGGTTCACCCCCGGCGCGTGCCACGCGCCGCACCAGGCGCCGGCGGAGTTCATCACCCCGTACCGCGGCCGGTTCGACCACGGCTGGGACGCGTGGCGCGAGGAGGTGTTCGCGCGTCAGGTCGCGTCGGGGCTGCTGCCGCCGGGCACGGAGCTGTCGGCGCGTCCGTCGTGGGTGCCGCCGTGGGACTCGCTGTCGTCCGACGAGCGGCGGCTCTACGCGCGCATGATGGAGGTCTACGCGGGCTTCCTCACGCACACCGACGCGCAGGTCGCGCGCCTGCTCGACTTCGTGGCGCAGCAGGGCGAGCTCGACGACACGCTGGTCCTGATCATGAGCGACAACGGCGCCAGCGCCGAGGGCGGGCCGAAGGGCTCGTTCAACGAGCAGTACTTCTTCAACTTCGTGCCCGAGAGCCTGGAAGAGAACCTGCGCCGCATCGACGACCTCGGCACGCCGCGCGCGAACAACCACTACCCGTGGGGCTGGGCCTGGGCCGGCAACACGCCGCTCAAGCGCTTCAAGCGCGACACGCACGAGGGCGGCGTCGCCGACCCGCTGATCGTGCACTGGCCGAAGCGCCTCGGCACGACCGGCGGGACGCGAAACCAGTACGTGCACGCGATCGACGTCATGCCGACCATCCTCGAGCTGATCGGGATCGACCCGCCCGCGACCATCAACGGGTACGAGCAGACGCCGATCGAGGGCACGAGCTTCGCTGCGACGCTCGACTCTGCCGACGCGCCGAGCGCGCACGTCACGCAGTACTACGAGATGTTCGGCTCGCGCGCGCTCTACCACGACGGCTGGAAGGCGGTGGTGTTCCATCCGGCGCCGTTCATCGCCTACGACGGCACCGACGTCAGCAAGCCCTTCGACGACGACGCGTGGGAGCTCTACCACGTGGCAAGGGACTTCTCGGAGGTGCACGACCTCGCCGCGTCGGAGCCGGAGCGGCTGCAGCGGATGAAGGAGCTGTGGTGGCAGGAGGCCGTCAAGTACCAGGTGCTGCCGCTCAACAATCAGCCTGGACGATTCGTCGACACCCGCCACCGTCGCCGGCACTACGAGCTGCACGCCGGTGTCGGCCCGCTGCCGGAGGCGATCGCGCCGAACCTGCGCGGCCGGCAGTTCCACATCGCCGCCGAGCTCGACGTGCCGCCGTCGGGGGACGTCGCCGGCGCGATCGTCGCGCACGGCGGCCACTCCGGCGGCTACGTGCTCTACCTGCAGGGCCGCCGCCTGCACTACGTCTACAACTTCGTCGGCACCGAGATCACCGTCGCGTCGGCCAGCGTCGAGCTGCCGGCGGGCCGCGTGGTCGTGCGCGCCGCGTTCACGCCGACGGCGACGCGTCCCGGCAGCGGCGGCGACGTCGCCCTGTTCTACGGCGACGTCCCGGTCGGCGAGGCGACGATCCCGCGCACCACGCCGCTCACCTACGGTTCGCACGGCTTCACGGTCGGCTTCCAGCCGGGCGGGCCGATCGCGCCCGCGCTCGGCGGGCGTGCCGAGATCACGCCAGGCGTGCTCGCGCGCGTCGTGATCGAGGTGGAGGGGCGCGGCGGGCCCGGACGAGCGGCCCGCGAGCGCGTCGATCTGGCGACGCAGTAGAAGGCTGGGCGCAGGTGCGTCGCCGCCGCCTGGCGGTGCGCGCGACGCGTTCCGACCCGCCGCGGTGCGCGCGACCTGTTCCGACCCGC
>VGTK01000085.1 GCA_016874715.1 Deltaproteobacteria bacterium | reverse complement strand
CCCCTTATGAGCCGCCGCGCCGCATGGTGAAGTTGACGTGGTGGGGTCGTGCACGAGGAGGTCGGTCTTGGAAAGTGATGAATTGGTGAGGGAGCGGAACCGGAAAAATGCTCGGCGAAGCACGGGACCGCGAAGCGCGAAGGGCAAGGCGCGCTCGCGGCTCAACGCGCTCAAGTTCGGAGTGACGTCGCGAGCTCTTCTTCTGCCGGGTGAAAGCCCGGCCGAGCTCGAGTCCCTCGACGCGGGGATCCGAGCGGCCCTGGCCCCGGTCGGTGCGGCGGAGACGATCCTCGTGGACCGCATCGTCATCGGCGAGGTTCGGCGACGACGGATCGAGCAGGCTGAGCGCAGTGTCCTGATCTCGGAGTGCAGGCAGCGAGCGGTGGAGCGGGCACGTCGCGAGCCACAGCGGTTGGCAATCGACCTCGCAGCCGTTCGGCTGGGCCTCGGCAGCGATGGTGCGACTGAGGAAGAGTGGCAGCTGCCCGGGTACAGGGAGGCGCTCGCGGAGGAGGAGGCGCTCGCCCGCGTCCGCGACGGCGAGGACGCCGACTTCGGCGTGACGTACACGAGCTCGATGGACGTTCTCGATCGTCTCGAGCGCCATCGTGCGGCTGCGGAGCGGAGCATCGACCGGGCCATGCACGAGCTGATGCGGCTTCAGGAGTGGCGACAGGGTGGCGACGCCCCGGTCCCCGCGGCTGTCGACGTCACGGTCGGGTTCGGTGGATCCATCGACGTGGAGGACACGTGATCCCCGCGGCATCCGGTCCAGGTCCGCTGCCGGCAGACCTGGCGCGGTGGATGAACGAGGATGCGCTGCGAGCGCTCGAGGCGTTGCTCGGCCGCACCCTGGCCCAGCTCGAGTTGTACGAGCTGCGGAAGGACGAGTGTCTGTCGATCGCAGGTGCGTTCGGTCTCCCGTTCGCGGTGCAGCTTGCGGCTGGCAAGCGTCTGCAGCAGCTCGACACGCGAATCGGGATTGCCCGCGAGACCATTGGAGAGCTCCGCATCCGTGTAGATACCTTTCGGCGACAACTCGGGATGTACCGACCGCCGCCGCGGGTCGAGCCACCTACCTCCCCCGCCATGCAGCGCGCTACACGCGCGGTGCAGAGGGACCTGCTGCAAACAGTCGACCGGGAACTTGCCAAAAGGCGGGCGACCGGTAGTCCGGATGAGCCGAAACTGCAAAACGAAGCCAGACCGGGCGACGTGGACGACTACGAAGACGATCTCGACTGGACTCGGTAAGCTCGCAGGACCCCATCATGTGAAGCGCTCGAGTGCCTTCCGGACTGTTTTCCAGTCGACGCCCAGTGCTCGCGCGATGGCGTGCTTGCTCATGCCGAGGTTCGCGAGCTCGCGAACCCGGGCGGCTAACGTCTGGTACGGGAAGGGCTCCCGCACCACGAGGAGGGAGAACGTCACCGGCATCCGGGCCGCGGTTCGAATTGGTAGCGATCGCGTCCACTGTTGGTACCAATTCGAACCGCCCTCCGAGGTTCCGGCTTCCCGCGACGCGACGTCGAGGAGGTCGAGGACCTCGAGGGCGGTTTCGGCTTGGTAGTACGGCCTATCCGCAACGCGTCTGACCGACTGGCGGCCAACGTGCGCGCCGCGCGATCAACTGCGTTCCCCACCGCACGCCGCGCGATCACCCGTCGTCGTTGCGATCTGGCGCCTCGGCCCTCGAAGCCGCATTCTACCGCCCGTTCGACGATACGCCGCGCTCGCGTCGATGCCCGTCGAGCGAGAGGAGGAATGGATGGTCAGCGGAGGAATGAAGCTCGCCGTGGTCGTCGCCGTCGCCGCGGCGTCGATCGCCACCTCGGGCAGGAGTGCGCGTGCGGACCTGCCCGGTCCCACGAAGGCGAAGCACTACATGGCGTCCTTCGTGCAGGCGTTCGCGCCGTGCACGGCGGCCAACGACACGACGACCGGCGCGATCGCGCTGCCGGCCTGCCATCCCGCGCTGCCGGTCGATCCCGAATGCACCTTCGACATGGGTGGCAGGGGCACGGGCAGCGCGCTCGTGCTCCCGCCCGACGGGACGAACCCGCAGGACGTGAGCCTCCGCGGCCGTCTCGTCGGCCTCAGCGCCGGCTGTGAAGGCGAGACGCTCTGCGTGTCGGCGACGATCGTCGTCTCGACCGTCGGCTGCAGCAGCGGTGACACCGACGGCTGCACGATGTCGACGCTGACCGACTTCCCGATCGGCACCGGCGACAACGGCTGCGGCGTGGTCCAGGACGGCAAGGTCAAGCTGCGCACCACCGTCAACACGGCCTTCGGCGCCGAGGTGCTGAACTCGAACACGGTCATCCAGATCCGCGGCGTCGGCGTGCGGCGCGTCTCGTCTGTGAACTCGCCCGCGCCGTCCGCGAGCTCGTTCGAGTCGGGGCTCCTGACGCGTTAGGGCGCCTCGCGCACGACTCCGTGCTGGGAGCGCCCCCGGGGTCGCTCCCGGGGGCGCTCCCGTCGCTCGACGCGCGCGGCGTTGCACTGGGCTCGGGCCCGCACCGATACAGGCTTCGGCTACCGGCTTCCGTGCGCGCTGCGTCGCGCTACGGATCGGCAGCTTCGCCGGCGCCCTGCGCGGACCCGCGGCGCGCAGGCTCGCGATCCGCGCCACCTCGGTGCGGGCCCCTTGTGGTCGTCGACGCCGATCCGGCAGGGGGGACGCCGGCGTCGCGGGGCCGGTCCGGGGGCCAGCGTGTCCAGCCGTGGAGCCGGGCGCGCGCGGATGCTTCATTGCGCCGACTCCCGACGGCGGTTCCGCCGGGAGCGCAACCACGGAGGAACGCCATGCGAGCGGTGCAGGTCCAGCGGCTTGAAGGTCCGGAGTCCATCTCGGTCGTCGACGTCGAGGAGCCGAAGTCCGACGGACGGCAGGTCGTCATCGACGTGCACGCCGCCGGCGTGACCTGGCCCGATCTGCTGCTGACGCGCGGCCTCTACCAGATGAAGCCGCCGCTGCCCTTCGTGCCGGGCTCCGAGGTCGCCGGCGTCGTGCGCTCGGCGCCGGAGGGGTCCCCCTTCAAGGTCGGCAGCCGGGTCGCGGCGTTCCCGGGGCTCGGTGCCTTCCAGGAGGTCGTGGCGGCGCACCCGAGCTCGGTCGTGCCGCTGCCGGACCGGATCTCGTTCGAGGCCGGCGCGGCGCTGCCGATGAACTACCTCACCGTCGTGTTCGGCCTCGTCCGTCGCGGCCGCCTGAAGGCCGGCGAGACGGTGCTCGTGCACGGCGCCGCGGGCGGCGTCGGCAGCGCGGGCGTGCAGGTCGCGAAGGCGTTCGGTGCGCGCGTGATCGCGGTGGTGTCGACCGACGCGAAGCGCCGCATCGCCGAGCAGGCGGGCGCCGACGAGGTGATCCTCGCCGACGGCTTCCTCGCTGCCGTCAAGTCGCTCACCGGCGGCCGCGGCGCCGACGTCATCCTCGACCCGGTCGGCGGCGACCGCTTCACCGACTCGCTGCGCAGCCTCGCGCCGGAAGGACGCCTGCTGGTCGTCGGCTTCACCGGCGGCGAGATCCCGACGGTGAAGGTCAACCGCCTGCTGCTCAACAACGTCGACGTCGTCGGCGTCGGGCTCGGCGCCTTCGTCATGCACGAGCCGAACCTGCTGCAGATCGAGTGGGCGAAGCTGCAGCCGCACTCGAGGCGGGCCGGCTCGACGCGCCGATCGGTGCGGTCTACCCGCTCGAGGAGGCGGGCCGCGCGCTCGCCGAGATGGAGGCGCGCCGCGCGATCGGCAAGCTCGTGCTGAAGGTCCGGTAAGGGGCGTCGGCGGCGCGTTCTGCGCTCGGCGCCAGTGCGCCCTGCACTTCGGCGTCTCGGTCGTGATCCGGAGCCGCGGCTTGCGGACTGACGTCCGGGCCGTCGCGCAACCCTTCTACCGGCAGTCCGCGTCGCCTACCGGCAGTCCTCGCCGCCGAAGACGTTCGGCCGGCAGGTGATCCTCCTGCCGTCGGGCAGCGTGACGTCGCGGCCGCCA
Organism: Deltaproteobacteria bacterium; assembly: GCA_016874715.1. Taxonomy (GTDB): domain Bacteria; phylum Desulfobacterota; class Binatia; order UBA12015; family UBA12015; genus VGTK01. The sequence continues at coordinate 19,643 of VGTK01000085.1, read as the reverse complement.
AACACATTCGGACGCGACGAGGCGCGGCCGCCGCCGGGCAGCGCGTAGTCCATGCCGCCGAAGACGTTGGGGCGCGAGGTGACCGTGCCCTGCGGGCTGGTCTCGTCGTAGCCGCCGAAGACGTTCGGCCGCGTGGTGGTGCGCGTGCCGTCGTTGCGCGTGGTGTCCATGCCGCCGAACACGTTCGGCCGCGACGTCGTGCGCGTGCGGCCGTCGTCGCTGGTGCAGTCCTCACCGCCGAAGACGTTGGGACGGCACGATGTCCCGGCGCCGGCGGGCGCGGGGGCGGCGAGAGCGCAGCAGGCGAGGGCGGCGGTGAGCAGGCGGAGGTGCATGGTCGTCACCCGGAGAGGATCGCATCCGCCCCGGCCAGCGGTTGAACACGCCCGACGCGTCGGGGTTGCGCCCTCACTCGGGGTACCCGGTGATGTCCTTGATCTCGCGGAACAGCGGTAGCAGCTGCCGGTACATGCGCAGGTACACGCGTTCGTAGAGGTTCCGGTACAGGTCGACGTTCGCCGGGTCGGGCTCGAACACCCGGGCGACGCGCGTCATCGCCGCGACCGCGGGCGGGAAGTCGGGAAACAGCCCGAGACCGACCGCGGCGTCGATGGCCGCGCCGACGACCGCGGTCTCGTGCGTGTGCGGACGCTCGGTCGGCAGGCCGAAGACGTCGGCGGTGATCTGCATCATGCCGTCGCTCTGCGAGCCGCCGCCCGCCGCGCGCACGCGGGTGATGGGCACGCGATTCTTCTTCTCCGTCGTCTGGGCTCCCTCCTTGAGCGCGAACGCGATGCCCTCGACGATCGCACGATAGAGGTGCGCGCGGGTGTGGATCTCGCCGAAGCCGACGATCGAGCCCTTCGCGTACGACGCGACCCACGGTCCGGGCGTCCAGTACGGCTGCAGCACGAGGCCCATCGCGCCCGGCGGGACCGCCTGCAGCAGGTCCTCGAAGAGCGCTTCGGGGACGATGCTGCCTTCCTCGGCGCGGAGCCGCTCGTGCAGTCCGAACTGCTCCTTGAACCACGACACCATCCACATGCCGCGCAGGATGTTGATCTCGGTGTAGTAGTGGTGCGGCACCGCCGACGGGTAGGGCGGCATCAGCGTCGTCACCTCGGCGTACCTCGCGTTGTGCGTGTTGATGGTCGCGATGGTGCCGTAGCTGAGGAACGCGATGTCGGGCGTCAGGCATCCGGCGCCGACGATCTCGCACGCCTTGTCGTTCGACGCGGCGATCACCGGCAGCCCCGCGCGGAGCCCGGTCTCCGCGGCCGCGGCGCGCGTCACCTGCCCGAGCGTCTCGCCGGGCAGCACGAGGTCGGGCAGCTTCTCGCGCTCGATCGGGAAGACCCACGACTTCGGATCGAACCTGCCGGACCAGCGTGAGCGCTTCACGTCGATCGGCATCGTGGCGACGATGTTGCCGACGGAGTCGCGGTACTCGCCCGTCAGGCGATGCGTCAGGAAACCGGAGAGGCAGAGGTACTTGTGCGTCCGCTGCCAGATCTCGGGCTGGTTCTGTCGGATCCAGTTCGAGCGGCAGTACTGCGTCGCGTACTCGACGAAGGAGTAGATGCGAGCGGCCTTCAGGACCGGCACGAGCGCGTTCGGGATCAGCCCCTTCGTGCTGGCCTTGCGCTGGTCGAGCCAGACGATCGCGGGCCGCAGCGGCTTGCCGTCGCGGTCGACGTTGACGTAGGTGCCGCGCTGCGTGCCGATCGCGACCGCCACGATGCGCTGCGGCTCCGAGGGCGCGCGCGCGGCGGCACGCTCGACGATCCGTCGGAGCGCCTCCCGCAGCACGTTCCAGTAGACGTCGGCGTGCTGCTCGGCCCAGCCGGGGCGGTCCGAGAAGTAGGGATCGATCGGGGTCTTGACGAGGTCCACGATCGCTCCGGTCGTGTCGACCAGCGCCGCGCGCGTCGACTGCGTGCCGACGTCGACCGCCAGCAGCAGCTGGTCTCTTCCGGTGGATGGGGTCGGCGGAGCGTGGGGCGGCGGCGCCATGGCGCGACGGGCCTACCACGAATCTGCAGTGCAGGGCACGTCCGGCGCCGTGCGTGCGCCCGGAGCCCGGAGTGCGCTCACGGGGCGGGCGCTCCACCGCCGCCGTCGAGGAGCCCGGCGTGGAACGATGCCGAGGACCCGTGCTAGACGTGGCCGATGCGATTTGTGGCGACGTCGCTCACTCTGGCTCTGGTCTGTGCCCCGGGGCTCCTCGCGGGGTGCTCGCACACCTCTGGCGGAACCGGCGCGAGCGCCTCGTGCGCCGCAACGGCTCCCGAGGCGCTTTCCAGCTGCGTCGCCGCGTACGGCGCTGCGACCGCCTCCTGTTACGTGACCGACGGCGGCGCGTGCGCGGCGGACGACGCGGGCACCGCAGGCGCGCTGGCCGACCTCGAGTCGGCGGTGCGGGCGAGCTGCGGCGACGGCGACTTCGGCGCGCTGTCGTCCGACGCGCTGGCAGGACGCCTGCGCAACGCCTGCGCGTCCGAGGCCTCGTCGATCGCCTGGCGCACCTACGGCGGGCCGCAGGGCGTCGTCTGGCCGAAGGCGGACGCGGCCGCGCGGCAGTGCCTGACCTCGGCGCACGAGGCCGTGCGCGATCTCGTCTCCGACAGCCTGGGCGCGATCGCGGCCTGCCTGCGCGACGAGAGCTGCACGCAGGCGGCGCTCGCCGCCGAGCGGGCGGGGCTCATCGCGGCGGCGCGGGCCGAGGTCGAGGCGGCGTGCCCGGACCTCGCGCCGCTGATCGCGCTCGACGCGCCGACCTACGTCGCGCGCGCCTCGCGCCAGGCAGAGTGCATCGCCGCGGTGAGCCACGAGGACACCAACGGCCTCGACCTCGGCTGTGGTCCGTCGGCGGCGGAGTTCGACGCGCCGCGCGGCGAGTGGGTCCGCATCCCGGTCGACCGAGTGCGCTGGAACGCGCAGTGCGGCGACGGCAGCGACTACTCGTTCTGGGTGCGGCTCGCGCCCGAGGGGGCGCCACTCGACCGCGTGATCGTCGGCCTGCAAGGCGGTGGCGTGTGCCTCTTCGAGGCGGACTGCGCCGCGCGCCAGGTGAGCGCGCCGGGCCTCTTCACCGCGGCCGACGACGAGCCGCTCGGCCTCGGCATCGCCTCCAACGACCCGGCCGAGAGCCCGTTCGCCGACTGGACCAAGGTCTACCTGCCGTACTGCAACCAGGACGTGTTCGCGGGCGGCGGCGTGGTCGAGAACCTGGGCTCGGTCTCGGTGCCGCGCTACGGCGCGGTCAATCTGCGCGCTGCCATCGAGATGGTGCGGAACGTGATCTGGCAGAAGATGGACGCCGAAGGCGGCGCGGGCTTCCGGCCGGACGAGCTGGTGGCCCTGTTCGGCGGCTGGTCGGCCGGCGGCTACGGCACGCTGTACAACTACCACTGGCTGCTCGACGACCTGCAGTGGCCGCGTACCGCGGCCTTCCCGGACGCTGGCATGGCGCTCGACAACGGCTCGATCGTCGGCGTCCGCGGCCTCGGCCCGGTGAAGATCCCGGCCTGGGGGGCGCGCAACAACCTGCCGCCGTCCTGCTTCGACGGCGACTGCGCGGTCGGCGAGGTGATCTTCAACAGCATCGCGCCCCGCCTCCGCCAGGTGCCAGAGCAGCAGATGCTGGTGATCGGCAACCAGCGCGACCAGACGCAGCAGAACGATGCCTTCTTCGACGACGAGGCGTTCTTCATCGACACGATGCGCGGCACGTACTGCCGGACGAAGCAGCTGAACGGCATCCACTGGTACTTGACCTCGACGTCGGACCGCAGCGTGCACGTGGTGTCGCTGCGGCCCGAGTTCTGGTCTGGCGTGGTGGCGGGCGAGTCGATGCGCGACTGGTTCCGGCATGCGGTCGAGGACCCGGACACGCTGCAGAGCCGCGCGGAAGAGGGCGCGTTCCAGGCGGCGGTGCCCGGCGTCGCCGCGTTCCCGTGTGCCGTAGCGCCCTGAGGGACGGACCCGGGCGCGAACGCACGCGGAGCAGTACGCGGTTGCGCGTGGGAGGCGCGGCGAAGGGCACCGGCGAGCCGGGGACTCGCGGCCCCTGCACATCCGGGTGCAGCCGCGCATGACGCCCGTCGCCGTCAGATGCGGCGGCGGCCGCCGAGGATCGGCTTCAGTAGCGACGAGACGAGGCAGTGCTGCTCGATCGAGTGCCGGAGTGGCAGCTCGGTGTGGACCTTGTAGCGGTTGCGCCGGCCCACGCGGACGTGGCTGAGGTAGCCCGCGTCCTCGAGCTCGGAGACGATGCGCTGCACGGCGCGCTCGGTGACGCCGACCTGCGACGCGACGTCGCGCATGCGGACCGCCGGATTTGCCGCGATGCAGGTGAGCACGTGCGCGTGATTGGTGAGGAACGTCCAGGGGGCCGCGGCAGCACGACCCTCGGGCCGCGCGGCGCGAGATCCGGGCGGCCGCCCGGCCGTCGCTCGCGCGCGCGCGGGATTCGCGGTTGTCGACATACGTCCTGCGCTTCGCCTATCACGCACGGTGCGGCGGCTTCAACGCGTCCTCTGCACGGGGGCGCGCTGCGGCGCCGCCGTGCACGGGGGGCATCCCGACGGCCCGCTCAGGCAACGCGCAGGACGCGCGCCCCGCGACCGATGCCCCGCTTGATGTCGAGGATCGCAGCGTTCGCCTCCTCGAGCGGGACCTCGCGGACCTCCGGCAGGATGCCGGTGTCGGCGGCGAGTGCGAGGAACTCGCGCACGTCGCTGCGCGTGACGTTCGCGACGCTCTTGATCTCCTTCTCGAGCCACAGGTGCGAGGCGTAGTCGAGCCTGGAGAGGACGTCGCGGTCGGTGTTCTCCTTGCGGATGGCGTTGATCACGAGCCGTCCGCCCGGTGCGAGTGCCTCGAGCGCCCTGAGCACGGGCGTCCACGCGGGTGTCGTGTCGATGATGGCGTCGAGGGCGACGGGGGGGCGGGCGTCGATGTCGCCGGTCCACACCGCGCCGAGCTCGTGCGCGAAGGCGCGCTCGTCGGGATTGCGAGCGAAGACGTAGACCTCCATGAAGGGGAAGCGGCGCAGCGCCGTCGCGAGCACGAGGTGTGCGGACGCGCCGAAGCCGGTCAGGCCCAGGCGTTTTCCGTTGCCGAGCCCGGTCAGGCGCAGCGAGCGGTAGCCGATCGCGCCCGCGCAGAGCAGCGGTGCTGCGTGTGCGTCGCTCAGCGAGGCGGGGATCGGGTGCGCGAAGCGGTCCGGGACCACCATCTGCTGCGCGTAGCCGCCGGTCACGTCGCGTCCGGTGGCGACGAAGTCCGGGCACAGGTTCTCGTTTCCGGCGAGGCACGCGCGACACTTGCCGCAGGCGGCATGGATCCACGCGACCCCGACCCGCGCGCCGACCTCGATGCGCGTTGCCTCGGCGCCGCGCGCGACGACGGTGCCGACCACCTGGTGGCCGAGGATCGCCGGCAGATGGGGGGGCGGCGTTCGCCCCTCGATCTCGTCGATCTCGGTGTGGCAGACGCCGCACACGGAGACGTCGACGAGCAGCTCGTCCGGTGCGGGCTCGGGCTCCGCGACGATCTCGTGCGACAGCGGGCTCATGTTGCGCCGCAGGTCGCACACGTTGCGCAGAACCATCGCCCTCACGTCGTCAACCCCCTCTTGTGGGCTCCCACGGCCCCCATCGTACCGGCGTGCCGCCGCCGAGAATCACCCGGCAGCGCCGACCACGGAAGCCATTTTCTGCGGGTCCGTGCGACAAATCTCGGACCGGGGCGAACGTGGAGCTAGCGTCTGCGCTGGCGAGCGCTGATGCTCTGCGTGCTCGAAAGCTGAACGGTGATCTGCCAACATCCCGCCGCCATGAAGCCGCGTCCCGAGCCCGATTCGCTGTCTGCCTTCGACGGACGCGTGCGCCGCGGCGTTCGCAGCCGCGAGGCGATCGTCGCGGCCCTGATGGAGCTCGTCGGCCGGGGCATCCTGCAGCCGACGGTACAGCAGGTCGCGGAGCGCGCTGGTGTCGGGGTGCGCAGCGTCTTCCGGCACTTCACGGAGATGGAGACGCTCTACCGGGCGATGGACGCGCGCCTCGAGGCGGAGGCGCGGCCGCTGCTCGCCGGGGCCGAGAGGGCAGGGTCGCTCACGGCGCGCGTCGGCGCCCTGGTGCGGCAGAGGGCGACCTTCTTCGAGCGCATCGCGCCGTACAAGCGCTCGGGGAACCTCGTCCGCTGGCGGTCGCCGTTCCTGCAGGAGCGCCATCAGAACATGCAGCGGCTCCTGCGCGCGGACCTGCTGCGCTGGTTCCCGGAGATGAGCGGCGCGCCGGTCGCCGCGGTCGAGGCGCTCGACCTCGCGACGTCCTTCGAGGCGTGGGAGCGCCTGCGGTTCGACCGCCAGCTCGGTCCGCGGGCGGCGTCGGCTGCGGTCGAGGCGGCCGTGCTGGCGCTGCTCGAGGCGCAGCCGCGCCGGACGGCCGCACGCAAGACCGCCCGTCGCGGCTGACGTGCGGTTGCGACCCGGCGCGCGACGGACGTCAGCCGAGCGCGAGTTGCGACAGCGCGGCGATCAGCGCGATCGCCAGCCCGACGGTGATGCGCGGGCTCGCGTAGATCAGGATCTGCGGCCGGGTGGGAAACGACATCGTCACCGGAGTCGCCGCGATCTTGAAGAGGTGCGCGTTCGCGAAGCGCGGATCGGTGATCAGCTCGAGCAGATCGCGGCGGCTCCGGTAGCGCATGTAGCCGATGATCGTCCATCCCGGATCGGGGCCGACGTTCCAGGTGTCGAGGTAGCCGCCGATCACGCGCGCGACCACCGCCGGGTGGCCGCCCTTGCGGACCAGCGCGCGGACGAACACGCGCGAGTAGCTCTGCAGCAGGTCCGGCCCCGAGGTCGGCGCACCGGTCTCCGGATGCGGCACCGGCTCGGACGCGAGCTTGACCAGGTTCAGCATCGCGAACTCGCCACCGTCGTCGCGCTCGAGGAAGGCGCGTAGGGTCGCGATCTCCTCGGTGTTGGCGCGAGCGTGCTCCGGCAGGCGGGGCAGGAAGTGGTCGATCTCCGCGGCGGTGAGGGGCGGCCGCCGGTTGTCGTAGAACCGGCGGAACCACGCGTAGAGCGCCGCGGCGACGAGCCAGATCGCGAGGGCCGTCACCGGTGCACCGCCGGCCGCGGCTTGCGCCCGCCCTCGAGGTCCTCGTTGCGCTGCTGCAGGCGCCGCATCGAGATCTCGTGCGACAGCGGCTCGGACGGCCCGACCACCGTGTACCTGGCCGCGTGGTATGGCCCGATGCCCGACCCCGCACCCTTCCCGACGGCGACCCGTCCCGCGATCTCCATGCCCGTTCTCTCCTTGCGTCCAGCTCCGAGTAGTGGCAGAAGCTATGCCACTAATGGCGGGCAACGCAAACGGAGAGGTCGCGCCCGCGAGGGAGGCCCACGATGCAGACTGCCTCGACCTGCGCGACGTGAACCTCGTCTGCCACGACTGGGGTGGCATCATCGGCCTGCGGCTGGTCGCCGAGCAGCCGCAGCGCTTCGCGTCCGTGGTCGCCGCGAACATCGGCATGCCGACCGGGCAGACGCCGGTCAGCGAGGACCTGCGCAAGTGGCCGGAGATCGCGCGGCAGATGCCCGAGTTCCCGATCGGCCGCATGGTGAGCATGGGCTGCACGGGCGGGCTCACCGACGCGGAGATCGCCGCCTACGACGCGCCGTTCCCGGACGAGACGTACAAGGCCGCCGCGAGGAGCTTCCCGGCGCTGATCCCGATCACGCCCGACAACGCCGCGGTGCCGGACCAGCTGCGCGCCTGGGAGACGCTCGACCGGTTCGACAGGCCGCTGCGGTGCGCGTTCAGCGACATGGATCCGTTCGACAAGGGCGGCAACAGGGCGCTCGAGAAGCGCGTTCCCGGCGCGCAGGGCCAGACGCACACCGCCATCACCGGCGGCGGACACTTCCTGCAGGAGGACCGCGGTGCGGAGCTCGCGCAGGTGGTCGTCGCGTTCCTCGGACGCGTGCACGGCGGCGCGCAGCGCGGCTGAGCGGCTGCGGTACGCTCACGGAGGGCAACCCCGGTGGAGTCCGCGTTGACTTGCGCATCGGCACGAAAGCAGACGGGCGTAGGAGTCCCGTGCCGGTCGCGAAGAGACAGACGCGACGGCTCTACCTGGCCGCAGCCGAGCGGCGGCAGGGCGCCCTACGTCGAGCGGTAGACCGGGCTGCGCGACGGCGAGACACAGGCGGTCTCCTGGACGCTGGTGACGCTGCCGGCGGGCTCGTGAACGCGATCGCCGCCGGCTCGATCGCGCGCCCACGCGGCGCCGCGCTCTGGGTGCGTGTCGCCCGGGACGCGATCGCGAGCCAGCGCGACGAGAGCGACCCTGCACGGCGTCGCTGAACGACGACCCACGGGGACGCCGACGCCCGGCACCGAAGTGCGATACCGAAATAGGACACGGAACACGCAACGACCGATCGACCGACGGAACACCGGAGGGAACCCATGACGACCCGCATGCTGCCATCGCGCCTGCTCCTGACGGCACTCGTTCTGTCGTCGACGTCGACCGCGTACGCACAGCCCGGACCGTGGTCGCGCACCGAGACGCGGGCAGGCGCGGCGCGAGCTTCGTTCCCGGCAGCCGGATCTTCGACGACTTTCACGTCACCGCGGAGACGCCGGGCGCGGTCTCGCGCAGCGACAGCAGTGCGGGCTCGAGCCCGTGCGCGCGTGCGTCCGTGACGGCTGCGCCGAGCGCGACGAGCAGCGTGACGAGCGGCAGGAGCGCGCGCCGCGTGCGGGACGCGACACGGGTCATCGGCTGGCCTCCCGCTCCTGCCACGCGCGAGACTCGACCTCGAGCGCGTGGCGGCGGCGCATCTCGTGCACGGACTCCTTCAGCCGCCGCGCGCGCTCGGCTTCGCGCCACGACTCCAGCACGCGGCCCCGCACCTGGTCGAAGGGCGGCGGCGTGCCGGCCTCGCGTCGCTCGACGAACACCAGGTGCAGTCCCCAGGGCGACGCGAACGGACCGGCCCACGCGCCGGCGGGGCTCGCCAGCACGTCGGTCGCGAACGGCGCGCCGAACAGCTTCTCGAGCTGCGCGGGCGACTGCGCGACGAGGTGCGCCGGCATCGCGAACGAGTCGCCCTCGCGCACGGCGTCGCGCGGCGCCGGGCGGCGTTCGCGAAGCGCAGCGAGCTGGCGCTCCGCGTGCCGCAGCGCAGTCTCGTCGCGGGAGTCTGCGGCGAGGAAGACGTGCCAGAAGCTGACGCGCTCGGGGAGCGCGTCGGACGCGTGCTGGTCGTACCAGTCGCGCAGCTCCGCCTCGGACGCCTCGCGCTCGTCGACGCGGCCGATGAGCAGGCGGACCTTGTGGATCAGGATGCGCCGCACGACGAGGTCGTGGCGGTCGAGGCCGAGATCGAGGGCGCGCGCGTAGAGCTCCTCGTCCGTGGCGTCGGCGTCGTCGCTCAGGACCTGCATCTGCCCGACAGCTCGAACGCGGTGTGCGCGCCCGCCGCGAGGAGGCGGCGGATCGCCTGGCGCGGCGTCTCGCTGGCCGGAGCGGGCGCGCGATGGCGCGGTGGGGCACCGTCGGATCCGGCCATGCGCGGACCGTAGCCTCCCGCCAGCGTCGTGAGAAGGGCGCGCCGCGGCGCCGGTCGGTGCCGGTGAGCAGTCCGGGTTGCCGCCCACCGCCCGGGCGGTCTACGAGCTGCGCCGGAGGTGAACGCATGGAGAACGCAGGCCTCGTCGCGCCCGTCATGGCGCTGGTGCTGTGGACCCTCGTGGTCTGGCTGTGGATGTACGCGACGCGCATCCCGGCGATGCAGAAGGCGAGGATCGACCCGCAGTCGGCCGCGCGCACGGGCTCGCTCAGCGAGTCGCTGCCACGCGAGGTGATGTACGTCTCGGACAACTACAACCACCTCATGGAGCAGCCGACGATCTTCTACGCGGCGGCGCTCGCGGCTCAGCTCGCCGGTCAGGCCGACGGCCTCAACGTCGGGCTCGCCTGGGCGTACGTGATCCTGCGCGTCGTGCACTCGCTGATCCAGTGCACGGTCAACGTCGTGACGGCACGCTTCGCGGTGTTCTCGCTGTCGACGATCGTGCTCGGGGTGCTGGCGATCCGGGTCGCCCTCGCCGTGTTCTGACGGGCGCCGCTCGCTCCCCGGTAGGACCGCTCGAGGCGGGGCCGTTCCGGCCGCCGGGCCGCGCGGTCCGTTCCGGGCGCACGGCTCTTTCGCGGACCGTGCGTTTCGTGCTTTGGTGGCCGGGAAGGTATCCACATGCACAACCGGGTGATCTTGGCCGTGGCGGCGCTCGCCGTGCTGGCGGCGGGGCAGGGCGACCGCGTGGCGGAGGCGAAGCGCCGGCTCCCCGGCGTGCGCCTCGAGTGCAGCTCGCTCAACGACCGTTACGAGTACTGCCACACGCACGCGATCGGCTCCGTGCGGCTCGAGCGGCAGCTCAGCAAGACGGCCTGCCGGCAGTACGAGACGTGGGGTGCCAACGGCGACGGCAGCGGCGTCTGGGTGAAGAACGGCTGCCGTGGCGTCTTCGTCGTGGAGCGCGGCGGCCGGCCCGGGGGGGGGCAGGCCGGCGGTGGCAAGGGCACGACGATCACGTGCACCTCGAAGGACTTCGCCTACGCGCACTGCGACGTGCCGACCTGGGGTCGTCGCATCCACGTCGAGCGCCAGCTCAGCGACCGTCGCTGCGTGCAGGGCGACAACTGGGGCGTCGACTGGCACGGCATCTGGGTCGACCGCGGCTGCAACGCGGTCTTCGCGGTGCGCTGAGGGGGCTCGGGCCCCGGCGCAGCGCCTTTGCCATCCACCGGGCCGCGCGTCGTCCGGTGGCGGGCGGCGCGTCGCGGTACCGCTCAGCAAGTCACCGGCAGACTCTCGATGCCGCTCACGAAGTTCGATGGCCGTAGCGGCGGCGGCTCGTCGCTGGCGAGCTGGAGATCAGGTAGGCGCTGCAGCGCCTCCTCGAAGAACACGCGCAGCTCCAGGCGCGCGAGGTTCGAGCCCAGGCAGAAGTGTCCGCCGAGGCCGAACGCGATGTGGTCGTTCGGCTTGCGCGCCGAGTCGAAGCGGAAGGGATCCGCGAATACCTTCGCGTCGCGGTTGGCGGACGGGTAGAGCAGGATCACCTTCTCGCCCTCGCGGATGGTCTCGCCGCGGAGCTCGACGTCCCGCGACGCGGTGCGGGACATGTTCTGGATCGGGCTCACCCAGCGCAGCATCTCCTCGACGGCAGTCGGGATCCGCGAGGGATCGGCGGCCAGGGCGGCGCGCTGCTCGGGGTGCAGCAGCAGCTGGTGCATGCCGCCGCTGAGCACGTGGCGCGTGGTCTCGTCGCCGCCGATCAGGATGAGCAGGCTCTCCATGATCAGCTCGTCGTCGGTGAGGCGTTCGCCATCGACCTCGGCATGCACCAGGATGCTGACGAGATCCTCGCCGGGGTTGCGGCGCCGGTCGTCGATCACGCGCCGCTGGTAGGCCGTGTAGTCCTCGAACGCCTTGCCGGCGGCCAGGGCGCGCTCGATGTCCATCGCACCGGTCGCGTTCAGCATGGTCTCCGACCACTCGAGCAGGAGGGGGTAGTCGGCGGGGTCGACGCCCAGCATGTCGCCGATCATGATCAGCGGCAGCCAGGCCGCGACGTCCTTGACGAAGTCGAACTGTCCGCGCGCCTTCGCGCGCTCGATCAGGTCTATGCTGACCTCGCGGGCGCGCTGCTCGCGAGCCGTCACCTGGCGCGGCGTGAACCCCTTGCTCACGAGGGCGCGACGCTTGCGGTGGTCCGGATCGTCCATGTCGATCATATAGGGCATCGCCGGGGTGTCCGGACGGATGCCACCGCTCGAGCGCCAGGTCTGGTTGTCCTTCGACAGCGTGAAGACGTCCTCGTGCAGCGTGATTCCCCAGACCTGTCCCACCTCGTCCCAGTAGACGGGCGCGTTCTCGCGCAACCAGGCGAGGTGCGTGTGGGGGTCGTTGCCGTAGAACGCGCCGTCGGTCAGGCGTACCGCAGGGTTTCGGGGATGAGCGGGCATGGCGCGGGTGTCTAGCACAGGGCACGGCCGGCGCGCTGGCCTCGTCCGCTGCCCGGGCCCGGGGCGAGGGGTCAGGGCCCGCCGACCGGCCACAGGCGAGTATCTCGTTGACAAGCAGCGCTACAGGACGGAATAGTCGCCGGCGATGATCACCGTCGAGGCGGGAAGACCGTGAGCGCTCCGGAGCCCGGGCTGCTGCCGCGCATGCCGCCGGCGCCGAACGAGCGGTCGCGGCAGAGCCTGCTCGATGCCGTGATGAACGCCTCGTACGACGGCATCTGCCTGGTGTCCCCCGAAGGGACGTTCCTCGAGATGAACGGCGCCTTCGAGCGCATCACCGGTCTCCGGCGCGAGGACTGGATCGGACGCACGATCGGCGAGATGCGGACGAGCCCCGGAATGGCGCGCAACTCGGCGGCGCTCGAGGTGCTGCGCGGCAGCTACCCGGCCACGACGCTGGTGAACCTGCGCGACGGCGAGCTGATGCTGGTGACCGCCAGCCCGCACTTCGGCGAGTCGGAGGAGCTCGAGAGCATCATCCTGAACGTCCGCAACATCACCGAGCTCAACCACTTGAAGCGCAACCTCGAGAAGCGCCGGGGCGATTCGCTCCTCGCCGAGAACGAGGTCCCCGGCTTGCGCGATCGCCTGGCCAAGGTCGGCCTGGGCGAGTTCGTCGCCCAGAGCTCGGCGATGGTCGAGATCGTCTCGACGGTCATGCAGATCGCGGACTTCGACCTGACGGTGCTCATCGAGGGCGAGACCGGCGTCGGCAAGGGCGTGATGGCGAGCCTGCTGCACCGCCTGAGCCGCCGCTCGGACAAGCCGTTCATCGAGGTCAACTGCGGTGCGATCCCCGAGTCGCTGATCGAGTCCGAGCTGTTCGGCTACGAGCCGGGGGCGTTCACCGGTGCATCGCGCGAGGGCAAGCGCGGCTACTTCGAGGCCGCCAACGGCGGCACGATCTTCCTCGACGAGATCGGCGAGCTGCCCAAGGGGTCGCAGGCGAAGCTGCTCAAGATCCTCGACGACCGGATGCTGGTGCGCGTCGGTGGGACCCACGCGCGCCACCTCGACGTCCGCGTGGTCGCAGCGACCAATCGCCACCTGCGCGATCTGGTGCTGCAGGGTCAGTTCCGAGCCGACCTCCTGTACCGCCTCGAGACGATCCCCATCGTGATTCCGCCGTTGCGCGAGCGTCCACGCGACCTGAAGGCCCTGATCTACACCTTCATCCGGACGCTCAGCCAGGAGTTCCGGTGCGACCGGGAGATCAGCAGCGAGGCGGTGGGGCACCTGATGAGCTACCCGCTGCCGGGCAACGCGCGGGAGCTGAAGAACCTTCTGGTCCGCCTCGTTCTCACCTGCCAGGAGCGCGAGATCGACGTCGGGCACGTGGCTGCGGTCCTCCGTCGCCAGAATGCCGGCGGCGACGCCGACGACGGCACTGCCGTGCCGGGACTGGACGCGGACGGCCCGTCGCGCTCGATGCGCGATCGCATCGAGGAGTTCGAGCGTCGCCTGCTGGCGGAATGCACGCGCCGCTACCGCTCGACGTACGAGGTCGCCGAGCACCTCGGGCTGAACCAGTCGTCGGTCGTGCGCAAGATGAAGAAGTACGGCATCCGGCCGCACGCGTTCCAGCGCGGCGGCTGAAGGGCCGCCGCGCTGGTGGTGGGTCAGCCCACCGGGAACCAGTTCGCGTGGAAGCCCAGGGGCGCCCGCTGCGGCAGCTGCACGCGGGCGACCGGTCCGGAGGCGATGTCGCGGGCGTCGAAGATCAGCACCTCGCTGCGGTTCCGTCCGGAGTCGTGGGACAGGTTCAGGATCCAGCCATCGTCCTCCGCCGTCCCTGCAGGGTCCGGCGCGAACACAGCCTCGCCGATGTACCCCTGATCGCCGGCGTACCAGGTGGTCCGGGTGTCGGTCCGGAGGTCGTACTTGACGATGGTGTCGAACTGGCCGGCGAGGGCCCCGGGGCGGGTGAAGGCCGGCATGTAGAGGCACTGGGTGCGCAGCCCGGTGCGGTCGTCGTTGACGCGGCCGAACTCGCCGAGCATGTCGTCGAGGGGTTCCCAGCCGGCGGCGCCCCGGGAAAGATCGATCCAGTACTTTGCCGGCCGTGCGCCGATCGTCACGACACCCGTCTCCGCTTCGGCGTCCTCGGCCTGCAAGCCGAAGTCCACCTTCTCGTAGCGGCACCCGGCAAGCTCGATCCGGTCGCCGTCGGCCCAGGCGTTCCAGAAGTGCTGGATGTGGCTCGGCTCGACCTCGAACCAGCGAATCTCGTCGGGCCCGCCGCGGCGAGGAAGAACACCCAGCCGGGTGCCGTTCTCCGGGCGCCACGCGACCATGGGCTCGGCGGTGCCCAGCGCCTTGATGTCGAACACCACCGGGCTGTCCATGAAGACGGCGTGCGTCTCGGTGATGACGAAGTCGTGCATCATGATCGGCGCGGGCATGTCGAGGTCGACGCGGTGCACGAGCGCACCCGTCGCGTCGGCGACGTAGTAGGTCAGGTACGGCGGAAACAGGTTGTAGGAGAAAAAGAACAGCTCTCCCGTGCGCGGATCGATCCGCGGGTGCGCCGTCATCGCACCGGCGAGCTTGCCGCCGAAGTCCCACTCGCCGACGGTGTCGAGCTCGGGCGTGACCTCGGTGGGCAGTCCTTGCTCCCACAGCGCGAGGAGCTTTCCGGCGTGCCGGATGATGTGCGTGTTCGCCCTGTTCTTGACCGGCCCGGCGCCGCCGACCAGCGACGCCTCCGGGAAGTTCATGACGTCGCTCAGACCCGGGTAGACGGCACGCCCGAGCGCGATCTCCGCCATGAGGCCACGGGATCGCACCCAGCGATTCCGGTAGACGACGCGGTCCGCCAGGAACTCGATGCCGTGCAGCATCCCGTCCCCGTCGAAGGTGTGGTACTTCCCGACCGGCTCGAACATCTGGTTCGGGCCGTTGCGCACGAAGTGTCCCCGGAGGTTCGCGGGAACCCGGCCGACGATCTCGCACGCGGTCGGTCCGATCTCCCGGTCGACCGGGAACATCTCTCCCCTGAGGTCGAGGTGGTCCCCGACGTTCGTCACGTGGCCGCGGAGCTGCTCGGTCGTCACGTCGAATCCTTTCACCGGGCCCTGGGCGCAGTGGCGCCGGCCGGAAGCGTTCGCGCCTGACCCAGGAAGTCGCTCTTGCCGAGCGGCACGCCCTGCATCCGGAGCACGTCGTAGGCGGTGGTGACGTGGAAGTAGAAGTGCGGCACCGCGAAGGAGAGGAAGAAGTCCTCGGTGGTGAACGGCAGCGTCACGTCGCCCGCCCTGAAGGTCACCCGGCCCCCCGCCAGCGCGTTCACGGCGCCCGCGTCGAGTGCCTCGATCTCGCCACGTGCGGCCCGCGTGTAGCCCTGCAGGCCGGCGTAGTCGAACTTCAGCGTCAGATCGGGCGCGCCGAAGCTGCCCTCGCGCGCCGCCGCGATCGCGACCGAGGACATGTGGACCAGCGTGACGATCTGGAAGTGCAGCGGGAGCATGTCCGGGTGGATCCGGCAGTCGACGAGCTCGTCGACGTTGCGCCCGGTCGACGCGCAGTGTGCGCGGCCCTTCTCGAGGCATTGCTCGACGCCGGGAAGGATCTGCGCGAACGGCCGCACGACCACGTCATACAGGGACAGGCTCATCGAGGTCCTCCATGGAAGGGTTCGTCTTCGCCGGATCCCGGCGGGTTCGATCGCGGATCGTTGCGCGCTGCGAGGCGGTAATCGCACGTGAGGCAGCGCCGCATCGCGGTGCGCATGCGCTCGTTCTCGTCGCGGAGCCGTGCCAGCTCGCGCCGCGCGCCGTCGAGCTCCCGCTCGAGGGTGGCGCGGTCGCGGGCGCGCGAGAAGACGTCGCGCAGACTAGGCACGCTGCGGCTTCCACCACATGCGAACCGTGCACGAGGTCTCGGGCAGATGCGGCTCGAACTCCATGCCGAGCCCGTCGCCCTTGCCGTTGAACAGCGCTTCGAAGGCGCCCTTGCAGATCAGCTGGCATCCCTCCGCGGGCAGCTGGTCCGGGCGGGGCAGGGAAGCGGCCGGCGCGCAGGTGTGCCAGGCACAGTCGGGCACGTACATCGTCATCGTTCCGGCGCCCTTGTCGAGCGATCGCACCTCGGCTGGCCCGGTGAGAAAGCCGGCCGGGTTGAACATGTCGAAGGCGAGCTTCTGCCACCGGCTCGGCAGATTGTTTCCGTCGCTCGAGCCGGGGCCCGTGGCGCGGTTCTTCTCGGACATCGAGTTCATCATCGCGAGGAAGTCCGCGGAGGTCTCCTCGGAGAGTGCGACGCAGGTGCCGACGACGATCTCCTCGTACTGCTTGCGGGGAAACAGCGCGCGCAGCTCGAGCAGCGCCCACTCCATCTCGCGCACGAGGTTGCCGTAGCGCTTGCGCCACTTCTCGCGCGGCGAATCGTACCAGCGGACGATCTCGCGCCGCGACTTGATGTCGCGGTAGCCGCGATCGATCGCCGCGGCGTCGCCGGAGAGCCTGAGGATCGGCAGAAAGCTGTGGCTGACGATCGGCATCGCCGCGCGGACCAGCATCCGCTTCGACATCCACATGTCGATCCAGGCCTGCGGGCCCCACTCGTAGAGCAGTCCGCTCTTGCGTGGGGCGGCACTCGTCCTGCTCTCGCTCTGATCGAGAACGCTCACGTGCTCGGACATCGCACGATCCTCCCCGAGATCCAGGCCAGGGGCAGCGGTTGCCCGTCGAGCCCGTTTGGCGGAATAACCTACCTCGAGTATATTTCCTCCCGATCGTGTCCCACAGCCGTGCGGAAGATTCAACCGGTGATCGTTGCCGGCACCGGGGACGGGCCGGAACGTCGCGACGCGAAGGACGGTCAGCTCGCCACGGGCGTCGCGGACTGCACGAGCTCCAGAACCGTGCCGTCGGGATCGCGAAAGCAGACGAAACGCGCGTTCACTCCACTGTCCGGCGGCATCTGCGCCGGCGCCGACAGGAACTGGACACCCGCGGCTGCGAGGCGCGCCATGTCGCCGTCGAGATCGTCGGTCGAGAGCGCGACGCGCGCGACGCCGAGATGATACAGGTGGGGGTAGGGCGGTGCGGGGTCGTGCGGCTCGAGCCACTGGAGCAGGTCGATCACCAGCGGCGCCGTGGCGTTCTGCAGCAGCATCAGCGCACCCTTCACCCGGTACGGCGGCATGCCGACGGCGGCCGCGACCTCTGCGGTGTTGGTCTCGGGCACGCGCCAGAGCTCCTGGAACCCGAGCAGCTCGTAGAACGCCCTCGAGCGGTCGTAGTCGCTGCAGTTGATGTTCACGTGGACGAGACCTGTGATCGCCATCACTCGACCTTATCCGATCGTCGTGCGAACACACGAATGATCGTTCTCCGGCCGCACGGCGCGGCGGTCCGGAGTCCCCGCAGAGATCGCGCAGAAGGGGTGCCCGCACATGGCCTGGGACTTCGAGACTGAGCCCGAGTTCCAGCGCAAGCTCGACTGGATCGACCGCTTCGTGACCGAGGAGGTCGAGCCGCTCGATCTCGTCTTCCGCGGCCCGTCGGATCCCTTCGACCCGGCGCGTCGCGGGCCCGCGCACGCGATGGCGCCGCTCAAGCGGATCGTGCAGGCGGAAGGCCTGTGGGCCTGCCACCTCGGGGCGGAGCTCGGCGGCAAGGGCTTCGGACAGGTGAAGCTCGGGCTCATGAACGAGATCCTCGGACGGAGCCGCTTCGCGCCGACGGTCTTCGGCTGCCAGGCCCCCGACACCGGCAACGCGGAGATCCTGGCGCGCTTCGGCACGCCCGCGCAGAAGAAGCGCTATCTCGAGCCGCTCCTCGCCGGCGAGATCGCCTCCTGCTACTCGATGACCGAGCCGCAGGCGGGCGCCGACCCCGCGGAGTTCACCTGTCGCGCCGAGCTGTTGGGCGACGAGTGGGTGATCCATGGCGAGAAGTGGTTCGCGTCGCACGCGGACTTCTCTCGCTTTCTGCTCGTGGTCGTGGTGACCGACCCGTCCGTGCCGATCCACCAGGGCGCGTCGATCCTCCTCGTCGACCGCGACGCGCCCGGTCTCGAGATCGTGCGCAACGTGGCGTCGGGGCTGCGCGAGGAGATCGGGCGCGGGGTACACGGTTACCTGCGCTTCGCGGGTTGCCGCGTGCCGAAGGAGAACATCCTCGGCCGCCCCGGGCAGGGCTTCGAGGTGGCGCAGTCGCGACTCGGCGGCGGTCGGATCCACCACGCGATGCGCACCGTCGGGCAGCTCAAGCGCGCCCTCGACATGACGTGCGAACGCGCGCTCAGCCGCCGGACCAAGGGCGAGCTGCTGGCGGCGAAGCAGCTCACGCAGGAGAAGATCGCCGACTCCTGGATCCAGATCACGCAGTTCCGTCTGCACGTGCTCTACGCGGCCTGGCTCATCGACAAGCACCAGTCCTACTCGCGCGAGGTGCGGCGCGAGATCGCCGCGGTGAAGGCAGCGATGCCCGCGGTGCTGCGCGACGTGGTCTACCGCGCATTGCACCTGCACGGCTCGCTCGGCATGTCGAACGAGACGCCGCTGATGGCGCTCTGGCAGCTCGTGCCGGAGATGGGCATCGTCGACGGACCGACCGAGGTCCACAAGGTCACCGTGGCGAAGGAGGTGCTCCGCGAACGGGAGGCTTCCCCGGGACTCTGGCCGACCTACCACCTGCCGGAGCGCGTCGCTGCCGCCGAGCGCAGGCTCGCCGCGTCGCTGGAGCTCGAGGTCGGGAACCTCTAGCGGCACGGGCCTCGGCCCGGGCAGAGGGAGCAACGAACATGGGCTGGCTCACGACCGAGGGCGAACGTCGCATCTACTTCGAGCACTACCCGGGGCGCCGGATCCCGATCGTGCTGCTGCACGGCTGGGGAATGAGCTGCCGCGTGTGGGACACGACGCTGGTCGCGCTGCGCGACGCCGGGCACGGCGTGATCACCTTCGATCAACGTGGCTGCGGCGCGTCCGACAAGGACTTCGCCGAGGTGAGCATCGCCACCTCGGCCGCCGACGCCGTGGCGATCCTCGATCGTCTCGGCATCGAGCGTGCCGTCGTCAACGGGTGGTCGCTCGGCGGCGCCGTCGCCGTCGCGGCCGCGCAGCGGCTTGGCGGGCGCTGCGCCGGGCTGGTCCTGACGACGGCCGCCTCGCCACGCTACACGCAGGCGCCCGATTTCCCGTACGGCAACGAGCCGGGCAGCACCGCGCAGACGGTGGCGCGGATGCGCGAGGACCGCGCGACCTTTCTCCTCGACCTGACCCGGGCGATCTGCGCCAAGCCGCCGACGCCGGCGCTCGAGCAGTGGATGTGGTCCCTCTTCATGCAGGCGGCGCCGTCGGCGGATACGGCGCTGGCGGATCTCGACCACCTCGACCAGCGCAAGGTGCTCGCAGCGCTCGCGGTGCCGGTGCTTGCGATCGTCGGTGCGCACGACGTCGTGGTGGCGCCGGACGTCTGCCGCGAGGCGGCGCGCATCGCGCGGCACGGTCGGGTGGTGGAGTTCGCGGAGAGCGGTCACGCGCCGTTCGTGGAGGAGGGCGCGCGCTATCGCGCGGTCCTGCTCGA
>VGTK01000084.1 GCA_016874715.1 Deltaproteobacteria bacterium | reverse complement strand
GCGCCCGACCGGGTCGCACCCGAGCTCGCAGCCGCGGCCGAGGCCGTCACGCGGCTCGCACGACGACACGGCGGCGATCCGATCGTGCAGCGCTTCGCCGGTGCCGCCGGCGCGACGCTGGGCACGCGGGGCGGCGCCGTGATCGACGCCTGGGCGACGGCCGTCGAGAGCCTCGCCTTCGGCTCGCGCCGCGTGCTCGACGTCGCGACGCGGCTCACCGACGACGCGGACCTCGCCGACGACGAGCTCGCGGCGGCGATCGCCCTGGTCGCGCGCGTCGCACCACGCGAGCGCGCGATCGCGCTGCTCGGCTCGGTTGCGGCCTCCGTCGCGCGGATCCCGGAGGAGCAGCGGCTGGCACTGCTGCAGGTGCTGGGACCGCTCGCGAGCCACGGCGACGGGGTCACCGACGCGCTCGACGTCGCCGGCCCCGTGCTGCGCCGCGTCCCGCCCGCCTCGCGCGAGCTCGTGCTCGAGCTTGCCGCGCGCATCGCCGGCAGCGTCCCGAGCGCGGTGCCGCGCTACGTCCGCACCGTGCTGCGCGTCGGCGAGGCGCTGGGCTTCGACGACATGCTGCGCGCGTTCGTCGACAAGGGCATCGCACTCGAGGCCGAGCACCCGGCTGCGTCGCGCGCCTTCTTCGCGCTCGAGTCGCGCGGCGCGCTCGCGTTCCTCCGCCAGCACGACGTCGCGGTGGTGCTCGAGCACGTGGAGCACACGCTGCGCGGCTACCTGCAGCTGATCGCGCCGGGGCGTCCGGCGATCGAGGGCGTCGAGGCGGGCGGGCTGTTCCCCGTCGTGTCGCGCGACCCGGTGAACGTGCCGCTCGCGCGCCGCACCGACGTCTTCCCGACGTGGGAGGAGAACTTCACGCTGCTGAAGCTGCAGGCGACGCTGGCGACGCTGTGGACCAGCGAGGGCACGCGCGACTTCTCGCTCGGCGCGTGGCTCGACAGCGACGACCGCGGCGGGCTCTTCGAGCTGTTCGCGCGCTTCGTGGCACCCGAGGTGGCGGCGGGAATGTTCACGCACCTCGAGGCGGTTCGCCTGATGCCGGTGCTGAAGCGACGCTACCCGGGACTCGCGGCGGACCTGCTCGACCTGCGCGCGCGCGTCTTCCCGGACGACCGTCCGCCGGCACCACCGGGCGCCGCACCCGTGATCCTGTTCCTCGCGCTCGGCGGCGATCCCGAGCGCATCGCGTGGGACGGCGCGTGGAGCGGGACGCTCGCGGGCTTCGTCGCCGACTCCGTCGCGGGGACCGCCACGGTGTACGACACCGCGCACGCCACCGCGGCGCTCTGCGAGCGCATCGCCGACGGCGACTTCATCCCGGTCTACGGCCTCGAGAGCTACCTCGAGGAGGACCCGATGATGTCGTACCTGCTCGAGGAGGCGGAGGAGTACGCGGGCGCACCGGGCAACGACACCGCGCCGACGCCGCCGCGGCTCGTGCCCGAGCGCGACCCGAGCGGCGAGCGCAGCGACGAGACCGCGCCCGCGGGGCCGCTCGATCCCGAGGTGCTGCGCGCCTTCCTCGAGCAGAACCCGCACCTCAAGATCCTGCGCGCCGACGGCCCGATCGACCCGACCGGTCTCTTCGTCGCCGGCCTCATCGGCGGCGGCGGCGAGCACGAGACGCAGGAGCGCTCTGCCTCGGCGCAGCGCGACGACGTGCTCGCGCTGTCGCGCCACGGCCACGAGACGCGCGGCGTGTTCCTGCACGACGAGTGGGACTACCTGATCGCCGACTACCGGGCGCAGTGGTGCCGCGTGTACGAGATCGCGCTCGACGGCGACAACGGCGAGTTCTTCACCGGCACGCTGCTGCGCTACGCGGAGGTGCTGCCGGAGGTGCGGCGGCAGTTCCTGCGCGTCAAGCCGGAAGGCTACCGCACGATCCACGGGCTGCTCGACGGCGAGGACTTCGACCTCAACGCCGCGGTCGACGCGCGCTCGGACCTGCGCGCCGGCTCGACGCCCGACGGCAAGTTCTACGTCGCGCGCCAGCGCGAGGAGCGCGACGTCGCGACGCTCTTCCTGCTCGACATGTCGGCCTCGACCGACGAGGACACCGAGCCCGCGGAGGCGCTGCTCGAGGACGCGATCCGCATCGACCCGTCGCACCCGAAGCGCCGCCCGCGGCGCATCATCGACATCCAGAAGGAAGCTCTGGTCATCATGTCGCAGGCGCTCGAGGAGATCGGCGACATGTACGCGATCTACGGCTTCTCGGGACACGGCCGCGACCGCGTCGAGTTCTTCGACG
Source organism: Deltaproteobacteria bacterium (assembly GCA_016874715.1). Lineage (GTDB taxonomy): Bacteria > Desulfobacterota > Binatia > UBA12015 > UBA12015 > VGTK01. The sequence continues at coordinate 21,872 of VGTK01000084.1, read as the reverse complement.
TGAAGGCCTTCGACGAGCCGCTGAACCTCGCGGTGCGCGGCCGCATCGGCGCGATCGAGCCGCAGCGCTCGACGCGCATGGGAGCGGCGCTCCGGCAGTCGATCAACAAGCTCCGGCACGTCGCGTCGCGCGCCAAGCACCTGATCCTCTTGTCGGACGGCTTCCCGCAGGACTTCGACTACGGCGAGGACCGGCGCTCGAACGTCTACGGGCTGCGCGACACGATGATGGCGCTGCGCGAGGCGCAGCGCGCGGGCATCGCGCCGTTCTGCATCACCGTCGACCGCGCCGGCAACGACTACCTGCGCGAGATGATCGACGAGAAGCGGTATCTCGTCATCGAGGACATCTCGGAGCTGCCGCGGCAGCTGCCGAAGATCTACTCGGAGGCGACGCGCGGCGGGTGACGCTCACGCTCCGCGCGCGCCCGCCGCAGCCGGCCCGCGCGCCGCCCAGATCACCTCGTCGAACGCGTGCTCGAGATCCTCCGCGAACTCGTCGACGTCCGGCATCGCGGTGCCGTCGGAGTCGATGCCGACGTAGAGCCGTCCGTCGTAGCCGCAGAGCGCGATGCTGACCGGGCACTGCGGCGCGAGCGGCGCGAACGGGTAGCCGGCGACGATCTTCGCGCCCGCGACCCAGCGCGGGAACATGATGCCGGGCACGTTGGTGACGATCAGGTTCACCGCCTGGCTGCCGACCACCGACAGCGCCCGCACCAGCGGTCGCGGCAGCAGCGCCAGTCCCTCGGCGACGGTCGGCAGGTACTCGAGCGCCGGGCTCGCCTTGCGCTCGCAGACGCGGGCGTGGACCTCGCGGAAGCGTGCGACCGGCTCGTCGATGGCGAGCGGCAGCTTGACCATCACGCCGGTCGCGCGGTTGCCCGTCGCGGCACCGAGCCCCTGCTCGGTCCACGGGCGCAGGTTGATCGGCACCAGCGTGAGCACCTCGGTCGCGTCGGCGAAGCCCTGGCGGCGGTGCCAGCGGCCCATCGCGCCCGCGACGGCGGTGAGCATGAGGTCGATCATCTGCCCGTCGAGCGCGGACTTCGCCTGACGCAGCGGCTCGAACGGCACGTCGAAGCCGCGCAGATGGCGCGAGCGCCCGAACTCGCGCAGCGGCGAGTCGCCGCGCTGCGATGCGTCCGCGACGAACGCGCCGGCGACGCGCGCCGCGTGCACCCACGATGACGGCTGCGTGACGGCGGTCCAGCCCACGCGCAGCAGCGCGCGGCCGCGGTCGAGCCCCTCCTCGATGCGGTGGACGACCGCGTCGCGCAGGCGCTCCGCCAGGCTCGGCTCCTGCCACGCGCCCGGCGGGCCCTCGCCGTGCAGCGGGTCGGGGGCCTCGGCGGCGGAGCCGTCGGTGAGCGCCGCGAGGATGGCGTTGCCGCCGACGCCGTCGGCGATGCCGTGGTGCAGCCGGAAGAAGATCGCCGCGCCGTCGCCCGGACCGTCGAACTCGATCATCTCCCACAGCGGGCGGGTGCGGTCGAAGGGCCGCTCGTAGATCGGGCCGATGGTACGGAACAGGTCGTCCAGCCGTGCGCGGCCGCGCGTGCCGTCGGTGCGCGCCAGCGCGTAGCGCCGCACGTGGAAGTCGAGGTCGAAGGTGGGGTCGTCCTCCCAGCGCGGCCTCGCGAGGTCGAGCGGCGCGTCGACGACGCGCTGCCGGAGACGCGGCACGGCCGCGACGGCGCGCGCGACCGCCGCGCGCAGGCGTCCGAAGTGCGGCCGGCGATCGAGCAGCAGCAGCATCGCCATCGTGGTGCGCTGGCGCGGCTGGTCGCCCCACCAGAAGCCGAGGTCCTCGCCGCTGAGCGGCTCCGAGTGCGGTGCCTGCGGGTTCATGGTGCCCTTCCTTCGTCGTTCGCGCCCTGCGCCGCCACGGCCTCCGCGGCCAGCGCCGGCGGCACGTCGCCGGCGACCGCGCGCGCGGCGGCGGCCTGCAGCAGGTGCAGCGCGGGTTGCCAGTCCGCGCGCGTCTCGAGACCCGCGACGGTCGTCTCGAGAGCGCGCTGCGCGACCGCGCGGCGCTCGCTCGCGCGCATGAGATTGACGGGAATCACCTCGAGGTCGGCCGCGGTCGGCTGGATCAGCAGCACGCGCGTGCCGGACTCCTCGACGGCACGCCTCTCCCAGCCGAGCCGGCGGCCGAAGCGGATCCTCGCACGGCGCTCGCCCTCGTGGATCGCGGCGGTGATACGGTCGACCGGGCCTTCGTACGCGCGTCCCTCCAGGCTCGACATGGGATTGACGCACACCACCAGGTCGAGGCCGAGGCCGGCGACCAGGTCGAGATTGGAGACGCTCCAGATGCCGCCGTCGACGTAGCGCCGGCCGCCGATGCGGACCGGCGCGAAGAAGGCGGGGATCGCGCACGACGCGCGCACCGCCCGCGCGACGTCGGTGCGCGGCGCGTCGTCGCGCCCGAACGCGACCCGCGCGCCGCTTTCGAGATCGACCGCGACCGCCCAGAACGCGCGCTCGGGCCAGCCGCTCGGCTGCACCGCCTCGATCAGCTCGCCGATGGTGCGCGTCGACATCATGCCCTCGCCGAGCAGCCCCGCGACGAACACCCCGAGCGACGTCTCGCATGGGTGCAGAACCGCGTTGAGCATGCACCGCGGGCTCGACAGGAACGGACGCGGCAGCACGCCGGTCGGCGCGTAGAGCCGCTCCGTCCACTGCTCGTCGCGCCGCTCGCGCAGCTGGGCCGCCATGCCGGGGTAGACGTCGTTCTCGAGGCCTTCGCCGGTCACGTAGCGGTAGATCAGCTCGGTCGGAACGCCGAGTGTCGTGAACGCGCCGTTCACCGAGCCGGCCGACGTCCCGACCGTGATGCGGGCTGCCGACGGGTCCCAACCCGACACGCGCCGGATCCCCTCGAGAACCCCGGTCAGGTAGCCGTTGCCGATCACCCCGCCCCCACCGAGGACGAGCCCGATCCGAGGCGCTCTGGTCATCACGGCCCCTGTCGTTGCAACCACCGCGCCACGCGTCCGCCCATGCGCCTGAAGGGGCGACGGGTGCCGCGTTCCCACGCGCGGGAACGGGGCGCCCGGACCCGCTACTTGTACTTCTGCAGCTCGAGGCGGGCGACCATGCCGCGGTGGACCTCGTCGGGCCCGTCGGCGAGCCGCAGCGCGCGCGCCATGCCCATCAGCCGGGTCAGCTCCGGGTCCGCCACGCCCTCGCCGCCGTGGATCTGGATCGCGGCGTCGGTGACCATCTGCAGGACGCTGGGCGCGATCACCTTGATCGCCGAGATGTCGGTCAATGCCGCGAACACCCCGTGCCGGTCGAGCGCCCAGGCGGCCTTGAGCGTCAGCAGCCGCGCCTGGTCGATGGCCATGCGGCAGTTGGCGATCACGTCGCGGTTGCCGCCGAGGCTCGCGAGCGGACGGCCGAAGGCGACGCGCCCCACCGCGCGCCGGCACAGCCGCTCGAGCGCGCGCTCCGCGGCGCCGATCGCGCGCATGCAATGGTGGATGCGGCCGGGGCCGAGGCGCCCCTGCGCTACCTCGAAGCCACGACCGGGACCGGCGATGAAGTGGTCGCGCGGCAGCCGGACCTCGTCGAACAGGATCTCGGCGTGGCCGTGCGGCTCGTCGAGGTGCCCGAACACGGGCAGCATGCGCAGGATCTTCACGCCCGGCGCGTCGAGCGGGACGAGCACCATCGAGTGCCGCTGGTGCCGGTCGGCGGCCGGATCGGTCACGCCCATGAAGATCAGGAACTTGCAGCGCGGGTCGCCGGCGCCGCTGGTCCACCACTTCTGGCCGTTGAGCACGATCTCGTCGCCGACGATCTCGCAGGTGGCCTTCATGTTGGTCGCGTCGCTCGACGCGACCGCGGGCTCGGTCATCGCGAAGCCCGAGCGGATCGTGCCCTCGAGGAGCGGCTTCAACCAGCGCTCCTTCTGCTCGGGGGCGCCGTACTTCACGAGGACTTCCGCGTTCCCGGTGTCGGGCGCGCTGCAGTTGAAGACCTCGGGCGCGAGGAAGCTCTTGCCAGTGATCTCGGCGATCGGCGCGTAGTCGCGATTGTCGAGGCCGGCGCCGTACTCCTCGTCGGGGAGGAACAGGTTCCACAGCCCGAGCCCCTTCGCCCGGGCCTTCAGCTCCTCGAGGACCTGCGGGATGCGCCACTGCCGCCAGTCCGAGGTGTGCGCGAGCTGCTCGACGTAGGTCTTCTCGTTCGGAACGACCTGCTCGCGCACGAAGCGCTCCACCTGGTCGATGTACGCGCGGGCGCGCTCCGAGTGTTCAAAATCCATCCGGGCGAATCCTCCGTCAGGCGGAGAGTCCGCCCGAGACGTTTTCAGGGGACAGCGTAGTTCACGAGGCAGGTGACCACCACGGCACCGCCGTCGGTGTGCGGCACCGATGCTCCCGGGCCGATGTCGGGATACCTCTCGTATTTCGTACCGGTCCCGTGCTCCGGGTCGATCGAGAACGCCACCACCTTCATCGCAGACGAATAGGTGGACGCACACGTCATGGTGATGCGCCCCTCGTCGCCGACCGCACTGCGACACGCCGTCCCGGAGCAGATCTCGCGGGCGCCGCCCGGCGGAGCAAGCGCCACCATGAATCCCTGCCACGGGCGGCACTTGTTCTTCTGCGACACCTGGAACGGCCGGCCGATCCAGGTCTGCCCCCACCCATCGTCGATGCAATCGTCCTTGGCGACCCCGGGCGTGACGAGAGGCCCCAGCGCGACGGCGAAGACGACGACCGACGAGCGAACGAAAGCGGCACGCGCGATCATGGCGACTCCTCCGGATCGAGTGGACGGCCTGGATTCCACGGGGCAATCGCGAGGCCAACGGGGTTCCGGGAGGGGAGAGCATTCGCACCTGCAGATTCTCAGCCCTGCGAAGCGGTGCCCGTCGAATCTCCTCTTTTCGAGCACGATCCCGGGCGCACGGGATGGGAGCCTGGATGCGGTGCGGTTTCTCCCGGGGAGTCCGCGACCGGTACGCCCGTTGCTGGTCACGAGAAGGGGGCGAGGGCCTTCGACATGAGGATGTACTGCTCATGATCTCGCACGTGCTCGGGATCGCCGGCCTCGAGGCGTGGCCGATCGACTTCCGGACGCCGCTGGTGTGGGTCGGGATCGCGTTCGGCCTGCTCGCGGTCGCCGCGCTGATCTGGATCGCCCTGGCATCGGTCCGCCGCCGCTGGACGGGACATCACGTGGTGTGCCCGCGGGACGGACGTCCGGCACACGTCTTCGTCGAGCGCGCCGACGATGGGACCGTGGTCGACGTCGCGACCTGCTCGCGCATGTCGCTACCGAGCGACGTCAGGTGCGACAAGCACTGCCGGGCGGCGATTCCCGCCCGCGCTCGAGGTTCGCGCCGGGCGCGGCGGCGGCAGAGCGAAAAACGGGCCTTCGTCGCGCGACGAAGGCCCGTTTCACCGTTCCGGAGCTGGACGAGCCGGTTCAGGTGGGGAGCGCTACTTCGAGAGCCCCCACTTCACCTTGTTGGCCTCGATCTGCTCCGCGGTCGGGTGCTCCTTCTTCTCGTGCTTCTTCACCTCGAAGTCGGAGCTCAGGTCCATCATCTTGTAGTTGAGGGCGGTGTCGTCCTTGAACACGTCGGGGACGGCGACCTCCTCGAAGATCGCCTGCCACGGGCATTCCGGCTCACACGCGCCGCAGTCGATGCACTCGTCGGGGTGGATGTAGAGCTGGTTCGGGAAGTTCGCCGTGTCGGATCCCCGGTAGTCGTAGATGCAGTCGACCGGACAGACCGAGACACAGCCGGTGTCGAGGCAGTCGCGGCAGAGCCGGGTGATGATGTAGGCCATCGTTCTTTCCTAGCCTCCTGATGAATCGCCACGCTTTCGCGGCGGCGCGGCAGGACGTCGAATATAGCGACCGGTCGAGGCAATGCAACGCACGGGGAGCGCTCATTCGGCGTAGAAGGACCGCTCCCAGAGCGGGTTTCGCGCAACCGCGGGGCGCGTCACGAGGCCGTGTCGCGCAAGCCGACGAGGCGGATGACGATGTCCGCCAGCGCCAGCACGAAGGCGAACGTCGCCAGCAGGTGCACCAGCGGGAACGTCGTCTGCCGCTCGGCCGGCGCGCGCTTGAGGATCGCGGCGAGCGGCGCATCGATCGTCCCGCCCGTGATCTCCGCGATCTGCGACAGCAGCGCACGGTTCGGCTCCGCCTCGGGGTCCTCGCTGCCCACCTGATCGCCGCCGGTCGCCGCCGGCAGCCACTCCTCGCGCGCGAACACCAGCTCGCGCCCGCGCCGCTTCTCGATCAGCACGCGCGGCTCGATGGTGTCGAGCGGCGGCAGCGCGACCTCGTGGTGGCGCGCGCCCAGCGCCGGCGGCGCGAGCTCGCGGACGCTGCCGTCGCGGCCGGTGATCTTCAGGGTCAGGGTGCCGTCGGGCGCACCGTCGTAGGTGTCGATCGACAGGATCGGTGTCGCACCGTCCTTGCGGACCGCCAGACGCACCTCGTCCGCGCTCTGAGGACGGGCGAGCCAGCGCACGAGCTGCGACCAGAAACGCCGTACCTGTCCCCAGCTCTGCCACTCGGTTCCCGGGTTCGCGGTGAACACCGCGACGCGGCCGAGGCCATTCTGCCATCCGGCGAGGATCGGGCTCGAAGCGCCGCCGGGTCCGCCGGTGAGCCAGGCCGTCGCGCCCGGCTTGAGCGGCACGCTCGCCATCTCGCGCAGCAGCGGCAGGTCGCGCTCGCGGAGCCCGCCGAGCGCCTCGCCCTGCGACGCGACGCGCGGCTGGAACGACGCGTCGGTGGGCTCCTCCTCGTCCTTCTCGCGTCCCGAGCGCTTGCGCGCGTCCTCGATCATCAGGCTCGGCAGCGAGACCGCGTCGGTGACGTGGTGGAAGCTGCCGCCGGTCGCCTCCGCGATCTGCTTGACGAGCGCGAAGCTGTCGCGATCGTCACCGATGCGGATCGTGGTCACCGTGACGCCCGAGCGCGCCAGCGCGGCGATCAGCTCGTCGTGCTCCGCGATGGGACGGATGCTCGCGCCGTCGCTCAGCAGGATGACGTGCTTGGTCGTGACGCCGCTCGCGATGAGCTGACGCGCCGCGATCTCGAGTGCTTCCTTGAAGTCCGTGCCGCCGCTCGGCTGCAGGCGGCTGATCAGGTCGTTCACGCGGCCACGGCTCTCCTGCAGCCGCGACAGCGGAACCAGCAGCGACGTCTCGGTGTCGAACGCGACCGCACCGATCTCGTCGCGGTCCTCGAGCTGCGCGATCAGCGCCAGCGCGGCTTGCCGCGCATAGGCGCTCCGGCTCGGGTTCGGCTGGTCGAGGCGCACGCCGTAGCTCATGCTCGACGAGCGGTCGATGACCAGGAACAGCGCCATCGGCTCGCGCGTCTTCTCCTTCGGCTTCTGCTCGCGCACCCGTACCGGCAGCAGACGCTCGAGCGCGCTGCCGCGGAGCCGCGGGTCGGAGACGATGCCGCGTCCGGCGGCGACGAGCAGTCCGCCGCCGAGATCGCGCACGTACTCCTCGAGGGCGTCGAGCGCCGCCGGAGCGACGTCGTCGCGCGACACCGTGCCGAGCACGACCGCGTGGTAGCGGCCCAGCTCCGAGGCCGTGACCGGACCGAGTTGCCCACGGCGTTCCACCTCGAAGCCCGCGTCGCGCAGCAGCGGCGCGAGCGCCGCGTCGGCGGAGATCAGCAGCACGCGCGGCGGCGCGAGGACGCTGAGCGTCGTGCCGCGCCGCGCGCGCGGCGACGCGACTTCGGGTGGCGCCTCGAGCGCAACGGTCACCGCGTAGTGTCCGGGCTGGCCCGCGCGCACCTCGGCATCGACCACCGAGCGTCCGGGTGCGACGCGCAGCGGGACGCGGCCGAGCTCCTGGTCGCCCTGGCGCGCGACCAGCGTCGCCTCGAGCGGCTCGGTGCCGCGATTCGCGATCGCGACCGACAGACGCACGTCGCCGCCCTGGCGCACGACGTCGGGCGCGGTCACGTGCTCGATCGAGAGCGGCGCCTGTCGGCGCGGCGGCACCACGGGATACACGCGGACCCCGCGGCGGCGCGCGCTCTCGGCCGCGACCGCGGCATCGGCCGTGTTCTGGTTGCCGTCCGTCAGCAGCACCAGCGCACCACCGCTCGCCGAGGCGAGGCTCGCACCGGATTCGATCGCCGCCATGAGGTTGGTCGCACTCCCGTCGACCTCGGGCGCCTGCTCGTCGGGCAGGACGGGCGCGCCCGGACCGCTCAGCAGCACGGACTCGCGACCGAACGCGAGCAGCGCGAACTGGTCGTCGCGACGCATCGTACCAACGAGCCCGTCGATCCAGTCGCGCATCCATGCGCTCTCGCTGCGGGTGATGCTCTGCGAAGCGTCCTGTACCGCGACCACCGTCAGGCGGTCCTCGCGTGCGATCTCGACCAGCGTGGCCCCCGAAACCGCGGCGACGGCGCTCAGGAACGCGACCGTGCGCAGCAGCGTCGCGGCCCACAGGCGCCACGCCGGTGGCACCGGCCAGCCCTCGCGAGCCGCCGCCCGACGCCGGAGGTGCGTGACGATCGCCAGCGCGAGGATCAGCAACGCGCCCCATGCGAGCGGCAGCAGCTGCGGCGACGCGAACGCGAGCGCTCGATCGCCGGACCGGAGCCAGGGCTCGAGCATCAGCGCGTGTCCTGCCCAGCCGCGGCAGCGGCAGACGCCGCAGCTGCGGGAAGGCGCCGACGTCGCCCGGAGGTCGCGACGACGAGCCACTCGAGGACCATCGCCGCAAGCACGACCAGCAGCACCTCCCGCGTGTACGGCAGCTCCTGCCAGACGCGCGACGACGACGGCTCCGCGGTGGGCACCGGTGCGGGCTGCTGCGCCACGGGCGCCGGTCGTGCGATGTCGGACTCCGTCGGATCGACGAAGCTCACCAGCAGCTGTCGCGTTTCGCCGCGCACGGTCGCCGTGTAGACACCGGCCCGCTCGAGCACCACCTCGTCCGACGGCCCGAGATCGCGCGCGCCCCCCGGACCCTCGAGGCGTGCGATGGGCGTCGCGTCGGGGAAGCCGGCGCGGAGCCGCTCGCCGGCGAGCCGCGTGAGCGGCGCGTCGTCCGGCGCGGGCGCGAGCCAGCGCAGCAGGCCGATGGTGAACATCAGCGTCGGCAGGGAGTCCGCGCTCCGCAGGTCGGCCGCGCGGAGCGGGAACGCGGTGGCGACGACGCGCCGTCCGCCGACGTCGCCGGCGAGCACCAGCGGCAGCTCGCGGCCGTCGGCGCGGCCGAGCAGCACCGGCCGCATCGTCGCGCTCGGGGCCAGCACGACCGTTTCGTCGCCCAGCAGCGTGTGCGCGTTCGCGAGCCCATAGGTGAGGGGGTGCTCGCGCTGCTCCGCGAAGCGCGCGCGCACCGTACCGCCCGCGACCGTCACGTCGCCGTTGCCGCGTGGTGGCGCGAGATAGAGCGCGTTCCCCTTCGGCGGGACCGCGGGCGTGAAACGGTCGAACACGGTGACACTCTCCGCCACTTCGGGCTGGTACTGCGCGGGGACGAGCGTCCGCACGCTCACGTTGCCGAGGTGGCGCCCGAGGTTCTCGAGCGCGCGCTGCAAGGCTTCGTCCTCGCTCAGCAGCAGGATCTGCAGCGGAGCCGGCGCCGGCAGCACGCCGTAGAGCGTGTCGTCGAGCGGCAGATCGTCCGCCGGCGCGAGCGTCGCCTGGAACGGGCCGGTCCATGCGAGCCCGTCGATCGACACGACGTCGGTGGCGCCGGGGCCGAGCGTGAGCGAGCGTACCGCCGCCTCCTTCGCGTCGGCCGGCGCACCGAGCGGTGCCACGCGGATGTCGACGGTGCGTGTCTCAGCCGAGTGGTTGCGGGCCGTCACGACGACGCGCGTGCGCCCCGGCGCGTCGAACGGGCTTGCGACCACGCGCACCCCCGCGAGGGCGACGTTCGATCCGCCGCTGCCGAAGCGGTGCACCGTCGCCAGAGCGCGCGCGTCGCGGCTCAGCACGAGCCCCTCCGCCGACGCGTCGGTGAACACGTCGATCGAGCCCTGGTGCCCCGCCTGCGCGACCGCCAGCTCGGCCGCCGCGGTGAGGTTGCCGCCGGTGTCGCGGGGCTCGAGCGCCGCGATCAGCGCGGCCGCACGCCCTTCATCGAGATCCGTGCCGAGCACCTGCGGCTGCTGCCCCGCCGCGATCACGGTCAGCCTGCGCCCGGCACGCGCCAGCTCCTCGGCGCGCTGGCGCGCGGCGTCGCGCGCCAGCGCGAAGCGCGTCGAGCCCTGCTCGCTCGCCTGCATGCTCGCCGAGACGTCGAGCACGATGACCGCGTCCTTCGCCGGCCCCGGCGGCAGCTGGCGACGCGCGAACGGCTGCGCGAGCGCGAGCGCGCCCGCGGCGATCAGCAACGCCTGGACGAAGAAGAGCAGGGGCAGCCGCGGACGCCGCTTCTGCACCACAGGCTCCGCGACCGCGCGCCAGAGCAGGAGGCTCGAGACGTGCGCGGGCGGCCGGCGGCGCGTGCGCAGGTAGAGCCACACGAGCGGGATGAGAAAGCCGAGCCCGGCGAGCCACGCCGGTGTGGAGAGGCCCCAGCTCACGCGCTACCTCACGAGCCCGAGGCCGAGGCGCGGCAGCTCGTCGCGCAGGAAGCCCGTGAGGCCGACGTCGCTCACCGTGAGCGCGCTCGCCATGCCGTGCCGCGCGGCGACGCGACCGAGCGACGCGATGTGCTCGAGCAGCACCGCCTCGTAGCGCCGGAACGTGTCCGGCGACGGCTCGATGCGGTGCTCCGCACCGGTCTCGCGGTCGATCAGCACGTCGTGACCGTAGAGCCACACGGGGTCGCGGTCCTCGCGCGACAGTACCTGAACGAGCTTTGCTTCGCAGAGCCGCGACGCGATCACGTCGAGCGCGCGCGCGACGTGATCGAGGTCGCAGAGGAAGTCCGAGATCAGCACGACCAGGCCGCGGCGGGTCCTGCGCAGCAGCTGGTCGAGGCCGGCGGCGAGATCCGCGGGGCCGGCCGCCTGGTGCACGCCGGCGAGGAAGCCGCGCGCCTCCGCGAGCGCGCGCCGCGAGCGCAGCGGGCCGTGCATCATCGTGGCGCCGGGTCCACCGTCCTTGCGTCCGGGGATCGCGGCGAGCGACACGCGGTCACCGCCGGACAGCGACACGGTGGCGAGCATCGCCGCGATCGCGCGCGCCATGTCGAGCTTGCTCGCCGGCTCGTCCGGGCCCATCGACGCGCTCGAGTCGACGACGAACCAGACCGGGACCTCGCGCTCGGCGACGAAGCGTCGCGTGACCAGCTCGTCGAGGCGCGCGTAGACGTTCCAGTCGATGCGCCGCAGGTCGTCGCCACGAACGTAGGCGACGTGACGCTCGAGCTCCGTCCCGCTCACGTCCCCGCGGTTGCGAACCCGCGTGTGCCCCGGACGCTCGCCGCTCGCGTGCGCGGCGCGCAACCGCACGCGGTCGAGCATGCGCAGCGTCGCCGGGGCGAAGGCCTGCTCGAACAGGCTGCTCGCCGGCTCGCGCGCCGGCGAACGGACGGCTCTCAGCGCTGCCACTTCCGTGCGGTCTCGAGCAGGTGCTCGACGATCGAGCGTGCGGTGACGCCCTCGGACTGCGCCGCGAAGTTCACCACCACGCGGTGCGCCAGCGCGGGCGCGGCGACCTCCTCCACGTCCGCGAAGGACACGTTCACGCGCCCGGCGAGTAGCGCCACGACCTTCGCGCCGAGGATCAGCGCCTGCGCCCCGCGCGGGCTCGCGCCGTAGCTGACGTAGGTCTTCACCTTTTCATCGGTGGTGACCTCCGGGATGGTCGCGCGCACCAGCGACGCGACGTAGTCCTCGACCTGCGGCGCGACCAGCACCTCGCGAACCATGTGGCGCAGCGTGTTGATGCGCTCGGCGGGATGGTCGGGGAACACGGGCGTGATCCGCCCCTGCGTGGCTCCGGTCGTCCCGCGCACGATCGAGCGCAGCTCCTCGAGGCCCGGGTAGGCGAGCGGCACCTTGAAGAGAAAGCGGTCGAGCTGCGCCTCGGGCAGCGGGTAGGTGCCCTCCATCTCGATCGGATTGAGGGTGGCGAGCACGAAGAACGGCAGCTTCAGCGGATAAGTCGTGCCGGCAACCGTCACCTGCAGCTCGGCCATCGCCTCGAGCAGCGCCGACTGGGTCTTCGGCGTCGCACGGTTGATCTCGTCGGCCAGCATGATGTGCGTGAACAGCGGGCCGGGCGAGAACGTCATCGTACGGCGCCCCTGCTCGTTCTCCTCGAACACGCGCGTACCGGTGATGTCCGCGGGCATCAGGTCGATGGTGAACTGCACGCGCGAGAACGCGAGGTCGAGCGCCTCGCCGAGGGAGCGCACGATCAGCGTCTTGCCGATGCCCGGCACGCCCTCGATGAGCACGTGCCCACCTGCGAAGAACGCGACCAGGATCTGGCGCAAGGCATCGCGGTGGCCGACGACGACCTTGCCGATCTCGCGCTCGAGATGCGCGAAGGTCTCGCCGAACTCGGCCGGTGTCGGCAGCTTCTCGATGGCCGGATTGACGGCTTGTCCGCTCATGGGTCCCTCTTGAAGATTCGCTTGACGACCGCTTCGTACTCGGCCGGGATCTCTTCGTGGCGCACGGCCCGATCCGCCTCCTGCGGCCCCGTCGCCGCGTCGGCGATGCGGCTCGTCGGATGCGCCTGCATCGACTTCGGCCCGTCGCTGCCCGCTTTGCCCGGCGAGCCGCCGATCGCAAGCGCGAAGCGCGCGGTCTGGCGGCCGCCGTCGAGCGCGAGCGGCTTCTTCGCGAGGAGCGCCTCGGTCGCCTTGCCCGAGCCTGCGCCCGCGCCGCCGGCCTGGGTCATCTTTCCGTCCTCGTTGCCGAGCGCGAGCGGACCGTCGGCGGGCTTGTCGCCCCCGGGCGCCGGGCGCCCACCGGCCTGCGCGCCGCCCTTCGCCTGGCTCTGGCCCTTCGGGTCGGCCGGCCGCCCCTGCTCGCCGCCACCGGGGCGGGGCTTCGCCGAGCCGCCGTCGCCGCCGCTCTCGTGCTGCACGGTCTGGCCCGTGCCGTCGTCCTGCTCGCGGCGTGCCATCTCCTCGTCCGGGGTGCGGCCGCCCTCCTCGGCGTTCGACCTGCCGAGCCCGGACTCCGCGACCGCACCGCGCTTGCCCTGCGGCTCGGCGCCGTCGCCCGACTTGCCCGAGCCGCCGTCGAGCATCGCGTTGCCGCCGAGCGAGCGCGCGAAGTTCTTTGCGAGCTCCGACTGCAGGGCGCCCACCGCTGCAGCAGACGCTGCGCCTGCGATCTGCTTCTGCCCCGCGTCACCGTTCGCGCCTGCTTGCGTGCCGGGCTGGAAGGCTGCCTGCGGTCCCGGACCCGCGACGCCGCCCGCCCCCTCGCCGTCCCCCGTCGATCCCTGCTCGGCGGCGGGCGGGCGCGCGGCGACCTCGAGCGGGCCGCCGTCGTCGCCGTACCACGGCACGAGGAACAACCACGCGGCGACCAGCGCGAGCAGCAGGAGCAGCACGTTCGCGGGCACCGCCGCGATGCCGAGACCTTCACCAGACCAGCGCCCGAGCTGCGCCCGGTTGTCGGCGACCAGCTCTGGCCAGATGCGCGCCGACGCGCCGTCGTGCGGCGCGCTCACCAGGGTCAGCAGCCGCTGCTCGAGCGGAATCCGCTGCTCGACCCAGCGGGCAGCGGCGAGCGGATCGGCCCAGCGGCGGCTCAGCGCACGCACCGAAAGCGCGACGACGACGGCGACGACGAGCGCGAGCACGACGAGCGCGATCCGGAACTCCTCGGTCGAGAGCAGCGCCGCGGCGGCCGCTAGGGCCGAGGCACCGAGCAGCGCGGTCGCGAGACAGCGATAGAGCGCGCGCTGCGCGGCGAGCCGGTTCAGACGCCTCACGACGCGGGCCAGCGACAGCGCCGTTTCCGGCCCCTCGCGGCCGGCGAAAGCATCGATCGCAGCTGGAGTATCGGCGACGTCCGGCGACAAGGAACGGACGCTACGCGAGGGTTTTCGGGCGGTCAATGATCAAAGCCCGATGTACGGGCCGACGATCGTCCGAGCGGCTCGCCCGACGCCGCGAACGGTGCGTCAGGGGCGCGGGAGCCGCGCGTGCAGCCGCTCGGCCACCGCGTCGAGGGTCTCGAGCCGCTTCGCGAAGGCCCAGCGGATGGTGTCGTGGCCGAGCCCCGGCGTGCCGTAGAAGCTCGAGCCCGGCACGACCCCGACACCGACCTCGCGGATCATGTGCCGCGCCACTCGATGGTCGTCGCCGACGCCCACCAGCGGACCGAGGTCGGTGAGCACGTAGTAGGCTCCCTCCGGCGCCTGGGCGCGGAACCCGTGCTCGCCGAGGATCGCGAGCATCCGCGCGCGGCGCTCCGTGTAGTCGCGCACCAGCCGCTCGTAGTACGCCTCGGGCAGCGACAGCGCCGCCGCGGCGGCATGCTGCAACGGTGTCGGCGCGCAGATCGTCAGGAAGTCGTGCACCGTGCGCAGCGCCGTCGCGAGCGGCTCGAGCGCGCAGGCGAAGCCCAGCCGCCAGCCCGTGACCGCGAAGGTCTTGCCGAACCCGCCGATCGTGATCGTACGCTCCGCCATGCCGGGCAGGGTCGCGAGCGGGACGTGGACACGGCCGTCGTAAAGGATGCGGTCGTAGATCTCGTCGGTGATCGCGACGAGATCGTTCTCGACGCACAGCCGTGCGACGCCGTCGAGCTCCTCGCGCGTGAACACGCGACCGCTCGGGTTGTGCGGCGAGTTCAGGATGATGGCGCGGGTCCGCGGCGAGATCGAGCGGCGCAGCTCGTCGGGGTCCAGCACGTAGGGCGGGCGCAGCGCGTGGAACACGGCGTCGGCGCCGGCAAAGGTCGCGGCCGGCAGGTAGTTCTCGTGGAACGGCTCGATGATCAGCACCTCGCCGCCCGGATCCACCGCCGCGAGCAGCGCCGCGCCGATCGCCTCGGTGACGCCGCAGGTGATCGCGACGTGGCGCTCGGGGTCGAAGTCGAGGGCGTAGCGCTCGCGAAGCTTCGCGGTGAGCGCGTCGCGCAGCGGCTTCACACCCCACGTGATGCCGTACTGGTTGTGCCCCGCGTCGATCGCCGCGTGAGCGGCGGCGAGGACTTCCGGCGGCGGCGGGAAGTCGGGGAAGCCCTGCGCGAGGTTGATCGCGCCGTGCTCGAGCGCGAGCCGCGTCATCTCGCGGATCGTCGACTCGCGCAGATTCGAGAGGCGTCTGGCCGGTGGCGGCATCGCTGATCGTTTAGTCGATCGTCGCGGCCGGGGACAGCAACCGGACGTTCTGCGCCCGGGGCGCAGTTCCCCTGCTCACGGCGCCGCGGAATCGTGATATTCGACGAGGGAGGGGATCGCGAGCGCCAGCGCCCGCAGGTCCGAGCGCCGCCGGCCGGCACCAGAGAACCGGACCGCGGCAGGAGAGGAAACATGCCGAAGAAGCCCGCAAGGAAGTCGATCTCCCCGGCGCGCCGCGCGCCCGGTGCGAGCGTTCGCGACACCATGTCGCGCGAGGCGAAGGCCGCGTACGGCGAGGTTCAGGCCGGCGTCAAGACCCTCGAGTGCGCGATCGAGGACGTCCGTCGCGGCCTCGTGAAGGCCGAGAAGCAGATCGAGGCCGAGGCCCGGCAACGCGTGCGCGAGCTCCGCAAGGAAGCCCAGGCGCAGCTCGGCGTGCTGAAGAGCCGCCAGCGCGACGTCATCAGGACGCTCGCCAGCCTGCGGACGGCCGCCGACGAGTCGTGGCAGGACGTCAAGCATTCGGCCGACTCGATGCTCGCCGACGCGCGCGAGACAGCGACCGCGATCATCGAGCGTTTCCGCAGCGCCATCGGCCGCTGAACGCGGCTGGGCGAGCGGCCTGAAATACGGACGGGGCCGGCGCGAATCGCGCCGGCCCCGCGTGCTCTCTCCGCCCACCCGAGAGGTTCCCGGCTTCAGCCGACGTTCTGGACGTCCTCGTCCGCGTCGCCGTCGTCGGCGCTCCCGTCGTCGTCCGAGTCCGCGTCGAGCGGGTCGGTGCCGAGGCGAGCCTCCTTGCGGTTTGTCAGGCCGTCGGCGTCGAGGTCGTTCTTGGTGGCGGGCCGCGCCATCGCGGGATCCGCGCCGATCATTCCGATCCACGCGGAGAGGACCACGGCGCCGAACGTCCAAACAAACAGCTTTCTTCTCATCTTCTTCGACCTCCGGTTTGCCGTCGGCGTGCCCGTCGGCGATGCCGGTGCCCGGCGCAATTCCCTTGCCGAACCGCTGGCACCGCCGGAACGGCCGCTTTCCGCGCAGTCCCGGGGCGACGGTGGGTCAAGCGCCCCTTTCGTCCCGGGCCGACGGTGGGTCAAGCGCCCCTTTCGTCCCGGGTCGACCCGCCCGCAAAACCCCCCGAGGGGGCATCTGCCCCGCTGATGGCCGCGGGCGGCGAGTCGAACGATCCGGCAAGCGGTGCGCGACTGACGGTGATTGACGAAAATCTGCCATTCCGTCGCGGCGGCGCCGCTCCGACGCCGAGGATGCGGTCCGCAACGCAAGGGCGCGGTCCTGCAGGAAACTGCGGAAGCACACGCCTACCGCGCAACGAGCTGCACGGTTTCGGCCGCGGCGCCCGGCACCAGCACGAGCGCGCGCGGCGCGTCAAGCAAGGTTGTGGAAGACCTTCTGGACGTCGTCGTCCTGCTCGAGGGCGTCGATCATCTTGAGCACTTCGGTGGCCTTGTCCTCGGGCAGCTCGACCGGCGTCTGCGCGATGTACTCGGACTCCGCCGACACCGGCGTGATCTTCCGGTCCTCGAGGGCCTTCTGCAGCTGGCCGAAGTCGGTGAACGCGCAGCGCAGGACGAGCTGCGGCTCGCCCTTCTCGCCGGTGCTCTCGCCCATCTCCTCGAGGCCGTGATCGATCAGGTCGAGCTCGAGCTCTTCCTGCTCGATGCCGGCGGGGCTCAGGCGGAAGACGCCCATGCGCTTGAACTGGAAGGCGACGCTGCCGGTCGCACCCATGTTGCCGCTCGCCTTGTTGAAGTGGCCGCGGACGTTGGCCACCGTGCGGGTCGCGTTGTCGGTCGCCGCCTCGACGATCACCGCGACGCCATGCGGGCCGTAGCCCTCGTACATGATCTCGTCGTAGGCCTTCGCGTCCTGGCCGGACGCGCGCTTGATCGCACCGTCGACCTTGTCCTTCGGCATGTTGACCGCGCGCGCGTTCTGGATCACGCGGCGCAGCTGCGGGTTCGACTCCGGGTTCGTGCCACCCGCCTTCACCGCGATCGTGATTTCCTTCCCGATGCGGTGAAATGCCTTCGCCATCTTGTCCCAGCGGGCGAACATGGTGGCCTTGCGTGTCTCGAAGATGCGTCCCATGGCTGATCTCTCGTGCAGCGCGAGCGGCGGCCCGCGCGGTCTGCTCGCGGGAAAGAAGCCCTTTTAGGCGGCGGACGGGCGTCCGTCGAGTCCGCTCCCGGGCCGGTGTCGTGCCGGCCCCGCGGCCGGTGAAGTCTTGTCCGCGCGCGCATTGACTGCCCCTCGCGGGCGTCGCTACGCTCTCCGCATGGCGACTTCCTCCCGGGCTCCTGAGCCCAGGCGCTTCACGCGCGAGGAGTACTACCGGATGCACGACGCCGGCCTCTTCCGCGACGAGCGCGTCGAGCTGCTCGACGGAGAGATCATCGCCATGGGGACGAACAACCCGCCGCACGCGTCGACGGTCGGCAAGATCTCGATGCTGCTCATCCCGATGCTGGCACCTCGGTACAGCATGCGCGTGCAGCTCCCCGTCCGGCTCGACCCGTACAGCCAGCCGCAGCCGGACTTCGCGATCTGCACGCACGATCCTGACGACTACCTGAGCGGCCACCCGACACCGGAGCAGATCCTCCTGCTCATCGAGGTCTCGGACGCGAGCCTCGCCTTCGACCGCAAGCGCAAGCGCGTCGTCGCCTACGCGCGTGCCGGCATCGCCGAGCACTGGATCGTCAACGTGCCCGACCGCATCGTCGAGGTGTCGCAGCGTCCCGACCGCGCCGCGAGTCGCTACCGCGTGTCGCGCCGCGCGCGTTCCGGCGAGCTGCTGACGCTGCCCGGCGGATCGACCGTCCGCGTCAACGACCTCGTGCCGCGCCGCTGAGCGGCCTGCTGTCGCGCACGGATCAGCGTCGGCTCGCAGGAGCCTGAGGCATCCTTCAGCATCGCGATTTCTCCTTTGAGCCCGGATTTCCCAGATGCCCTCCGGGAATCGCTGACCTCCGCGATTGAATGGGGTATGAGGCTCAAGGGTTGGATGGCGGTCGGAGGGGTAGCGGATGCGAAAATCGACGGGTGAAGATAGAAAACACAATCTCCGGGTAATTTTCGACCGCCGCCTCAAGCTGGAGTTCCACGGCTCGCGAGTCACCTCGGATGCCGGGCTCCTTGCCTTCCGCGAGCTGGACGAGGCGCTCGGCCTGACCGAGATGGCCGACGACGTCCTCAGCGACACGCGCACCGGACGCAACGGTCGCCACAGCATCACCGCTCAGCTCCGCCAGGCCGTGTTCGGCCGTCTCGCCGGGTACGAGGACGTCAACGACGCCGACCGACTCGGGCGCGACCCCGCGATGCGCTGGATCGTCGGTGGTCGTGCGATCTCGGATCGCGCCGCCTCGACCAGTCAGATGGGGCGCTGCGAGACCGGGACCATGACGGAGGAACGAAACCTGGCTGCACTCGCCGACCTGTCCGGGCAGTGGATCGACCGCGCCCGCTTACGACGCCCGAGCAAGACGCTGATCCTCGACATGGACAGCAGCGTGAGCCCGACCTTTGGCGAGCAGGAGGGCACGGCGTACAACGGCCACTTCGAGTGCACCTGCTACCACCCGCTCTTCGTGTTCAACCAGCACGGTGACCTGGAGCGATGCGAGCTACGGCCGGGCAACGTCCACAGCGCGCATGGGTGGCGCGAGGTGCTGGAGCCGGTGGTCGCACGCTACCGCGGCGAGGAGAAGGATCGATTCTTCCGCGGCGATGCCGCCTTCGCGCTTCCCGACCTGTACGAGTACCTGGAAGTGGAGGGCTTCCGGTACGCGATCCGCCTGCCCGCCAACGCGGTGCTCCAGGAACGCATCGCGCCGCTTCTCAAGCGCCCCGTCGGTCGGCCGCCGAAGTCGGTGCGTCGGCTCTACGCGAGCTTCCACTACCAGGCGCAAACCTGGGAGCGGGAGCGTCGAGTGGTCGCGAAGGTCGAGTGGCATCCCGGCGAGCTGTACCCACGGGTCGGGTTCATCGTGACGAACCTGCGCCGCCCGGCCAAGAAGGTCGTCGCCTTCTACAACGGGCGCGGCACGGCGGAGCAGTACATCAAGGAAGGCAAGAACGCGGTCAAGTGGACGCGGCTGTCGTGCGTAACCTTCCGAGGCAACGCGGTGCGGCTCCAACTCCACGCGCTGGCCTACAACCTCGCCAACTTCCTTCGCACGCTCGCACTGCCGGGCGAGATCGAGCGGTGGTCGCTCACGAGCTTGCGCGAGAAGGTGGTGAAGATCGGCGCGAAGGTGGTTTCGCACGGCCGCTACGCGATCTTCCAGATGGCCGAGGTCGCGGTGCCCCGCGAGCTGTTCGGCCGCATCCTGGCGCGGATCGCGAGGCTGAGGCCGCCGGATTTGGAGCCGTGCTGACATTCGGGGCGGCTTCGCCGAGGATTCCGATGGGAGAGGTGCGCCTGGAGTTGCCGCAGAGCCGTCCGAGAGCCGTTCGCGAAGGGCCAGAGCCCCCGTTTCGGGTCGATGCGGCTCGCGACGCCCGCATGCCTTGGAGAAAGGCCTTGCTCCGGGGCCTCACGGCGAGGTATTCGGCTCCGAGACCGGGGATGATCCCGTTCCATCTGGGAAATGTCCGATGGAGCCTCCTGTTAATCCCGCATGGCCCCCCTGGTGGGCGACGCCGGCATACCCCCCTCCGGTCCCTTGGCGCTGCGCGCACACGGGCCTCGCGCTGGCGACGCGGGGCCGCAGGAGCCCCGTTCGCCCGGCGGCCAGGCGTATCTGCGGGCTCGATGCGCCGTCGCCATCGCTCCGGGACCGTTCCCGGTGGCCGCCAATGTTCACGTTGCCGCGCAGTGTTGTCGTCGCGTAAGAACAGCGGGCCGATTCTCACTCGAACGGAGGTAGCCGATGATCCGACTCCCGATGATCGCCCCGCTTGTCGCAGGACTCTTGCTCGCTGCACTTGCCCAGGAGGCCGACGCAGGTGCGAAGAGAAGTAGACCCGTCCGGACCGGGCAGACGACGTGCTGGAACACCGCCGGCGATGTGATCGACTGCGTCGGCACGGGGCACGACGGCGAACTGCGGCGTGGAGAGCCGCGCGCCTACCTCGACCTCGGAGACGGGACGATCCGCGACCAGCGCACGGCGCTGATGTGGGAGAAGCTGTCCGACGACGGCTCGATTCATGACAAGGACACCACCTACACGTGGGCCAACGCGGTCGCGGTCAAGATCGCGACGTTGAACACGCCGCCGTGCTTCGCCGGATTCTGCGACTGGCGGCTGCCGAACAGCTTCGAGCTGTACTCGCTCGTCAATCTGGGGAGCGTGAATCCGGCGGTGTCGCCGGCGTTCAACACGGGATGTGCGGCGAGTTGCACGGTGCTCGCGTGTAGCTGCACCGTTCCCGCCAATTACTGGTCGTCGTCCTCGTACGCCCTCAATCCGAGCTTCGCGTGGGGCGTGAACTTCAGCGACGGCTTCACGCCCGCGGACTTCAAGAACTCCTCCAACCGCGTCCGTGCCGTTCGCGGCGGCTCCTGACTGGACTCTCGAATCTCGATCCCTTGATTCTTGTTCTTCCGGCACGGGCGTCGCAGGCGACGGCGGCGCTCGTGCTGCGTCAGGGCCGCCGATGCAGACCCTACTCGCCGTGGTCATCGGGACCGTGGTCGCCGCGGCCCACCCATTGTGCGCCGCGCTTTCGATAGGGTCCCCAATGAATTCCAGCGACGGGGGGTGATGGGTGAAGCGGGCCGCCCCCCGGGGGGCTCGCCCCGCGCTGGCGCTGCGGAGCCTGCAGAGCGCTGATCACCCGGTGGAGCGCATCCGCGTCTCGCTGCGCCGCCGGCATCGCCCTGCGCCTGCCCGGCACGGTAGCGTAGCGACCGTGGACGACACGCTCGGAGCCTTGCACTTGGTCGTGCTCGCGGCCCTGCTGACCGGCGCGGACGACGGCCTCGACGTGGACGACGTGGCGGTGCTGCTCGCGGATCTGGAGGAGGCCGGTTGAGAGAAACCGCGACCGCCTCACATCACGAAGCCGCCCGACCAGATGGGGTGCGGCGAGCCATCACGAATCCGTCACCCCGCCCAGTCGTGGCGAGCGAGCGCGCTCAGGCCGGCCAGGTTGCCTGCGACGGTGAGCACCGCCACGGCCGCGGCGACGACACGGTCCGGGCACCACCGCCGTCCCGCCGCGAACGACGGCGGCGCGAGCAGGACGTCGGGCGCGAGCGGAAGCAGGTAGCGTCCCTGCAAGCCGAACAGCGCCGGGCTCGCCGGCGGCGACCACTCGAGCCAGTGGGAGAAGCTGTCCGACGACGGCACGATCCACGACGAGGACACGAAGTACACGTGGGCGCAGGCGTTCGAGAAGATCGACCTGCCCGACACGGCGCCGTGCTTCGCCGGATCCTGCTGATGCCCGCCGGACGCGACCTGCACGGCCTGGGCCTGCCTCGGCGCCCCTCGCGCCTCGCGGCGACGGTGTACCGGCCGGGCGGCAGATCTGTTTAGAACCGGCGACCGCGGGTTCCGGTCTCGAGCAGCGTCTTCCCCGACTGATCCCGGACCTCGAGGTTCACACTCGCAAGGAAGTCGCCCTGAGCGCGACGGGGCGCCGAACGCTCCCCACGA
>VGTK01000083.1 GCA_016874715.1 Deltaproteobacteria bacterium | reverse complement strand
CGGGCGGGCTCGGCGACGTGCTCGCGCAGGTGCTCGGCGGCGCGGGCGGCGCCGGTCGCAGCCCCGGCGGCGGGCTGGGCGCGCTGCTCGAGCAGTTCCAGCGCGCGGGCTTCGGTGCGGAGGCGGATTCCTGGGTCGGCCGCGGCGCCAACAGTCCGATGCCGGCCGATGCGCTCGACCGCGTGTTCGGACGCGATGCGCTCGCGCAGATCGCGCGGCACGCCGGAGTCTCCGAGCAGGACGCCGCGCGTGGTCTGGCCGAGGTCCTGCCCGAGGTCGTCGATCGCGTCACCCCGGACGGCCGCGTACCCGACGACCAGAAGCTGCTCGCGAGCGTCGACGACCTGGCGCGCAAGCTCGGCCTTGCTTGACGCGCGGCGCGGGGATCAGCCTCGCCAGTCGTGGCGGCGCCGCAAGCGCAGCAGAAAGAAGTTCGAGAACACCAGCCGTCCGGGCGCGAGCGCCAGCATGGCCTTGCCGAGGAGAAGCCGGTCGTCGCCCGGCCTCACCTGGACGACGAAGTCGCGGATGAAGCGGCTCGGATCGAGCGTCGCGTTGCGCCGGCTCGCGGCGTAGTCGAGCAGCAGGCTGTTCTCGAATCTTCCGCCGCGCTCGCCGGGTCGCAGCGGGCGGGTGATGTAGAAGCCGAAGCGCTTCGGCCGGTCGTCGTCGTGCTTGGCGAGCCACTCTCCATCGAGGCCGTTCTGGATCGCCGGGATGTTGAAGCCCTCGATCTCGTCCGCGCGCTCGGGATCGGTCTGCTCCGGAACGAAGAAGCCTTTGACGAACTTGCGGATGCCGATCAGCGAGAAGTGTGCGGGACGGTTCCAGCCGCAGTATTCCCGGCCGGCCAGGTCGGCGAGGAGCGGCGCTCGTCCCGCGCGATGGACCTCGTCGAGCTCCGCGTTGCCGTAGCGGGTGAGCTCCTCGAAGGTCATCGCCCGACTCCCGACGCCGTCGCCGGCACGCGCTCGGCCGCCGGCACGGAGCTCGCCGCCTGCGCGCGCAGCGCCTTCGGTCTGGTCAGCGTCGCGGCGATCCGCTCGGCATTGCGCAGCGCCAGCGCCACGATCGTCTCCTGCGGATTGACGCCGATCGACGACGGGAAGAGGCTCGCGTCGGCCACGGCGAGACCCGTCACGCCGTGCACGAGGCCACTCGGGTCGACGACGCCGTCGCCACCGTCGCGCGACATCCGGGCGCTGCCCATGATGTGCACCGTCATGAGCTCGATCTTGCCCGGCTTGCGCAGCAGCGTCTCGATCTTCGCCAGCTCGTCGACCGAGTGGATCTCGGGCAGGTGGGCGAACGGCAGCCACACCGATCGCGCGCCGGCCGAGAACAGCACCTGCGCCGTCAGCGCGACGCCGCGGTGGATGGTCTCGACGTCCTGGCTCGACAGCCGGAAGCTCATCACCGGCTGACGGTCCGGGCCCAGCCGGACGCGGCCCTCGCCGGTGTCCTCGACCAGCGTCGCGGCGGTCATCAGGTGGTTGTATCGCCGCATGCGCGCCGCGTGCTCGGCCGCGAGTCCCGGCGTGCCCATGGCGAGGATGCCGGGCGGCACCGCGGCGCACGCCATCAGGATGCCGTCCTCGAGGAAGTGGTGGATCTGGTGCGTCTGGTGCGCGCCGATCCACGGGTCGAGCGGCTCGTCGAACACGCCGACGACCTTCGCATTGGGGTGGGTGCGGAGGTTTCGCCCCAGCGCCGCGGAGCGCAGCCGGCTCCGCATCATCAGGCCCGGCGTGTGGCGCGCGCCGGCGGCGAGAACGACGAGCGGGGCACGAGCCTCGAAGCGGTACGTGGGCCGGTCGTTGTCGCCGACCAGGTGGCCGCGCACGCCGATCGCCCGCGAACCCGAGAACAGGATCTTCTCGACGCGGGCCTGCGCGAGGAGCCGGGCGCCGTGCCGCAGGGCGCGCGGCACCTCGGTGACCAGCATCGACTGCTTCGCACCCGTCGGGCAGCCGAGCGCGCAGTTGTTGAGGCCGACGCAGCGGTCCATGTTGCGCGGGTTGACCCTGGTCGGCCAGCCCAGCTTCGCGGCTCCGTCCGCAAACGAGCGCGAGTGGCGCCCCCACGTGCGCTCGTCGTTCGACTCCACGTGCAGGATGCGCTCCGCCGCCTCGAACCAGGGCTGCATCGCGCGCGGCGACACGTCCGGGATGCGGTGCTCCCGGTCCCAGCGATCGAGCACGAAGTCCGGTGTCCGCCAGCACATGCCACCGTTGATCACCGTGGACCCGCCGACGCACTTGCCCTCCGCGAACAGGATCGGCGGCGTGCCGAAGATGAGGCTCGTGCCGGCGTCGCGGTAGAGACGCCGGAGCATCGTCGGCGGATCGGTCGTGAAGCTCTCCGTCCGGTGCAGGTCGCCCTCCTCGACCATCAGGACGTCGTGGCCCATCGCGGCGAGTGCCGCGGCGGTGGTCGCCCCGCCGGCGCCCGTGCCGACGACGATGACGTCTGCCGCGTAGACGCTGTCCCGGCGCACCGCCGAGCCACGCTCGACGTTGGGATAGGGAATCGCGGGCAGAGCCAGGGCTCGCCCGCCCCCGTCAAGCATCGTCGCCCCGGCGCCCGGACGCCGGGCCCGCCTGCGCTCGCTGCGCGAGCAGGGCCGCGCGTTCCTGCACGAGGTCGCGCGCGCGCCCTTCCCAGTCGACGCCGAGAGACGCCAGGACCTGCGGGTGCTGGTAGAACACCAGGTAGATCACCGTCCGCAGGCCGAGCGCCAGGTTGCCGCGCAGGCCCCCGGCGTGCAGCCAGCCGGAGAAGTAGGCGAGCTGCTCTTCGCGCGGCAGACGCGAGAACGTCGTCCAGCGCCGCGGCTTCGCGAACAAAGGCGGCCCGTACTCGAGGAGACGCATGCCGAGCGGCATGCCGACGCGGAGCAGCGGCGGCAGGCTCGACAGATAGCGGTCGACCCCGAGGAGGACGTCGTCGTCGACCGGCTGGTCGAAGCCCGACCCGCGCGGGCGGATGGCGGTCATGCAGGCACGGAGGATGCGCTCCGAGCCGCGCCCGAGGAGGCGTGGCTGGTCTGCTGGATCTCCGGCCGTCATCGGTCGCGATCCTTAGGCGACCGGGGACCCGTCCTCAAACCGGTCGCGAACGAGCCCGACAGCACCTCACTCGTCGACGTAGCCCAGCGCACGGAGCTGCCGCCGCGTCTCCTCGTCGATCGGCCGCTGCTCCGCAGGTCTGCCCGGATTGCGCCGTTCGTTCTCCGCCAGCCGCTCGCGCAGCACCGTCAGGAGCTGCCCGACGAGCGCCGGCTGCTGGGCCGCGATGTCGACCTGCTCGGTCGGATCCGCTTCGAGATCGTAGAGGTGCGACTCGTCGCGCTGCACGTCGTGGAGCAGCTGGTGCCGACGCGACACCACCGTACGCCAGCCCGACCCCGGCATCGTTCCCTCGGCGAAGGCGACGCGGCCGGCGAGGCCCTCGTCGGTGCCACCGTCGACGATGCTCGCCAGGCTTCGGCCCATCGCGCCGGGGTGCGGTGGCAGGCCGAGCAGATCGAGGACCGTCGGCACGACGTCGACGAGCTCGACCGGGTCCGCCACCCGGCGCGGCGAGCGCCCCGGCGCGTGCACGATCAGCGGAACGTGCAGGTTCGGGTAGCGGAAGATCTTCTTGTGCTGGAAGCCACCGTGCTCCTGGAACTCCTCGCCGTGGTCCGACGTGAGGATGACGACGCTCGAGTCCATCAAGCCGCGTTTCTCCAGGCGCTCGAGAAACCCGCCGATGTGGTGGTCGGTGTGACGGATGCCGCCGTCGTAGCGCGCGATGGCGAAGCGCAGGTCGTCCGGACCGAACGACAGCCGACCGCTCTCGACGGCATCGAAGTTCGCCGCGTTCGGCCGGAAGGTCCCGCGATACTGGGGGTCGACGAAGCTCCCGCCGAAGGGGTCGGGTGCGGTGTACGGCGTGTGGACGTCGTAGCAGTGGACGAACAGGAAGAAGCGCTCGGCCTGGTGCCCGTCGAGCCACGCCTCGACCTTCTGCAGGAACCTCTTGATCTTGACGCGCTCGTCCTCGTAGTGGTCGAACCCCTGATCGAAACCGAACACGCGCCGCATGCGCCCGCCATCGACGAACCCCCAGGTCGCGAAGCCCTGTCCCCCGAGGATCTCCGCCAGCGTATCGACCTCGAGCGGCGGACCGCCCTGGACCGGCGACGAGTGGTACGAGCCGTAGTAGCGCGAGGTCAGCATCGCGCCGTGCCCCGGCAGCGTGCTCTCGCCCTGGGTCACCGCGCGCTCGAAGAGGACCGAACGCCGCGCGAACGCGTCGATCGCCGGGCTCGTGTCCCGCGAATACCCGTACGTTCCCAGGTGATCCGCCCGCAACGTGTCGATCGAGATCAGGATGACGTTGCGCGGGACCGGGGCCGTGCGGTCGCGACCGGCAGGCCAGCACGCCGCACCGATGAGGGCCACCACCAGGAGCCCGAGGAGCGACCGCCCGACCGACATCGTGATTCCATGCTACACGCTGCGGCCGATCGCCGTCGACCACGAGAATCCGCGAGTCGGCTCGCGTCGTGCGGCGCGCGTGGAGCGTGCGGCCGCGTTCATCCACGCGGGTCCTGATCGCGCCCGGCGCCGGCTTCCTTCTCCAGCGATCAGGCGGTGGCGCGCCTCACGCAGCGCGCGCAGCCGTGTCGCCCGACTCGCCGTCGACCACGTGCCGCGGCGGCTGGCGCAGGTCCCAGACGACGCCCAGCCAGGACAGCACCACCAGCACGTAGTAGCTCGCGTCGATCTCCCACCAGAAGAAGCCCTGGCGTACCGAGCTCATGTAGCGGTGGTGGTTGTTGTGCCAGCCCTCGCCCATGGTGAGCAGCGCGAGCCAGAAGTTGTTGCGGCTCTGGTCGGGGGTGGCGTAGCGGCGACTGCCGAAGGTGTGGGCGATCGAGTTGATGGCGAACGTCGAGTGCCACACCAGCGTGATGCAGACGAAGAAGCCCCACACCAGCCAGGTGAGGCCGCCGGTCAGCAGAAGAGCCACCGCCATCGTCACCGGCGGCACCAGGAAGTGCTCGTTCAGCCAGCGCAGCTCCGGGTACCCGGCCATGTCGGGAATGCGATCGACCAGGGTCGCCTCGTGGTCCTCGACCAGGATCCACCCGACGTGCGACCACCAGAAGCCCCTCTGCACCGGCGAGTGCACGTCCCCCTCCTGGTCGGAGAACCGGTGGTGCACCCGGTGGTTCGCCGCCCACCAGAGCACTCCCTTCTGGACCGACAAGGTGCCCAGCAGCGCCAGCACGAACTGGAAGACCCGCCCCGTCTTGAAGCTCCGGTGCGCGAAGTAGCGGTGGTAGCCGGCGGTGATGCCGAACATGCACAGCCAGTAAAGCGTCACGCAGACCAGGAAGGCGGACCACGTGACGCCGGTGTAAAGCGCGAGCAGGCACGCGGCGTGGACGCCCCAGAAGGCCGCCACGGCGACGCGCAGGTTGCTCGTCGATCGGCCCGGCGAGTGCATCGAGGCCCTTATCTTCGCGGCCGCGCGCGCGTCGCGCAAGAGAACGTGGTGCAGCCGGTCGAGCAAACCGACGCGGACGCGTTTTCACGGACGCGCGGCGGCCCGCAGCGACCGAGCTCCCGGCGCACGCGGCTGCTGCTACCTCCGGGCGACGCGAAGCCGTCGGATCTCGTGCTCGACAACGGCGACTTCGACGGCGCGCGCGCCGCGCCGCGCATCAGCGGCGCTTGATCACCTCGCTCCGCAGCGGGCCGCCGGGCTGCCGGAAGTACAGGTCGCAGTCTTCTATCGGGTCGTTGATGCGGAAGACGAAGGTGACCTCCTCCGCCGGTATGCCCTTGCGGGCCGGCACCGTCTCGAAGTTCTGGTAGTAGCTCGCGAGGCGCCCGTCGTAGCTGACGCCGCCACTTGCGGACCAGGAACTGCGAGCCCTCGAACACCCCTTTGCCGTCGGAGATGCTGATGCGCAGCCCGCCGAGCCCGAGCGCCTCGATCTTGAGGCTGCGATCGTTCGGCGGCAGCCTGTTGTCGGACCCCGGCTCTCGGCCGAACGAGTCGTAGATGCCGCCCGCCACCGGGGCGGGGGCGACTGCGCGCAAACCGCGGTCGGACTGCCCAGCGCCAGCACGGTGGTCGCGAGCACGCTCAGCATGACGTTGCGGAACTTGGTCGATCTCCCCCTGACGTTGCCGCGGGTGCTCACGGCAGCTCCTCGCACTCGAGGCTGACACCACAGGCGGTGGCGTATTCCACGAGCGGGTCGAAGCCGCGCTTCTGCAGGGCGAGCGCGCGGATCACGCCGTTGACACAGTCGATGAACTTGCGGATCAGGCGCCCGCGCTTGCCGATCATGCGGTTCGCCTCGCGCACGAGGTCGCTCGTTTCGGCGCTGGTGTTGCCCGGATCGCGCGCCGCCTCGTACAGCTCGAGCGCGCGCTCCTCCGCGATCTTCGCCTGCCGGATGAGGGCGAGGCAGCAGGTGGCGTTGTCGCGCACCTCGGCCGACTTCGCGAGGTACCACCTGTACTGCCCGCAGGTCGCGAAGCAGGGCTCCTCGAGCAGGCCGCCGGCGCGAGCCGGCTCGGCGCCGATCAGCAGGGTCAGGGCTGCGGCCGTCGCCACGCGTCGGGTCATCCTGCGCCGTGCGGCGCTCCGGGTCGTCGGTGCCATCTTCGGCTCCTCCATCGCCAGCCTGTTCGCGGCTGGCTCTCGGGCCGCACGTGCCTGCGCCGGTGACGTGCTGCTTTGCACGGCGTGTGCCAGCGGATGGGTGCCGCGCAGAGCCACGGATGCCCGTCGCGCCGGGCGCGGTGCGCGGGCGCCGGTGTCAATCGTGGTTGCCGGACGGCGCGGCGGTGACGCACCGGATGTCGTCCGTCGCGGACGGGCGAGCCGGGTCGGGTCGGTCTGGGCGCTTGCCGTCGCGCAGCGCGACCTCCGCGGAGGGATCGCAGGCGGTGCGACGCACCGAGTCTACGGATCGCAGGCGGTGCCAGGCCCCGAGTCTACGGATCGCAGGCGGTGCCAGGCCCCGAGTCTACGGATCGCAGGCGGTGCCAGGCCCCGAGTCTACGGATCGCAGGCGGTGCCAGGCCCCGAGTCTACGCGCTGCCGCCACCCGGCGGCAGCGGCAGCGGCAGCGAGCTCCGGTGTCCGTACACGGCGCCGGTCGCTGCATCGATCGGCAGCGCTGCCCCGCGCGGCCGTCACGAGCGATCTTGACGGAACCGGAGAGCCGACGTGGCTTCGCGGCGTGACGGTGGTGCACGCCCGCTCGACGCACGGCAGGCAAGAGCCGGACACCGGCGTCGTGCGCGTCGAGACGCTGCTCGCGCCGCAGATCGAAAGCGACGTCGCGAGCGTGAGCGACATCAGCAGAGACCCCGCCGTCGGGTCGTCGTCGTACTTGCGCGGACAGGCTTCATCCGCGGCGGCGCGGCGCTTGCCGTGACGGCCCGGGGGGATCATGAGCAGGAACGCCACGCGGGATGCGCATCGCGCCGCGCGCCGGCTGCGACGCTCGGGGTCGCGCTGCTGCTCACCGCCGCGTGCGGCGGCGGCTCGTCGTCGCGGTCGCAGCCGACGCCCACGCCGACCGCCGGACCGGTTGCGGCGATGCGCCTCGACGCGGACGGCATGGTGACCAGCGTCAACCGGCGCGAGTGGATCGCGATCTATCGGTCGGCGCCCGGCGTGATCGGCCAGGGTGTGGTCATGCTGCCGCCGGACGCAGGTCCCGACGCCGGACCGTTGCCGGTGGTCGGCTGCCGATGGTTGCCCGAGCCCGATCCGGCCTGCCAGCAGCAGGGAGAGCCGGTCGCGGTCGGCGAGTCGGACTGGGTCTACGCCTACGGGACGGGACTCACGCCGAGCGGCTTCGTCGCGCCGTTCCAGTACGCGGCCGGGCCGGCGGGCGAGAGCCCGTGGCTGCTGGGCTTTGGCTTGACGCAGTTCAGCGAGGAGGTGCGCGTCGCGCCGCCCGCGCGCTTCCTCGGCACGCTCGATGCGACCGAGTCGCCGCGCATTCCCGTGCTCTGGCGCGAGCCGGGCGCCTTCTGGGAGCGGCTGCCCGCCGGAGGATTCGTCGTCGGCCCGGTACCCACGCATGGCGACGCGACCGGACGCATCGTCGGCGCCGGAGTCGACCCCGAGCTGCCGGTGCTGTGGACCGAGAGCGACGGCGCCTTCCGGCTGGAAGCCCTGCCGCTGCTCGGCGGCGGCACGCGCGGTGGCGCGCTCGGCAGCGACGGCGACGTGATCGTCGGCTGGAGCGACTCGGACGACGGACCGTCGCACGCGGTGGCCTGGATCGAGCGTGACGGCGCCTTCACCCCGCAGGAGCTGCCGGCTCCCGACGGCGCGCTCCGCTGCACCCGGGCGACGGCGGCCAGCGATCCGTACGTGTCGGGCTCCTGCGTCTACGCCGGGGCGCGCAGCGAGGCCGTCGTGTGGCGCCGGACCGGCGACACGACGTGGACGGTCCACGCGCAGCTCCGCCCGCTCGACGGCGACGAGGAGAGCACCGTGGTCGGCGTCGCCGGCACGCTCGCCGCCGGCGCGAGCATCCTCGACCGCCGCTCGACGCCGGTCGCGTGGCGAATCGCGAGCGCGGGCGGATCCTGACCGATACGCGGGCGGCGATCGAGGCCGAGCCTTGGACACGCGACTTCGAGGCGACGGCCGGCAGCGACGTCGCGAAGCAGAGCGCCGTCGACCCGGTGCGGAAGGTCTTCCTGATTCCGCGATGCGATCGCCGAGGCCACCGCGATTGCCCTACGGTCGCCACGCGCTGGACGAAGGCGGCGACGATCTCGCCACGCGGCCTTTCGGGGTCGGGCAGCATGCTTGGTGCGTGCAGCCCTTGACGGATTTCGCGAGGGCCACCCGGCCATCGCGATCGGACCGCCGAGACGCCTCCGCCCCGCGCCTGCGAAGCCCGCCACCGCACGCGCGACGCGCAGAGCCGCCTCGCCCCTCGCGCGCAGAGATCGCCGCGCACGAGCCGTCGCAGACCCCCTCGAAACAGCGGTGGTACACGCTCGACATGATCCTGATACCCGGCATCGATCCCGCAGCGCTCGAGCATCTCGCTTCGCCGCTCGCACCCGCCGAAGTCGACCGGCTCGCGGACGAGATCGCCGAGGTCGCGTCCCACATCGACGCCGCCGAGCACCGGCTGCTGACCCTGATCCGCCGCTTCGACGAGGGCAGCGGCTGGGCGACGCACGGTGCGCTGAGCTGCGCCCACTGGCTCAACTGGCGGATCGGCCTCGACCTCGGTGCCGCGCGCGAGCGCGTCCGCGTGGCGCGCGCGCTCGCGACGCTGCCGCGGGTCGACGACGCGCTCCGGCGCGGAGCGATCAGCTACTCGAAGGTGCGCGCGATCACCCGCGTCGCGAGGGCCGCCACCGAGGCGACGCTGCTCGAGATGGCGACGCACGCGACCGCGTCGCAGCTCGAGCGCATCTGACGCGGCTACCGTCGCGTCGTCGGCGACGCGGGAGTCGGACCGCCGCCGAGCCTCGCGGACGAGGAGAGCGCGCGCTTCGTCCGGGTGCGGGACACGGACGACGGCATGGTCCGCATCGAGGCGCGGCTCCGCCCGGAGGAGGCGGCGGTCGTGCTGCAGGCGCTCGACGTGGCGCGGCGCCGTGCGTCGCGTTCGGGGGCGTCGCGCGGTGCCGATGCCGGCGGCGTTTCCGCGGAAGGCGGACGTACCGCCCGGTCCCGCACGGCGGAGGAACCGGCGGACACTTCCGCGGAAACGTCGCCGCCCGCGCGACGAGCCGGCCAGGGGCAGCACTACGAGCCGCCGCCGGCGCTGTCGCGCGCCGACGCGCTGGTCGCCGTCGCGGAATCGTCGCTCGCCTCCGTCGCCGTCCACGAGGACGGTCACGACGCGGCGGGACTGCCGGTCGAGTTGGTCGTGCACGTCGATCACGCGGCGCTCGCGGCGGGCACGGACGGCAAGGACGACCGACGCGACGACCCGCACGCCCCCGACGCAGCGAAGCTCGGACCGCACGCCCCCGACGCAGCGAAGCTCGGACCGCACGCCCCCGACGCAGCGAAGCTCGGACCGCACGCCCCCGACGCAGCGAAGCTCGGACCGCACGCCACGCTCGCCGACGGTACGCCGCTCGCGCTCGCGACCGCGCGGCGTCTCGCCTGCGACACGCGCGTCGTACTCGTCGACGATGCCCGCGACGCTCGCGCAGCGTCCGACGCGGAGAGCCTCCCGTCACGCCGCACGCGCCGCATCTCGCCTCGGCTGCGCCGCGCGCTCCGCCTGCGCGACGACGGCTGCCGCTTTCCCGGCTGCACGAACCGCCTCACCGACGCGCACCACGTCGTCGGCTGGATCGACGGCGGTGCCACGAGCCTCTCGAACCTGCTCTCGCTCTGCCGCAGGCACCACCGCTTCGTGCACGAGCACGCCTACCGCGTGGTGGTCGCGCGCGACGGCGGGCCGCGATTCTTCCGTCGCGACGGTCAGCCCGTGCCGCTCGCGGACGAGCCGCTGCGGTCATCGCTCCGGAACGACTCGCACAGCGGCGGCGCCAGCGGTGCCGCCGCAAACCCGGACGTACTCGCCGCACTCCGCGCGGCGCACGCGGCTCGCGGCGTCGCGATCGAGGCGACGACGGCCTTCCCACGCCGGGACGGCACGCGGCTCGACGCCCACCTCGCGGTGCAGGCGCTGCTCGGCGCAGCGGGCTCGGCAACGACGAACGGCTCGTGAGCCGATCCGGTGCACGCCGCGCCAACATCGCCGTGCGCATCGCGATCACCGTCGGTGTCCGCCCACACGACCCCCCGAAGAGCCCACATCGCGAAGGCGGTCACGTCGATCGCCGGGTGGAGCGTGTCGACGACCAAGACGAGCGGGGTCCAGACCCCGCTCCACGGTCCCGCCTCGCACACGCGGTTTCCGATCAGGTCGCCGACGCCGGCGTGGGCAGGACGTGGGTATCGCGCGGCGCGCCGCGCAAGCCCGCGTATCGTCACCGTCCAGCGCACGCTGGCAACGGCGGGAGTCAATCCGCACCCGCCGATGCCTGCACGCGGTGGGTGCGCAGGCAGGCTCTCCGCATTCGCGGCTCCCGGCGCGGATGGCATGTCGCTCGCGTTGCCGTCTAGCCAAAGTTCGGAAGCGGCCCGCCGTGGTGGCGGGCCGCCCGGACACTGGAAGGAAAAGGAGCCATGTCGCCCAAGGAGAGTCGGTTCGGTCGGTTGCACCCCGCGCGCTGCGCATTGCGCATCGCCAGTCTCGCCGGAGTCATCGCCGGCGCATGCTTTCCGGGCGTGCGGGAGGCGCAGGCCGCGCCGCCGGAGACGATGCCGATCTTCCGTGCGCAGCTGACGGTCCGCACCTGCGACGTCACCAACGCGCAAACGAACGACCCCGTCTTCGCGAGCCTGAACGGGAGCAACTCGACCGCGCTCGACTATGGGCGCAACGACTTCGAGCGCAACGACACCTTCACCTACGACCTCGTGCGGAACGGGGTCGCGACGGTGTCCGACGTGACGCGGCTGCGGATCTCGAAGACCGGCAGCAACGGGCTGAGCATCTGCCGGCTCGACCTGCGGCTGAACGGCGCGCTGATCTTCACGCAGACATTCCCCGCCACGGGAGCCGGCCGCCTCTTCCTCGACGGCAGCGGTGCGTCGCGCGCGCGCACGATCACCGGCGCCACGCTGCGTGCGAGCCAGACCTGGGCGACCTACACCCCGCCCTTTCCGCCGTTCGTGCTGGCGCGCGCCGAGATGGAGAGCCGCATCGAGGCGCTCGCCGGCACGCGCATCTCGGGCCAGATCGTTCGCTGGGGGCAGCGGAAGGGCCCGCGCTTCGTCGAGGCCACGCGTGACGACGCGAACACGCTGCACCTCGATCTCGACCTCGAAGAGGACACGCGCAACGCGATCGCCTCGCGGCCGTTCCTGTCGGGCGTCTCGAGCGCGATCGGCTTCATCGAGCGGTTCACGCCGGTGCCGTTGCCGAACCCGGCGGTGGACGTCGACTTCGACGTGACCATCACATGCGACGACGGAATGTTGGATTTCGCCGTCGGCGGTGCGTCGGTCGACGTCGACACGTTCCCGCGTATCGATCTGCCGTCGCTCCCCGTCCCCGGCCTGCGCGAGGCGGTGGACTTCGTCGAGACGAAGCTGAACCAGCTGGTCGACGTCGCCGAGGATCTGGTCGAGGCGCTGCTCGGCGTGCCGGCGATCGAGGCCGGGCTCGCTGCGGGCCTGACCCGGATCTCGTTCGGCACCGCCACGCCCATCCGTCCGAACGTGACCGTGCAGAACAACGGCGACGTGACCTTCTCGCTCTGACATGAGACGCGCACCGAAGAGGATAGGTCGCGTACGAAGGCGGGGGCTCCCCCAGGGAGCCCTCGCCGTCGCCGTACTGTCGATCGCGGGTGCGGCGGCCGCGGCGACGGACCTGGTGCTCGAGGACGGCCGGCTCGCCGGCGAAGTCCGGGCGAGCCGGGTCGACGACGCGGTGGCGATGGTCGCGCGCGCGGCCGGCGGCCGGCTGGTGTGGCACGGCGCGGCGCCCGAGGGTGCGGTGCACGCCGATCTCGCAGGTTCTACCGTCGCAGAAGCGCTCGCGCGTCTGCTGCGCGAGCGCAGCTACATGCTGCTGCTCGGTCGTTCCGTCGAGGTGCACGTGCTCGCGAGCGGCGACACGGGCTGGCACTCGTCGGCGAGCGTCGATCCCGAGACGGAGCGGCAGCACCTCCTGCGCCGGATCGCCTCCCTGGATCGTCTCGTCGCGCAGGGCGACGGAGCCGACGAGACCGCGGACCTCGACGCCGTGTCGCGCGGTGCGGACCCGGCACCGGTCCGGCTGCGCGCCGCCGAGCGACTGCTGGACCTCGACCCGGAGCGTGCGGCCGCGGCGCTCGCCCGTCTGTCGGCGGAGGCCGACGACGCCATCCGCGCGCGCGCCGAAGCGCTGCTGGCCGCGGCGCGCGACCGGGTCATCGCACGACGACCGCCGATTTCGCTGTCGTCCCGCCACCAGGACATCCGCCACGGCCGGGCGTCGCGGCACCCCGCCGGCAAGGCGCGCGACCGAGACGTAGCCACGTCCGGTGGCGCGCGCCGCGGGGCCGTCACGGCAGCGGGTCGTACCGGATGTCCACGATCTCGAGCTCCTCGCTGCCGCGCGGCGTCTTCAACGCAACGACGTCGCCGACGCTCGCCTTGAGCAGCGCGGTGGCGATCGGCGAGACCCACGACACGCGGCCGCGGCCGGGGTCGAGCTCGTCCACGCCGACGATGCTCACGGCGCGCTCGTTGCCATGCTCGTCGAGGACGGTGACGGTGGCGCCGAAGAAGACCTGCTCGTGGCTCCGCCCGGCGTTGTCGACCACGACGGCGCTGTCGAGCCGCTTGCCGAGGAAGCGGATGCGGCGGTCGATCTCGCGCAGCTTGCGCTTGCCGTAGATGTAGTCGCCGTTCTCCGAGCGATCGCCGTTGCCGGCGGCCCAGGCGATGGTCTCGACCAGCTTCGGCCGATCGACCTTCCAGAGTCGCTCCAGCTCGTCGGCGAGGCGCCTCTGGCCGGCGGGCGTGATGTAGTTCGTGAACCCGCCGGGAACGCCCGCGTCGTCGTCCCGGTCGAGGTCGTCGTCCGCACCGTCGGACTCCTTCGTGAAGGCCTTGCTCATGCGGTCTCTTCGCCCTGGCACCCCGCAGCTCGCGTACGTCGGCGGGTGCGCGACCACCGCCGCGCACCCGCCTAACGTGGAGCGTCCGCTCAGCCGAGCTGTGCCTTGCGGTACATCGTCACGACGGCCGCACCGCCGAGACCGAGGTTGTGCTGCAGCGCGATCTTCGCGTCCTTCACCTGACGCTTGTCCGCCTGCCCGCGCACCTGCCAGTTCAGCTCCGCGCACTGCGCGAGACCGGTCGCGCCGAGCGGATGGCCCTTCGAGATCAGGCCGCCCGACGGATTGACCACGACCTTGCCGCCGTAGGTGTTGGCACCCGAGTCGATGAACTCGCCGGCCTTGCCCTCGCCGCAGAGGCCCAGCGCCTCGTACGTGATCAGCTCGTTCGCCGAGAAGCAGTCGTGCAGCTCGACCACGTCGACGTTCTCGGGCCCGACGCCCGACTGCTCGTACACGCGGCGCGCGGCGGCCTTCGTCATGTCGTAGCCGACCAGCTTC
Organism: Deltaproteobacteria bacterium; assembly: GCA_016874715.1. GTDB lineage: Bacteria > Desulfobacterota > Binatia > UBA12015 > UBA12015 > VGTK01. Next base: position 10,024 of record VGTK01000083.1, on the reverse strand, counting down.
ATCGAGCTCTTCTCGGAGAAGGTCGTCTGGAAGTCGGTGGTCATCGCCATGCCGAGGATCTGGACGGCGTTCTTCTCGAGACCGTGCTTCTTCACGAACTCCTCGCTCGCGAGGATCGCCGCGCCGGCGCCGTCCGACGTCGGGCAGCACTGCAGCTTGGTGAGCGGCTCCCACACCATCGGCGCCGCCTTGATCTGCTCGAGCGAGTACTCGTCCTGGAACTGCGAGTACGGGTTGTTCACCGAGTGCTTGTGGTTCTTGTAGCCGATCTTCGCGAAGTGCTCGGGAGTCGTGCCGTACTTCTCCATGTGCTCGCGGCCGGCGTTGCCGAAGAACTGCGGCGCGATGGGTGCGGCGCCGACGCCGCGCAGCTCGTTCATCAGCATGAACTGCTGGTCCATCGGGTTGGTGCGATCGTTGAACTTGACGCCCAGCGAGCCCTTCTCCATCTTCTCGAAGCCGAGTCCCAGCACGCAGTCGGCGATGCCGCCCTCGATGAACTGCTTCGCCATGTAGAGCGCGGTCGATCCCGTCGAGCAGTTGTTGTTGACGTTGTAGATCGGGATGCCGGTGAGGCCGAGCGTGTAGACGGCGCGCTGGCCGCAGGTGGAGTCTCCGTAGCAGTAGCCGACGCACGCCTGCTCGATCAGGTCGTAGGCGATGCCCGCGTCCGCGAGAGCCTTCTCGCCCGCTTCCTTCGCCATGTCCGGGTAGTCCCAGTTCTTCGATCCGGGCTTCTCGAACTTGGTCATGCCGACGCCGACGACGTACACCTTGCGACCCATGCTGGCGCTCCTTCTTTCCTGCGTTCCGGGTTGGGGAATCACGCGCCCCGGGCGGGGTCGCGCGGCGTCAGCAGACCAAATTGGCACCCGGCACGCAACTACCGACCGACCGGTGGGTCGGCCGGGGCAACACCCAGGCAATCCGCGGCTTTTCGTGCTAGGCCACGGCTCGGCGTGAGCGTTTGGGACGGACAGGAAGACTCTCCGGCGACCGCGGCCGGGACGGGCACCGGGACCGTCCGGCGCGTGCACGTGGTGGGCTGCCCGCGGAGCGGCACCACGCTCGTCGCCGAGCTGATCGCCACCTGCTTCGCCGACGTCGGCCACGACGAGCACGAGCTGTCGATCTTCCGTCCGGCACCGCGGACGTCCCCCGTCTACGCGAGCAAGAAGCCGATGGACGTCAAGCGCGTCGCCCCGCTGCTGCGCGCCGACCCGCACCTGTTCCTGATCTGCGTGCACCGTGACCCACGCGCCGTCATCACCAGCGAGATCGCCGACGAGGGCCGCTACCGGATCTCGTACGACCGCTGGGAGCGCTGCATCGACGCCGCACGCGCGCTCGCCGGCCACCCGCGCTACCTCGAGGTCGGGTACGAGCGCCTGGTGTCAGACCCCGACGCCGTACAGGCGGACGTCGCTGCGCGCTTTCCGTTCCTCGTCCGCCGGCACGCGTTCTCGGAGTTCGCGCGCCACGCGCAGCCCACGACGCCCGCCGAGATCGCGATGGGCGGCGTGCGCGCGCTCGACGCGAACCGCAACGCGCGCTGGCGCCGGCACCTGCCGCGCGTCAAGGCGGAATTGCTGCGCCACCCGCGCATGATCGACGTCCTGGTCGAGCTCGGCTACGAGCGCGACGCCGCGTGGACGCGCGTGCTCGACGGCGTCGTGCCGCACGACCAGCCCGTCAAGAGCCGCTGGCGGGTCGTCCTCGAGGAGCTCGACGCGAGCGTGCGCTACGGTATCAAGCAGCGCCGCTACCTGCGCGACCTCGCGCGCGTTCCGCAGCCGGAGACGCCCGCGTGGAGCGAGCCCGCGGCGCGACCGGCACCGCAGCGCACGCCCCGCTACGGCTCGTAGTGCGCGGCCGCGCGGACGACCTTGCCGTCCGCGCCGAACCAGAACGTCTCGACGCTCGCCCCGCGGTGGCCCCGGTACGCGATCGCGACGCGCGAACGCGGGATCGATGGTCACCAGGCTTCTCCGAACGGACGGATCTCGACGTTGAACGACCACGCCGAGCGGTCCTGCTGCAGCAGGTGCCAGATCTCGTCGGCGATCGCCGACGGCTTGGTGAAGAAGTCGTCCGGCTTGCCGGCGAACATGCGCCGCGTCCACTCGAGGTCGATCACCGCGTCGATCACGACGTAGGCGACGTGCACGCCCTTCGGCCCGAGCTCGCGCGCGATCGACTCGGCGAGGATGCGCTGCGCCGCCTTGGTCGGCGCGAACGCCGCGAACGACGCCTTGCCGCGCAGCGCCGAGGTGTTGCCGGTGACGACGATCGCACCGTTGCCCGCCACGACCAGGTCCGGCGCGAGCGCACGGGCGAGGCGCAGCAGCGCCATCACGTTGACGTGGAAGTTCTGCTCGAGCACCGCGGGATCGACGTCGAGGAACGAGCCGAACGCGCCGCCCACCGCGTTGTGCACCAGCACCGACGGCGTGCCGAGCTCGGCGCGGATCTTCGCCAGCGTCGCGTCGAGCTGCGCCGGGTCGCACACGTCGCACGGGTAGGCGTGCGCGCCGTCGATCTCGCCGGCGAAGCGCTCGAGGCGCGCGCGATCGCGCGCCAGCATGGCCACGCGGTAGCCACCCGCGGCGAGACGGCGCACGACGGCCACTCCCGTTCCCGGACCGACTCCGGTCACGACCGCGACTGGTCCGTTCATGGCGACCTACCGTGGAGGGGTGGCCGCGGCCACGCAACTCGGCTGCGGCCCCGGACGATTGCCGCTCCGCCCGGCCGCCCCGCAGCACTCCCCCGAGCGCCGTCCCGGCGCCGTGGCGTCCGGCATGCTTCCTGCGCAACTCCGCGCACTTGCGCGGGCGGCCGCGCCCTCGGGCGCGGCCCGCGAGTGAACCCGGTTCACCGGCCCTGAACGCCTCCTCTGTGAACGGACCGGCGTCCTCCCGGTCCCGGAGGAAGCCATGCGCACCGCAAAACGGATCTTCTCTACCCTCGCGCTCGTCGCCGTCCCGGGCCCGGGCGCCCGGTCGGGCCACGCGCTCCAGCTGCTGCCGAACTTCAGCTTCGACACCGGTCTCGCGGATTGGGGCAACTGCTGCGGCGCCACCGGCACGGTCGGCTTCGATCCGACGAACGACTACTACGCGTCCGCGCTCTCCGGCTCCGCACGGCTCGTGCACACGCAGTTCCACGACGGCATCAGCGAGACCGCGCTGTTCCTGACGACGTGCCTCGAGGGTCCCGACATCGCCGCGGGCAAGATGCTCGTCTACGGAATGAAGGCCCGCTTCGAGGCCGGCGAAGCGACGGTCGGCGAGGTGAACGTCGGGCTCGAGTTCCGGCCCCAGGCCGGGTGCGGCGGCGCGACGATCGACGGCTCGTTCAGGACGCTGCTGACGAGCGAGGTCGAGCGCGGCACCTGGGTTGCTCTCAAGCAGCCCCCGTCGATGCCGGTGACGGTCCCGGACGGCACCGCGTCGCTGAAGGTGTTCGCGGTGATCCGCAAGCAGTCGAACGGTACGCTCACCGTGAACTTCGACGACATCTACGTCGCGACGGACGACACCCCGCTGTGCAACGACCTTCCCGCCACCCTCGTCGGCGACGGCACCGACGAGTTTCTTACCGGCACCGACGACACCGACGTCATCGTCGCCCGGGGCGGCGTCGACCTGGTCGACGGCATGGCCGGCAACGACCGCATCTGCGGCGGTCCCGGCGACGACGTCCTGTACGGCGGTGACGGCGACGACCGCATCTTCGGGGAAAGCGGCGCCGACGAGCTGTGGGGCGGCGCGGACGACGACCTGCTCTACGGCGCGGGCAACGACGACGAGCTCCACGGCGGCGACGGCGACGACAAGCTGCGGGGCGGCACCGGGATCGACACCTGCTACGGCGACGGCGGCACGAACGTCAAGAAGAAGTGCGAGCTGCCGTTCGTCCTGCCGTTCCGAGACGGCGACTCGACAGGAGAGCAACCATGCGACGCATCAAGCATACACTGCTGATCGTGCTCCTCGGCGCAGCACCCCTGCTCGCACCGGCACCCGCACGGGCGCTGCAGCTGATCCAGAACTTCGGCTTCGACACCGGAACCGCCGGCTGGGCCCCGTGCTGCGGCGGGGTCGGAACGGTGACCTGGGACGCCACGCAGGACGCCTACGGCTCGCAGCTGTCCGGGTCGGGCAAGCTCGCCCACACCGCGAACCCGCCCGTGGACGAGATCGGCCTTTCGCGGTGCCTCGGCGGGCCGGACGTCGCGCCGGGTACGAAGCTCGTCGCCGGGATGAAGCTTCGCTTCGCGGCGGGCGAGAGCGCGACGGGGCCCGCGCTGATCCTCGTCCGTTTCATGAGCGGGGCGAATTGCGCGGCACGCTGCTCTCCGGCCTCGGCAGAGGGTTCGACGCGACCAACGTCGTCCGCGGCACCTGGGTCAGCGTGAAGGAGAATCCGGCGACCCCGATCACCGCGCCCGCCGGAACGCAGTCGGTCGAGGTCAAGGTGACGCTCGACAAGACGACCGCAGGGCCGCTCACGGTCAACATCGACGACGTCTACCTCGCTCCCGTCGACACGGCCCTCTGCGACGGCCTGCCCGCGACCCAGGTCGGCGGTCCCGACGCCGACTTCATCAACGGTACCGACCAGAGCGACGTCATCGTCGGCAAGGGCGACATCGACTGGATCGACGGCCACGGCGGCAACGACCGGCTGTGCGGCGGCCCCGGTGACGACGTGCTCTACGGTGGCACAGGCGACGACCGGCTGTTCGGCGAGGGCGGCAAGGACACCCTGCGGGGTGCCACCGGCCGGGACGTGCTCAGCGGCGGCGGCAACAACGACGTGCTCAAGGGCGGCCCGGGCGACGACGCGCTGCGCGGCGGAACGGGCCTCGACGCGTGCTACGCGGGCACGAAAGCCAGCGACGTCGGCGGCGGCAACGACAAGAAGAAGAGCTGCGAGCTGCCGAACACCAAATGACCCTGCATCCCGGCGTCGCCGCAGGAGGTCTCAGCGCCGCCGCAGCAACACCACCGGGATCTCGCGCGGCGTCTTCGCCTGGTACTTGTCGTAGTCCGGCCACTGCGCGGTCATCGCCGGCCACACGCGCTTCTTGTCGGCGGCGCTGCCGGTGCTCGCGACGACGGGAATCACTTCGTCCCACACCTGGATCTCGCAATCCGGGTCGGCGACCAGGTTCTCGTACCAGCCGGGGTTCTCCGGCGCGCCGCCCTTCGAGGCGACCAGCACCCAGTCGTCGCGATCGCGTCCACAGTCGCGTCCATAGATGAGCGCGTACTTGCGCACTTTTCCGGTCTTCCGGCCCTTCACGCGCAGGATCAGGCAGCTCGTGCCGTTCCAGTCGTGGCCCACCTTGCCGCCGGTCGCTTCGTACTGGCGGACGTGCTCGTCCCCGAAGAGGCTGTGGTCGGGCATGGCGCGAAGCCTGCCACGACACGCCTCGCGACAGAACCCCTTGCCGGCGTTTTCCGCCGACGATTGCCTTCCCCGGCCGCGCGACGGTACATCCCCGCCCCATGACACCTTCCGAGCTGGCAAACCTCGACGCGACCGCCCAGGCCGATCTCGTGCGCCGCCGGGAAGCGACGCCGCGCGAGCTGGTCGACGCCGCGATCGCCCGACTCGAGGCGGTGAACCCGCGCATCAACGCGGTGATCCACCTCCAGCTCGACGACGCGCGCGCCCGCGCGGCAGACCCGAAGCTGCCCGACGGACCGTTCCAGGGCGTGCCGTTTCTCATGAAGGACATCGGCGGCCCCGAGGCCGGTCAGCCGAACCACGCCGGCTCGCGCGTCCTGAAGGAGATCGGCTACCGCGAGACCACCGACGGCTACCTGACGCAGAAGATCAAGGCGGCGGGTCTCGTCACCCTCGGCCGCACCAACACGCCGGAGCTGGCGCTGCTGCCGACCACCGAGCCCGACGCCTACGGTCCGACCCGCAACCCCTGGAACCTCGACCACAGCGCAGGCGGGTCGAGCGGCGGTGCCGCCGCCGCGGTCGCGGCAGGCATCGTGCCGTTCGCGCACGCGAGCGATGGCGGCGGCTCGATCCGCGGTCCGGGCAGCATGTGCGGGCTGATCGGCCTCAAGCCGACGCGCGGCCGCTGCTCGTTCGGACCGGCGGTCGGCGAGCGCTGGTCCGGGTTCTCGAACGAGTTCGCGATGACGCGCTCGATCCGCGACACCGCGGCACTGCTCGACGCGGTCGCAGGGGGCATGCCCGGCGATCCGTACACCGCGCCGCCGGCCACCCGCAGCTTCGCCGAGAGCGCGCAGCGCCCGCCCGGCAAGCTGCGTGTCGCGATGCTGCGCCACGGCATCCGCGGCGTGGATCTGCACCCGGAGTGCGTCGCCGCCGTCGACCGCGCCGCTCGGCTGCTCGCCGACGCGGGCCACGTCGTCGAGGAGGCGTACCCGGCGATCCTCGACGACCCCGAGCACGTCGGCCACTACGTGACCATCGTCGCGAGCAACACCGCGCGCGCCGTCGACGTGTGGGCCGAGCGCGCCGGTCGCACCATGACCGAGGACGACATGGAGCCGCTCACGTGGGCGCTGGTCGGCTTCGGGCGCGCCAAGACCGCACCCGACCTGCTCGCCTCGCTCGAGAGCGTACAGCGCTTCGGGCGCCGCATCGCCGAGTGGTTCACCGGCGGCTGGGATCTGCTGCTCACCGCGACGCAGAGCGCGCCGCCGCCGCGCATCGGCGAGATCTCCTCGACGCGCGAGGAGCCGCTGCGCGCCTTCCTGCGGGCGGCGCCCTACGGCGTGAACACGCTGCCCTTCAACCAGTCCGGCATGCCGGCGATCTCGCTACCGGTGCACTGGACCGCGGATGGGCTCCCGGTCGGCGCGCAGCTCGTCGCGCCGTTCGCGCGCGAGGACCTGCTGCTCGCGGTCGGCGCCCAGCTCGAGCAGGCCGGCGACTGGACCAGGCGCCGCGCGCCCGTCCACGCCTGACGTCCGCACCGGCTTTGCCGACCACGAAGGATGGAACCGGCAGGGCGTTCCATCTGACGGGCGCCTCGCTAGCGAGCGAGCTCGCGGAGCGCGAGGCAGGCGAGGTTGCTTAGCATCTGCACGAACGGAAGGACCGCGCGCGTCACCGACGGCGCGCCGGTGCGCATCGCGACGATCACGCCGATCGCCTTGCCGCGCATGACCAGCGGCTGCACCACGAACGAGCTGGCGGCGATCCGCGGCACGGGAGCACCTGCGGGCACCAGCATCATCGTCGTCCCGCGCTCGACCACGCGCGGCGTCGCGTCGAGGATCGCCTCGGCGAGGAGCCCTGCGCCGCGGCGCAGCGGCGCCGCAAGGCGGCCGCCCTCGCGCTCGAGGTCCGTGCCGTAGCAGAAGTGCGGCACGACCACGTCGCGCGCCTTGCTCACCAGCCCCAGCACCACGACGTCGAAGCCGCCGGCGCGGGCGACGCCCTCGACCACCGCTATCAGGTTATGATTGACGTCTTCGTCGTCGAGGATCGAGCCCGTCACCTCGACCGCGACGTCGACGGCGAGCGACGCGTCCGCGCTCCACAGCGGCGGCACGGGCCCGGGCGGCTGCGCCTGCACGACCACGTCGGGCGGCGACGCCTTCGCCGGCGGCGCCTTCGCGCCGCCCCCGCCAGGAGCGAGCGCGGCGGCCTTGCGCGGGCGCGCCGGGGCGATCCCCAGGGCACGGATGTGCCCGGGGAGCTGCTCGGCCACGCTCTCGAGGGCATCGGCGAGGCGTTTCGGGGACAGCTCCAGCTCCGCCTCGAGGCGGGTCACGCGTGCGCTGTCGACCGGCACGCCCAGCTCGCCTGCGCAGGTGTACAGCTCCGCGACCTCCACGACCGCCGACAGCCGCTCCGCGAGCGTCCCGTGCAAAGCGTGGACGTTGCCGCTGCGCCGCCGGAAGTGGTGCACGTACGTCTCGGGCAGGCTCCAGTGCCGCAGCACCTCCATGGCGATCCGGTCGGACGACACGCCGGCCGTCGCCGTGACGGCCGCCTCGAGCGTCTGCGCGCCCTGCCCCTCGAGCGCGAGCGCGCGCGCGAACACGTCGGGGTAGAACGCCGCGAGCCAGAGCAGTCCCACGTTCGCGAACAGCCCGAGCAGGTACGCCTGCTCGGGCGGGACGCCGCCGGCACGCGTCGCGACGGCCTGTGCCGTCAGCGCACAGCGCAATGCGCGGCGCAGGTTGTCGTGCACCGCCTCGCTGCCCGGCTGCCCACTCGTGAGCTGCTGGATGAGCAGCAGCCCGGTCGCGATCTCGCGTACGCGCTCGAAGCCGATCAGCACGATGGCACGCGAGATCGTCGAGACCGGCTCACCGCGCGCGCCGAACGCGACCGAGTTCACGACGCGCAGGATCTTTGCCGACAGGCCCGGGTCCTGCAGGATCGCGTGGGCGAGGCCGAGGGTGTTGCAGTGCTCCTTCCCGAGCGCCTGGTTGAGACGCTCGATCGCCTGGGGATTCGCGCCGAGGTCGCGCTGCTCCCGGATCTCGTCGAGAATCCGGGGGACGTCTGTGCGGTTCGCGGCCTGCGGCTGCATCTGGATCACTGCTCCGGCAGCCGTTCGACCCGCGGCGGGAAAAACTTGAGCCCGCCCGCAGGCGCCCGCGAGGATCGCGCCGCTGCGCGGTCGGACGACACGCCGCCCCTGCTTCACCGGCAGCCGGGACGGGGGCAAGCGAGGTCACCACGCCGCGAGCGGCCCGCGCGGGCGCCCGACTTGCGTCACCAGCGGCGTCCGTCGATGCTGGGCGCCGCCGAGGAGGATCATGGACCTGCCCGTCATGCCGCCGCTACTCCCGATGCTCGCCAGGCGCGTCGACGGAGTGCCCACGGGCGACGGCTTCCTGTTCGAGCCCAAGTGGGACGGCTTTCGCGCGCTGGTGTTCCGCGACGGCGACGACATGCTGCTGCAGAGCCGCGACCAGAAGCCTCTGAACCGCTACTTCCCCGAGATGCTGGCACCGCTCGCGGCACAGCTCCCCGCACGCTGCGTGCTCGACGGCGAGATCGTCGTCGCCCGGAACGGGCGGCTCGAGTTCGATCTGCTGCAGCAGCGCATCCATCCGGCGGCATCGCGCGTGAAGCTCCTGTCGCAGCAGATCCCGGCGTCGATCGTGTTCTTCGACTTGCTGTGCGAGGGCGAGCGCGACCTGCGCGGCGTGGCGTTCGGCGAGCGGCGCGCTGCCCTCGAGCGGGTGCTTGCGGTCGCCGACCCGCCGCTGCACCTGACGCCGAGCACGAGCGACCACGTGCTCGCGTCGGACTGGTTCCGCCGCTTCGAGGGCGCCGGGCTCGACGGGGTGGTCGCCAAGCCGGCGGCCGGCGCGTACGAGCCGAACAGGCGCACGATGCTGAAGGTCAAGCATGATCGCGAGTGCGACTGCGTGGTCGCGGGCTTCCGCTGGCACAAGGACGGCAAGGGCACCGCCGTCGGCTCGCTGCTCCTCGGCCTGCACGCGGACGACGGCGGGCTGCAGCACGTCGGCGTGGTCGCGAGCTTCACCACGGACAAGCGCCGCGCGCTGGTCGACTTCCTCGCGCCGTACCGCGACCACGCGCTCGACGGCCACCCCTGGGCGAGCTGGGCGGCGAACGACCACCTCGCAAACCCGGAGGCGCAGCGGATGCCCGGCGCCGTCAGCCGCTGGACCGGCACCAAGGACCTGTCGTGGGAGCCGCTCAGGCCCGAGCTGGTGGTCGAGGTCGCCTACGACCAGCTGCAAGGCCGACGCTTCCGGCACACCGCGCAGTTCCGGCGCTGGCGCGCGGACAAGGCGCCACGCGACTGCACGTACGAGCAGCTCGAGGTGGTCGCGCCGGAAGAGCTGGCGACGATCTTCGCGAGCGGCCGGTGACTCCGGCGATCTCGCGCCGCGCACGGCACCCGCGGGCCTGAGCCGGGCCGGCCGGCCCGCCGGGGCGAGGGAGCGCGGCACACCGGGTTGCCGAAACGGTCGGTCCGCTCGTGGAGCTCCGGCCGAGCTTCGGCGGTTGCGTTCGAGCCGCGGAGCTTCGGCCA